>JAFGDT010000092.1 GCA_016931965.1 bacterium | reverse complement strand
GTACATGAAAATGCTTTGAAATGGTATGATTGTGAAATTAAAAAAGATTCCGTCGATTATTCAATCGCTGATAGAATTTGGGAGGTTTGTAATAAGCTGAATATTCCAATGCGTGGTCACTGTATTTTCTGGGCAAAAGATAAATATAACATGGAATGGCTGAAAGAATTAAACAATGATGAGCTGAGAGGAAAAGTGATCAGTAGAGCAATGGATGTTACCTGTCATTTTAAAGACCGCATCAGTGAGTTTGATTTAAACAATGAAATGATCAATGGTGATTTTTTTCGACGCAGACTCGGCTACGGCATTATCAATGAAATGGCATTTGCCGCCAAAGCTGGTAATCCGAATGTTTCTCTTTATGTCAATGATTATGGAGTTCTTGTTGAGCATAACTACAATGCCGGTTCTTACATCAATCAGATTGAGAATTTGCTTAAAAATGGTGTGCCGATCAGCGGCATTGGTTGCCAGGCGCATACCATTACATCCGATGAGGTAAACTCCAAAGGTTTGGCAGCCACTACACCTGAACGTTTTCAAAGAACTCTCGATCAGCTTGCAAAATTCAATTTACCAATCAAAATCACTGAATGCCTTTTCACGGCTGACAATGAAGAAGACATCGCCAGGTTGCTACAAGTGTACTTTCCCATTTGCTTTGCGCATCCAAACGTGGAGGCGATATTGATGTGGGGCTTTTGGGAAGGAGACCACTGGCAGCCACATACTGCCATGTGGAAAAAAGACTGGACTCCTACTCCACAAGCTTTGGCTTACCGTGATCTTGTTTTCAAAGAATGGTGGACCCGTCTGTCCGGCAAAACAGATTCAGATGGAGTGTATAAGGCCAATGGATTTTATGGAGATTATATAATAACCGCGAATGGAAAGACCAAAAACATCACTCTGAGCCAAAAAAACAAATCCATACGGATTGCATTTTAATGATGGTATTGAGGCGGCTAATGCTTCAATGCGCCACCGCCCGGGCAAGGTAACAACAATTTGGTTTTGATACCTAATGATAATCATATTCGAATGTTTATAAAGTGATAAGAACACAAGCACAAGGCCTATTCCGGATTTGATCAGGGGGAAAAGTCCGTAGGTTGGGTTGAACGCCGAGGTGCCCTGAGTGAGTGATAGAATCAAATAGAAATCGTGTTGCACGTTCTTTAGAACGTGCAAATTCACATTGCCAAAAGACAATGCCCAACGACACAACGAATGAATACTGCATGAACTGGCCATCCGCCCGCTCATGCTGGCCGTTTTAAAATGATGAAAGTAATAATAAGATGAATAACCGCGATCCAAAGTTAACAGCACTTCTTTTCAATGAGTGTATCAATGCAGAAGACATTGATGGAATGGTTTCCTTAATGACAGATACTCATTCACTTATATGTTATAATGAAATTACATCGAATAATAAGGAGAGTAGCAGGAAAGTATGGTTAAGTTTTTTTAAGGATGTCAAAAATTACAAGAATAATATAGAGAGGATTGAATCAAGAGATAATATTGTTATAATGGCAGGAACAGCGACATGTTCCAATGTAGAGTCTTTAAATTTAAATGTATTATGGAGTGCCATAATAGAGAATGATAAAGTGTCTGAATGGCAAGTTTATGAAGATACGCTTGAAAATAGAAAACGTTTAAAGATTGGATAAGATTTGAATTCAATTTAAGGGCATTTAAATAAAGAAGGTTTTGGGAAAATCCCGACTCCATCCAAATATGATAAATGTAATGAATTGTAATTAATCAAGCTCAGGAGAAAAACAAATGAAGAAGAGAAAAATATCTATTCATTGTTTCCTGGCGAGTGCAGCATTTTTAATTGGTTTGCTGGGCATGAGTATATTTATGGGTTGTTCAAAAGATCCTGCTTCATCGTCGAAAGATGATAATCAACTCGAGTATGTTACTCCTGAAGAGGTCGGTTATTCATCTGAAAAATTGGATGCGGCAAAACAATTTGCTGAACAGAGCGGCTACGCTGCAATCATGGCGCTTTATGATGGAAAAGTCTTTTTTTCATGGGGTGAAATCACAAAAAATTATGAGTGCCATTCTATCAGAAAACCATTTTTAAGTGCACTCTACGGAATTCATGTCGCGAAGAATAATATCAATCTTGACGCAACTTTAGAGGAGTTAAACATTGATGACATCCCTCCAAGCCTGACTTCTGAAGAAAAACAGGCGACTGTAAGAGACTTATTAAAATCCCGATCTGGTGTATACCATGAGGCAGCTTCTGAAATGCCAATCATGATAGAAACTCGTCCGGAACGAGGCAGCCATCCACCAGGCACGTTCTATTATTATAATAATTGGGATTTTAATGCACTGGGTGCCATTTTCGAACAGGAAACCGGAACTAAAATATTCGAGGAATTCAAAAGCAAGATTGCCGATCCAGTGAGAATGGAAGATTTTAATATTGAATACTGCTATTATCACTATGAGCTCGAAAAATCGATGCATCCCGCTTATTGTTTCAGGATGAGTGCAAGAGATATGGCAAGATTCGGTGTGCTTTACCAGAATAATGGAATGTGGAAGGATTTACAAATCATACCCGGTGAATGGATTTCTGAAAGTACGACCGCCTATTCAATTGTAGACAGTACTTACGGCATGGGCTATGGTTATATGTGGAATGTTATGCCAGAAGGTTCGTTAATGGCTGAAATGGTTGGTTATCCAGGGTATTACCATACGGGAGTTGGTGTTCATGCATTGGTCATTTTACCCGAATTGAAGTTGGTCATTGTGGAACGTTTTGATACAGACGGTGTCTGGATTGACCCGGGAGAAGTAGGAATGGAGCTGGGTATCATAATCATAAACGCCCGAATATCCGACTAAAGATAATTGAAATAAAATATCTCTTGATTTTAATTACAGGCTTTCCTATTTTGACCTATAAGATAGGTTATATAACCTACATTGGAGGTCATAAAATGTTGAAACCTTTATTCGGCTCAATCAACAGAGAGCGAGTATTACTGTTTCTTTATTCACGAAATGAAGGGTACGCTCGTGAAATAGCGCGGTTTTATCAAACAGATCTCAGTCAAATTCAAAAACAGTTAGAAAGATTAGAGATGGGCAACATCGTTTATAGCAAAAATTTAGGAAAAACAAGAGTCTATTCTTTGAATCCCCGATATCCGTTTTTAGAGGAGTTGCAATCTCTCCTTGAAAAAGTATTGTCTTTTTACCCGACTGAAGAGCTTGAAAAACTCACTCATTCTCGAAAACGGCCGAGAAGAAAAAGTAAACCTTTATGAAACCTGTTAAAGAAATGTCTTTGGGTGAGCTGGCGGCTTATGTTTGTACACATCTTCAAAAATATGGGATTCACTGTGTTCTTTCTGGCGGCGTCTGTGTTTCCATTTATACAGAAAATAGATATTAATCCTTCGATTTAGATTTTATTGAAAACATCGCTTCAAAGCGGAAAGATATTATTCATGCATTATCTGATATTGGATTTACAGAGGAAAACAAATACTTTAAACATGCTGATACAGAATACTTTATCGAGTTTCCTGCAGGACCTCTTGCAGTTGGTAAAGGACCGGTTAGAGAACCCGATATTCTGAATTTTGAAACAGGGAAACTGTTGCTGCTTTCACCGACTGACAGTGTGAAAGACAGGCTGGCAGCCTATTATCATTGGAATGACCAACAATGTCTTGATCAAGCGATTATGATTACAAACAACTGCAAGATTGACTTTGATGAAATTCAAAGGTGGTCAGAACAGGAAGGCACGATACTTGAGTTCAGTTAAATCAAAGAAAAATTAATCCATAAAGACGAGCATTCATAATCCTTGGCTGCTAAGGATGCAGCCGCAAGGTCAGGCGGCCTGATTGGATGATGTAACCAAATAGAAAACATGTGGCCCCTTGAGATAAAAAAATTCAATCATTGAAAGTACTGTTAACAATTTTAAAATAATTTTAGTCATTGACAAATAAATCGATCTTTACTATTATCTCACGGGGTGGCACACATCGTGAGATAAAGCCTGTCCCGGACTCAGTTCCGGGGGTCATGCCGCACGATATAGGGAAGGATTATTAATTATCTTGGTTGCCCGTCGATAAGCTTCACAGGAGACATCAAGATGATCGATAAAACGATTTCACATTACCGCATTCTTGAGGAGTTGGGTAGGGGCGGGATGGGCATTATCTATAAAGCTGAAGATACAAAGCTGAAACGCATCGTGGCTCTCAAGTTTCTTCCGCCCGAATTAACCCGTGATCCTGAGGCAAAAGAGCGTTTCGTTCAGGAGGCACAGGCAGCTTCAGCTTTCGATCACCCCAATATTTGTAACATCCATGAAATTGACGAGACTGCGGATGGGCAGCTGTTTATTGCCATGGCGAGTTACGAAGGTGAATCACTCAAGAAAAAGATTGAACGCGGACCGCTGACGTTGGAAGAATCCGTCGATATCGCCATGCAGGTAACCAACGGCCTGACGAAAGCCCATGAGAGGGGTATTGTGCACAGAGACGTCAAACCGGCCAATATTTTTATAACCAGAGACAATATGATAAAAATTTTGGATTTTGGTTTGGCAAAACTGAGAGGCCAGACAAAACTTACAAAAGCAGGTACAACATTGGGTACGGCGTCTTACATGTCCCCTCAGCAGGCAAGAGGACAAGAGGTCGACCACCGGACGGATATCTGGTCATTGGGTGTGGTATTGTATGAGATGCTGACCGGACATCTACCATTTCATGGAGAGTATGAAGCAGCCATTGTTTACAGTATAGTAAACGAGGAACCGGAGTCGGCACAGAAATATCGGCCAAATATATCCTCCGAATTACTGCACATTCTCAACCGAAGTTTGGAGAAAAATCCTGAGGAGCGCTATCAGAATGTGCATGATATAGTGATTGATTTAAAAAGGGTGAAAAAAGAGATCGTGCATGTTTCGCATCGTGCTCTAATTCAATCAGACCTTGAACCACAGCCTGTGCCGAGCAGAGGGGAAAAAATTGATCCGGTTACGAAATGTCGGGTTAAAAAAATTGTTACGGATAAAACTCGTAGAATTAAAAAAATTCGTTTTGTCTTCCTGGCTGGGCTGTTATTCATAGCAATCCTGATCGTGATGTTCCTCTTGAAACCATTTTCGAAGGAACCGCTTCCTCCCATGAAAATTGGTCCGTTTGCCAGTTCACCGGGCAAAGAAGTGACCCCTTCCTTATCCCCTGATGGAAATCAAATTGCTTATAGCTGTGGCAGTGTTGGTCAAAACGATTACCATATCTATGTGAAAATGATAGGCACGCTCACTTCGCTTAAATTGACAACGAAGGCTGCAGAACAGTATTATCCCTCCTGGTCTCCGGATGGCCGCATGGTTGCTTTTATGCGATTTGCCGGTGAAGAGAGTGGAATCTATAAAGTACCCGCTCTGGGCGGTGCAGAACAGCGAGTGATTACAATAGATTCGGTAAATACAGGAGCCGGTCTGGATTGGTCTCCTGACGGTGGATTTATCATCTATTCAAAAAGAGATTCAGCCAATATTCCATTCAGTATCCACACACTTTCTGTCTCGAACATGGAAAAATGTCAAATCACTTTCCCGTCAAATGAAGAGCAGGGTGATGAAGAGCCTACTGTGGCTCCCGATGGCAGGTGGATTGCTTTTCGGCGCACTTTCAGCTATGCTTTCGATGCCATTATTATCGTTCCCTTCAACGGGGGTTCAGAAAAGCGTATTACCTTCGATGCTCAAATTATTCGTGATTTAGACTGGTCTCAGGATGGCGATGAAATCATTTTTAGCTCCAATAGCGGCGGAACCTATGGCCTGTGGCGTGTTCCCTTCAAAGGAGGAGAACAAAAATCCATTGCAATGGGTGCGGATAATGTGTATGATATTAGTGTTTCTAATAGGGGACAAAGACTTGCTTATACAAAGACAAGTGGCGGAGCTTTTATCTGGAAAGGCGACCTGCCCAACAAGGAAGGACAAATTGTTACGACAAGCAAGTTGATTACCCCCAGCCAACATTCTGGGTTTGGGCGGTTTTCTCCTGATGGTCAAAAAATCGCATTTATGTCTCTTGCTGCTTCAGGTAACTATGAAATATTTGTTTGTAAAAACGATGGGACCAATCTTATTCAACTGACAAATTTTGGATGTCACAGTGGTGTCCCTGTCTGGTCTCCTGACAACAAATACCTTGCCTTCGATTCCCGGCCGCAAGGGCACAGCGATATTTTGATCACAAATGCAGAAGGCGGGCAAGTGCGGTACATAACCACAGAAGCATCGGATGACCGCATTCCTGCCTGGTCAAGAGACGGGAATTGGATTTATTTCACTTCAAACCGCAGCGGTAGTTATGGGATATGGAAATTGCCAGTGGTGGGTGGTAAGGCTATCCAGGTATTGCCGGAACAAGGATGGTGGATTTCTGAATCATATGACGGCAAATGGCTTTTTTACAAGAACCAATTTGATGATATCTGGAAATTGTCATTGGAAAACGGAGAGAAGCAACCTGTTCTTCATGATATTTTTGGCCCTAATTGGTTTCCTGTAAAGGATGGAATATTCTATATAGAAGAGTCGTCGGATAGTAGCGAATCCAATCTTTTATTTTTTAGTTTTGCATCGAACGATACAAAAAAAATAGCGATACTGAAGCAAAAAGGAATTCAATGTTTAGATATTTCGTCAGACCGAGGCTCTTTCCTTATTAGTGGTGGAGAGAAAGGTGAGTCTGATATTTATTTAGTGGAGAATTTTCATTAGGAATAATCTGGTTAAAAAGGGTGATATTGATCCCATTTGAATGGTCAGTAGATGATAAAGAAAGCAATTTCAATCAACTTAAGTAAGTTTGCTGCTGAGAAATCATAAATAATCAAAATTCAGACATCAGTAAAGGACACTTTAAAATATGAATAAAGAAACGATAGATGAAGTATTGGCAGAAAAAGGACGCCTGCAGCGAATTATCGATGAACTTCAGATCCTGAATGATTTTTCCCTGGCAGTGAGTTCCACCATGGATGTCGATAAAATCATGGCCCAGATTATCAACAAATCGATTCGTATCATCGGCGTGATGCAGGGAACGATCATGTTGATCGATGAGCAATCCAAGGATTCGTTTCGAACCATGATACGCAGTATCGATGAAGCGTGCGGCGGGCGACTTTACAAATTAGGTGTACACCTCATGGGCTGGATGATAAAAAACCGAAAACCGCTGTTGATCAATGACATGGCCAAAGACAAGAGATTCAAGGGGCTGGAGATTGAGAAGGCAGGTATTTATAATCTGCTCAGTGTGCCGATGATTCTGAGAAATGATCTTGTCGGTTTGATCAACCTTTTTAATAAAAGGAAGCAGACATTATTCACAGACCATGATCAGAAAATCATGAGCATTGTTGCCACCCAGGTCGCCTCATTTTTGGTCAATGCGAAAACCTTTGAGGAAGTTCAAGAATCAAACGAGAAGTTTCAGAAACAAACCATTCGATTAAAAAAACAAATTGGAGCGGGCTATGGGCTGGATGCCATCATCGGTGAAAGCACTGAAATACGAGAGCTGAAAAAACAGATTCAATCGATCGCTGAGAGCCCATCCAGTGTCCTGATATCCGGAGAAACCGGGACCGGTAAAGAATTGATCGCCAGAGTCATACATAATAACAGCGATCGTCAGGATATGCCATTTGTGGATATGAATGCTGCGGCAATACCTGAAAATCTGGTAGAGAGTGAGCTTTTTGGTATTGAAGAGGGGATTGCCACCGGTGTGAAGAAGCGAATGGGCATCTTTGAGCAGGCACATAACGGTACCCTGTTCATTGATGAAATAGGCGAAATGAGTTCGCAGTCACAAGTAAAAATTTTACGCGCCCTGGAAGAAAGAAAGATCCGCAGGGTGGGCAGCCATCACAATATTGACATATCAATTCGGCTGATAGCAGCGACCAATAAAAATCTGAAGGAAGAGAGCAAAAAAGGATCCTTTCGTTCAGATTTGTATTATCGCCTGAGTGTGTTCGAAATTCACCTTCCGCCATTGCGTGAAAGAAGAGACGATATCCCTCATTTAACGGAACATTTCACCCAAAAATACGCCGCTCAAATGGGGAAAAAAATACAAGGATTTTCCCGGGAAGCCATGGAAATTCTCTGCAATTACGACTGGCCGGGCAATATTCGTGAATTGGCCAATGTGGTGGAGAGAGCCGTCATTTTAACCAACAATACCGTTATTGATATGGAATACCTGCCGCCTGATCTGAGAGGAGAGCGTGAGCCTCAGCCTGTTACGGGTGTTTCTTTTGAGGATGCACTGAACAACTTCAAGAAGCATTTAATTTCTCGATCCCTCCGAGAATCCAACAATAACAAAGCTCAGGCTGCCCGGCAGCTCAAGATCAGCAGAGCCTACCTTTTTAGATTACTCAATCAATTGGGATTAAAGTAAAATCGGTAAATAACCGGCTACAATCGTATACGGTAAAAATGAAAATGTGTTTACATCTGTAGACGCATTGTTATCGTATCATGTATTTTCCTCAATATTTTAAATCCGCATAAATATTATATTTTATTATAATCTAACCCATTACCAATCAAAACCATTTTTCTAATCTCCATTTCGGTACCGTTCTTGTACTGCCTCCCGTAGAAATATGAAAGAATATTCCGGTAGGTGTGAGTATGAAGCCGAAAATGTTATTGTCATTTGTTGTTTTAACATTCATCACTATCAAGGATCTGCCTCTATGGAGAACAGAGCAGATTTGATTGCTCCGGGCCGGGAAGTCCGGGGCCAACGGAAGAAAAGATCAAAGATTAAAAACATATAGCAAATGTTCATTAAAAAAGTGGGAGGAAAAATGCACTACTTGAAATTACATAATCGTTTGAAGGCCGGTATTTTAATGGGCCTTTCGCTCCTTTGCTGGATGTTTATAAGCAGTCGGGCAAGTTCCGGGACGATTGATACCTCGGTTGGGGGACAATATAAAATTATGGACAGCGATTGGACTGAACAACGTCTGCAACCCTGGGATCAGGGAAGACACAGCCATGCCATGGCATATATCGGTGACGACAAAATGCTGCTTTTCGGCGGATGCTGCGGCTACATTCTGTATGATACCTGGATTTATGATCTCAGCAGTGATACCTATACACCTATGAATCCCTCAACCAGACCACATTTTCGGTATGATCATGCGATGGCATACATAGGCGGCGATCAGGTCCTCTTATACGGAGGGTATAATGATAATGGTTCCGTTGTCTTTAGTGATACTTGGCTTTATGATCTGAGCAGTGATACATGGACAAATATGAATCCAGCATCAGGACCATCAAATCGGTGTAAACATGCAATGGTTTATCTTGGAGAAGACCAGGTGCTATTATTTGGAGGAAGTTGTCGTGGTGATTATGATAATGAAACATGGGTATATGACCTCAGCCAAAACACCTGGACTCAGAAGAATCCGACTAATCCACCGCCATCGAGAAGTTTTCACGGTATGGCACGAATCGGTGGGGATAAAATTTTACTGTTTGGAGGGTATACAGGCTCAGGTATAAGTAACTATAATGATACCTGGGTATATGATCTCAGTGATAATACTTGGATAAACCAGAATCCGGCAAAATACCCAATGTATCGTTTAGGTCATGCAATGGCTTATATCGGAGGTGATCAGGTGGTTTTATTTGGCGGATATGGACCAGTAACTGGTCCTGTTTATGGAGATCCCCTGAATGATACCTGGATTTATGATTTAGGCGACAACACCTGGACAGAGGATAATAATAACCAACATACACCTAGAGCCAGATGGAAACACACACTCTGCGAATCCAGTATCGACGGCTCAGGCAAAGTTGTTCTTTTTGGCGGATTGTATAACGAGTACCGTGGTTGGATATCAGACGATACATGGACTTTTGGAGGCGGTGATTATATTTTACCGACACAACCTGAATTGCCCATTCCTCCCATTCCTGTTTACCCTTCAAATGGTGCCCAGAATATATCTTTAAATCCCATATTGAGCTGGATCCCAGCATCCGGGCCCACGCCCACGTCCTATCGACTGAAGGTCACGACAGAATCCGGAAATATTATATTTGAGCAGGATGTTACAGGAACCTCTTATTCAGTGGGGCCTTTGTCTCCAGGAACAACTTACCTATGGAAGCTCAGCGCGAAAAACGATAAGGGCAGTAGCTATTATTCAGAGTCATTCAGTTTTATAACCACATTCGCCACAACGTCCAAACCTGATATCATTATCACGAAAGTAACAATCATCGACGGCGTTGGCCCGGAGATTTCTTACAGGATAACCGCCAAAAACAATGGAACCACGGCAACTGACGGCAGCAAGGTTAAAACAAGGATTTATCTCTCATCGGACAATGACATTACTCCAAGCGACACACAGATCAATGACTGGAACTTCACAGACATCCTTGCCCCAGGGGCATCCAAAACCAGCTGGAATATAGTAACCACAATTAGCGGAGTACCTGACGGGGAGTACTTTCTGGGAGTGATTACAGATGCCAAAAACACGATCCAGGAATCCGATGAAAACAACAACACGGGATATGATACAGATACAAAGGTGTATGTTTCTGAAACGTCCGAAAGTCCCGGGGAGCCGGAGTCGTGCGAATGCAACATGATCACCAACTGGAGCTTTTTACAGGGCATGGAGGATTGGCAGTTTTTTGCCGGAGGATCCGGTGCTGCTGACTGTTCGGCTGGAAACGGTGTGTTCCATGCGCAGATCACCAGCGGTGGCGATTATCCGCACGAGGTAACATTGCACCACTATGGTCTGACGATAGTGAATGGCTACACCTACACGGTGACTTTTAATGCGCGGGCCGAAGGATCGAGAAACATTCAAGCCTGGATAGCCATGAGTGAAGAGCCGTGGCTCTTGTATAACAGCGACTTTCAGTACACATTGACGAATGAGTGGCAGACATTTACGTATACCTTCACCATGAATTATCCCACGGATCCCCAGGCACGATTGGGATTCGATTTCGGGACTTCGGACTTGGATGTGTATCTGGACAACATCTGTCTTGTTGAGATGGTGTCTTCGACAGACGTAACTCTGGATGAATCTTCTATGATACCCGGCGATTTCGCTCTTTTTCAGAACTTTCCCAATCCGTTCAATCCTTCGACCACCATTCGATATGCTGTGCCGAAATCATGTCATGTGAACCTGACCGTTTAT
>JAFGDT010000091.1 GCA_016931965.1 bacterium | reverse complement strand
GCATAAATGATTTTTAAATCAATCATTGCACGTTGTCATATTTCTGAAAGTCTGTCATTCTGAGCGCAGGGAAGAATCTTTTTCACCTCTTCCAAGATGCTTCGATAAACTCAGCATGACACTCCCCTTATTCGTATGTAGTCAATGACTGAAATCAGGTCAATAAACATAGAGAAGGAGTTGATCATGTTAAAACATCTTATACGAAAAGAAATTTTAGACACGATTTTAAGTCCAAAATTTGTGTTTACGTTTCTGCTCTGTACGATCCTGATTCTCCTCTCCGTTTATACAGGCATCAGCAATTATCAGTCTGAACTCAAGGAGTACAATTCGGCTGTCGCATTGAACAAAGAAAATCTGGAAAGCCAGGCAACCTATGGGGCAGTGGGAAATTTGGGTTCGAAAGTCACGAAACCGCCTGAAGTTCTGAGTTCACTTGTTACCGGAATACAGGATGCTGTCGGACGCAACGCCACGGTCAATACGGCTTACGATCCGAAACTCGTCGATTCGAAATATGACAGCAATCCGGTGTTTTGCCATATTCGGTCCTCTGGATCTGCTTTTAATTGTGAAAATCGTCCTCAGCCTGTTTGCCATCCTTTTTACATTCGATGCCATTGTGGGCGAAAAGGAGCGGGGTACGCTGAAGCTCACGCTTGCCAACAGCGTGCCCAGAGACCAGTTCATCCTTGGCAAGGCCATCGGCAGTTTTGTCAGCCTTCTGGTGCCTCTTGTCATTCCTTTTCTCATGGGTCTCATTATGCTTAATATCTTTCCTGATATTTCTCTATCCGGAGGGGACTGGCTGCGCATCGGGCTGATCTTCCTCTTTTTTCTCCTCTATCTTTCTGTTTTCTTCACAGTGGGTCTTTTTGTCTCTTCACGGACGAAGCGGACTTCCAGCAGTCTGTTTATACTGCTCTTTGTCTGGGTGATTTTTATCTTTGTTATTCCAAGGGTATCCGTGATGGCTTCGAATTATTTCGCCTCTGTTCCGTCGATTCATGAAGTGAACGCGGAGAAAGACGCATTTCTGCAGCAGGTTCAAGTCAGTGCATCGGACAGATTGAGGGAATGGACACTTGGACTGCGAGATGATCCTGAAATAAGGGAGGGTGGACTGGAAGTCTACCAGCAAAAATTAAAAGATTTTTATGAAGATTTACAGCAGGACATCACGAGACAAATCGATACCAAAAATGCAGAACTGGAAGAAGATTATCAGGCAAAACGACGTCATCAGCAGGTTCTTGCTATCAACCTGTCCCGTATTTCGCCGGCATCGCTGCTGACTTTCGGTTCGTTGAGCCTGGCCAAAACGGGCATTCAGGAGCATGAACGTTTTCTGAATTCGATCAGAGCCTACAAACCGATCTTTGCCCAATGGATTAATACGAAAATGATTCAGAGCCTCAATTTTAATCTTGACGGAGAGCAGCCGAAACCTGTGTTGGACGACATGCCCCAGCATGAGTTCGTGCCGATGAGTCTCAGCAGTTCGTTTTCTTTAGCACTTCCCGATCTGGTGGTCATGATTCTGATGATTATTGTTTTCTTCATGGGTGCGTTTGTATCGTTTCTACGATATGATATTCGGTAATGCTGTTTGATTGTACAGGCGCGTTTAGGAAAACCTCGATCCACTTTTGTCTTTAAATCAATGTGAAAAAAAGTTATATTCAGGCAGGTGTATTCATATCGCCGAGGGGGATAAGACTGTTTGAATGCAGTTGAGCATCTTGTTGATCACCCGCCAGGTGCACAGGCTCGTGTTAGATCAATAAAACAGGGTCTGGCTTGGCTGCCGGATCAGGTCCGGAACAAGTTTTTGTCTACAGTCAAGGGTCTCCCCTGAAGAGGAGACGGAACTGCAACTCTTTTTTTATGAAAAACAAAATAGCAGAGAAAAAAATACAATAATGTTGCATCCTTTACGTCTTTCATAGTGAGATGACACAAAGGCAATCAAAAAAAGTAAGGGAGACTATTCGATCGGAACATCACAAGCTGTTGGCTTTTGTTCGATCGAAAATGTCTTCTTTTGAAGATTCGGAGGATCTGTTGCAGGATGTGTATGTCCAATTGATAGGGAATATCAATGTTCTAGATTCAATCGATAATTTAACCGGATGGCTATACACAGTTGCTAAGAATAAAATTATCGACTGGTATCGGAAACGAAAGATCAAAACCGTATCGCTCGATCAGCCTGTTGGGAATGGCATCTCCTTTGAAGATGTCCTGGCTGAAGAACTTCCCGATCCGATGGATGATTCCGTTCGCAAATCCGTTTATCATTCCATAATGGAATCCATTGATTCACTTCCTGAAAAGCAAAAGCATGTGTTTACACAACAGGTTATAGAAGGGAGGACATTTCAGGAGCTTGCAACAGAAACAGGTGAACCTTTAAACACGTTGATTGCCAGAAAACGGTATGCAATCGGTTTCCTTCGAAATCGGTTAAAAGAAATCAAAAAACAATTGAATGAAAGGTAGAGGTGCAAAATGGAAAAAATGGAACATTTGAGAAAGACGCGGAGGGTGTTCGCGATTGTCGGCATGTCCATCGGTGGCGTAATCATTGCCATGTTCTTGGCTCTGTTCTTTGGATTGATCGTGATGTGGCTGTGGAACTGGCTGATGCCAGCCATTTTTGGGATCACGACAATCACTTTCTGGCAGGCATGGGGCTTGGTGGTTTTGGCGCATATTCTCTTTAAATCATTCCCGCATCCCAGACCACACCGTCATGATGACAGGTGGAAAAAACGGTTTCAAGAGAAATATTGTCCAGAAAAAAAAGATAAAACAAAAGAGGACCCACAAATATGAAGGATAGGTTTCTCGTTCCCAAACTCCAGTTTGGGAACGAGAAAATACTTCATAAGGAATGACACATAAAAAACGAATGGGATGGCATCATCACAATGCGTGCAGAAGAAAAAACGAGAATCTGTCCTGTGGAAAGAGCGGGCGGGCTTGAACATTCTTTCAGAAGATTACTACAGAATCCCCGGCGAATATTAAAACCTTATGTCAGTCAGGGAATGACTGTTCTTGATTTGGGATGCGGCCCAGGATTTTTTTCATTGGAACTGGCTTCAATGCTTTTTGATTCCGGAAAGGTCATTGCTTCCGATGTCCAGGAGGGAATGCTTGACAAGGTCAGGCAAAAGATAGCAGGAACAGCGTTCGAGAGCAAGATTCAATTGCATCGGTGTCGGGAGAAATCTATCGGAGTTACTGAACAGGTCGATCTGATCTTGGCCTTTTATATGGTTCATGAGGTGCCAAATAAGGACAGGCTGTTTGGAGAGTTGAAATCGATTTTAAAACAAAATGGAAAGATTTTCATTGCCGAGCCAAGCTTTCGTGTTCCGAAACAAGATTTTGAAGAGACGGTCGAGAAAGCAAAAAGTGTCGGCTTCAAAGAGATTAAAAGACCAAAACTATTGTTCAGCCGATCAGTGGTGTTGGTGAATCCAAATCACAATCATTTTTGAGAGAAAGCGACACCCCTCTTTCCCGGATCAAATTCGGAGCAAGCTCCTGGCTATCGCCAAGGATCTTCTCCTTCACTTAGGTCGGTCCTTAAGGAGAGATTTAGAAGAGCAAAGGAGGATATTTGTGTTGTCTGGAAAGTTCGAATTGACCTGTTTTACACAGACTTTTGACAGATTCTCAACAATTCCTTAACTTTTGAAATATCTATACATATTATATTTATAGAAGATTTCCTCGATTTTTGGGGTTCATCTTTATGAATATATTTGCAATCATTCTTCAACGACAAAAAAAACTGATCGTTATTTTCCTGTTGACCATCGTGCTGCCGTCTGCTATTCTGAGTGTTTTCGGCATCATGGCGATCAGAAATGAAAAGTACCGCCGTGATCAGCAGATCCTTAACGAACAGCAGCAGGCTGTCATGTTGCTAAAAAACCAATTTTCCGCTCAACTGAAGAATGCGGAGGCACTTCTGCAGGGCACAGCTCAATTGCCGGCTTTTCAAAATCGGGAATACAAGTTGATCCAGCAGCAATCGAATGTCTCGTTGAGTGGAAACCTACCAGTGGATCAGGTGTTCATCCTGTTCGAAGATGGGGGATCTTTTTTCCCTCTTTTGCAATCCGTGCCCGATGTGCTGGACTATTCCGATCCTGTTTTAACCGATTCGCAGCAGGAATTGCTGGTACGGGCCTGGGAAGCCGAGTTTACTGATACCGATTACGAATCCGCCGGTTCACTTTATGAGGAACTGGTTAATCAGACAACGGCATACCATGCAAAAGCACAGATGCTGAATCATCTGGCAAGGGTTCAGAAAAAATCGGGAAGGATCGTCACAGCAATCCGAACCTATCAAAGGATCATTGAATCGTACCCGTCAAGTCTGACATCCGGCCGCCTGCCGCTGCCGCTTACAGCGGAAATACAAATTATCGATTGCGAACAAATTTCAGGAAGAAAGAGTCAGGCTCTGGAAAGCGCTTTATCTCTGTATGAGAAAATTCTTGGGAGTCATTGGAACTTATCCGAGAATCAGTATCTCATGTATACTGAAATGGTAGAACAGATAATTCAAGAACTGTTGGATGAGAGCTTGGTTAACGACAGCAGTGGGGAACAATACGATACTTATCGTGTTCTCAGGGAAGTCCATCAAAAGCGTGTCGAACAATGGAAAGATCGGAAACTGATTGAATCCGAAATCATTCCGGTATTGGAAACCATGGTGTTAAGATCTGAATACCAACCTTTCCATTTCTCCAGAGAAATCCAGGGAAAAGATTTTTTAATTACGGTTGTTCCTCTTTCAGATCTGCTCTGTGTCAAATGGGACAACGACGGATTGATCCATGAGTGGCTGGGACCGATTATCAATAATCTTCTGCTTGACGAACAATTCAACATTATGATTACGGATTTATCCGGAGAAATCCTCTTAGGAGATGAAGGTCCTGAAGGTGATGCCAATTCGGTCACGGGAGAATTTGATGGTTATTTTCCCCCCTGGAAAATCGAGATGGTCCGTACCAGCTTGACCCAGTCCGGAATCCATCTGTATGAAAGTTATTATTTTTGGTCTATTCTGATTCTTCTGATGATCCTTGTTTTTGGAACACTGTTGATTATCCGAACGTTGGCCCATGAACGTGAAGTCATGGCCATGAAATCTGAGTTCGTGTCCTCGGTTTCCCATGAATTGAAAACACCCCTGACATCCATCCGGGCGCTGACGGAGAGGCTGCTAGAAGGCAAGGTGAAAGGCCATGATAAATTACACCAGTATTATTCGGTGATTGACCAGGATGCAAACCGGTTAACGCGGCTGGTGAAGAATATTCTTGATTTTTCAAAGATGGAGGCGGGTAAAAAGGAATATCGTTTTGAATCCACGGATATCGCGGTTTGGCTAAACAAAACGATTGATGATTTCAGAAAGGATCACATTCATGATCATATTGAAATCAATAAGCATTTTGATCCGGAAATTCCTTCTGTTGCCATAGACCGGGATGCACTGGCCCAGTGTTTATATAATCTAATGGACAATGCCATCAAATTTTCTCCCAAGTCCAGGTCTGTCGATATCGATCTTAAAAGAGAATCTGAATGGGTAGTTATACGTGTGAAAGACCAGGGTATCGGTATTCCGAAAGAGGATCTGGATCGTATATTCGACAAGTTTTATCAGGGATCATCCTCCATCCAAGACTCTGTGAAAGGAACAGGCTTGGGTCTTGCTCTGGTCAGGCACACGGTTGAAGCCCACAAGGGCAGAATTGAAGTGCAAAGTGTCCCCGGAAAGGGTTCGACTTTTACCCTTTTTATTCCCATTGTTCATCCAAATCTGTGAGGTCGACATGCAGAAGAAAATCCTTATTGTCGAAGATGAACCAGGCATTCTTTTAAGCCTGAAAGATGAATTTGAATCCGAAGGTTATAAGGTCATTCAGGCCGTGGACGGCGAAGAGGGACTTGATGCGGCCAGGAGTAAAGCCCCCGATCTGATCATCCTTGATGTGATGATGCCCGTATTGAACGGCTATGAAGTCTGCAAACAGCTCCGCAGGGAAGGCAACCGGACACCGATTCTCATGCTGACGGTTAAGGATAAGGAAATCGATAAGGTACTGGGATTGGAGCTTGGCGCCGACGATTATGTAACCAAGCCCTTCAGCCTCCGGGAAGTGGTCGCCCGCGTGAAGGCCATTCTGCGGAGGACCGAAGATCAGGCCAGCGAACTGAGCACCTTTACAATCGGTGATGTCCGGCTGGATTTCCTCAGGTATGAAGCATACAGGGGAAAGGAACGCATTGAGCTGACGCCTCTCGAGTTCCGCATACTGAAAGTCCTGATCGAGAAAAAAGAGCAGGTCATCACGCGGAACGATTTTTTGGACAAAATCTGGGGTGAGGACAATATGGTGGTTTCTTCCCGAACCATCGACAGCCATATTGTGAACATTCGGAAAAAGATTGAGGACGATCCATCCAATCCCAAGCATATCCTCAGCATACGGGGCGTCGGTTATAAATTGAATCCATGACCATCCTCCAGCTCCACAGATTTTATGATAACTCTTCACATTTCCTGAACACATCCTCCATTTCGATACATTATATTGTTGATGAGGATTAAATAAGGAGATAAACCATGAAGATGAAAAAACGAATATTCCTGATTGTATCCCTTTTCACTTTGATGATTTGTGTAAATGCGAGCATGGCTCAGGAGCAGGCCGGCACGCTTTTCGAAAAGGCGCTCTTTCTCGAGGAGTCGGAGGGAGATCTGCAGAATGCCATCGCATTGTATGAGACGATCGTCAGGGAATACAGCAGTGAGCCGGAAACAGCGGCAAAAGCCCAGCTCCATATCGGGCTCTGTTACGAGAAGCTCGGCAGGACAGAGGCCATCAAAGCGTATGAACTGGTCTTAGATAACTATTCTGGTCAGGCAGAGCAGGTAGCGGCAGCCCGTGCCCGGCTGGCTGTACTTGAAAAAGAGATACCAAAGGGCTTATCCGTTGTTAGATTTGCAGGCTGGGACAGGCCGGATCTTTTTATTCAACCTTTTGAACTGTCCTCAGATCGAAAGAGGATGCTGGGTGTGGAAATGATTCAGGGACAGAATATTGTTCTCTACGATTTAGAAACTGAAGAATTCTCGTTCATCACTGAGTATGATTATAATTTTCAGGAAACCAGTGTCACATACAGTCCGGTCTTTTCACCGGATGGCAGTGAAATCGTATATTGCTCATTTGCATTTCTTGGCGCAGAATATAAAAGCAGTAATCTTGTTGTGTCGACTTTAGACGGTCAATCCCGCAATCTGAAAGAAGATAAGGAAAACTATTACATCCCGACTGACTGGATGCCGGACGGTAGCGCGATTCTGGCCATCGGGGGCAATATCAATCCAGAAGATCCTCTTCAGCTTGGCTTGGTCTCCAGTGGAAGTGGAGAATTCAAACCATTAGTGACACTGCAGGGATATGCACAGGTTGCCATGAGGGAATATGCAACGGCTACCGTCTCTCCGGACGGACATTATATTATCTTTACAGATGGTGCGACGGATGGAGAAAGTGATCTTTACATTGTGGGTATCGAAGGGGGGACACCCAGACAACTCACCGATCATCCGGCTGTGGATAAACATCCCAGATGGTCCCCCGATGGAGAACATGTAGCTTTTCTGAGTCCACGTCATGGGAGCCTGGCAATCTGGATGATGAGAATTCAGGATGGAGAACCAGTTGGAGAGCCTTTCATGATCCGGGATATTGCGGATAGATCATCCCTTTTAAACTGGACGGAGAATGGTCTGGCCTGCTGGGAACCGGTCCAGATCAATGATATATTTCTCATGGATGTGGATCCGGAAACCGGCGAACCTGTCGGTGACCCCCGGCAGGTGGAATATGCGCATACGGGTGAAAATGTCTGGCCGAGCTGGGCACCCGATGGGAATGGTTTTGCATTTCTCAAAGGATACTATAACCCGGATGGGTCCAGTATCGTCGTGAGCAGAGACGGTTTTAATGTGTATCCAATAAAAGTTGATTCAGTGCAGGCTGGATACACAATATTCAATTTGCGATGGAGACCGGACGGTGGCGCCATTGGCATGTTGAGCGGGGAAAGTGGTGGGGATTGGTTTTTCCTCTGCTTGGACCTGGATTCGGGAGAGTGGGAGGTGACGTCCATTCCTGCCACAGATTCGATAGCTGGTTTGCATTTCGACTGGACCGGAAATAACAGATCGATTTTTCTTGCTAAAGGCGGTATTCCCGAATACGGTGCAGGGATTTTTACATACGATCTGGAGACGGATGAGGAACGGATGATCTATCGTCCGGACCCGGAAGCGGCTCTGTTCATGTGCCGGTCAATCAAGAGTTCCCCGGATTATCAGCAACTGGCATTCAACTCTCTTGATAACAACGAGATGGTCACAGATATCATGGTCCTCAATCCGGAGACAGGTGAAAGCCGCAAAGTGGTTTCGGATGGAGGATACTTTTCATGGGCTCCAGATGGACAGAAGCTTATACGTGATCGTGCTCTCAACACCGAGGGATCGAAACAGGTTCTGGTTGTCTTCCCGCTGGAGGGGGGGTCCGACAAAGTAATCAATCTCAGCGGCAGCCTGCCCCGGCAGAGTGAAATCAGAGAACCGGATTGGTCCCCGGACGGCAAGCAGATACTTTTCACATTGCAGTCACTAACCTCCGAAATCGCGCTTCATCAAAATGTGATTCCCGAGAATAAATAACTTATAAATCTGATTCGCCCGGGATGAATATTCCGGGCGATCGGGAAGGCGGGAATGGGAATTGTTTGTTTAAGGAGAAATAAAAAATGAAAACTGTAAAAAAATCAATCAGATATTATTTATTAAATTGTCTAATTATTATAATTGTTTCTTTTATTGGAGTCAATGCACAGATTGATACAGCTCTTGAACCTTTTAATAGTTCTCCAATCGCCATGCCGAATATACTGGATCACATTGAAATCACCGGCCCGAGTGAAGTGGATGAAAACAGCAGTGGCAACTATTCATGCTGGGCAAACTACAGTGACGGCAGAAGGGAGAATGTGACCAATCAGACGAGCTGGTCAGAGAATTCGGATTATGCTTCATTTGACCGTCCCGGGCATCTTGTCACCAGTGAGGTGGGTTCCGATCAACCATGTACGATTGAAGCGTATTATGGAGGAAAGCGGACATACAAATCAATCACAATTAAGGTTATTCCCATACTTAATTCCATTGAGATAATCGGTCCCAGTGAAATATATGCAACCCAGAGTGCTGATTATATTTGCATGGCCTATTATAGTGATGGCTCCCAAGAAAATATAACCAGTTTAGCAACCTGGTGCGCGGGTTCTTGTGTATGTGCATCCTTTGACTATCCCGGGCATCTTGTTACCAGTGAAATTAATGTTGATGGATGTTGCTGGATTTCAACTAATTTTGGAGGAAAAACAACAAATAAATTAATCAAGATTCTATTAATTATTTATGATATCATTGAGATATGGGGCCCTGTATATGTAGATGAGAACAGTAATATACATTACAATTGCGTACATTCAAGATGGGACAGACTCAATAATTACCGGCTTGTATACTATTATGTAACCAACGATGCCCTCTGGTCTTTAAGCAGTTCATCCTATGCATCAATTAGTTCAAGTGGTGTCCTGACCACATATGAAGTGAGTTCAGATCAACAATGTACAATTAAGGCCAGTTGTGAAGTATGTACTAATCAAGGAATTTTTATTACGCTGGGTACGGGTAAAGGCATATTAATTAAAGATGTATCTACACCTGTGTTTAATTCCGAAAAAGGCGAAATACCGCTCCAATTTACCTTGTCTCAAAATTATCCCAATCCGTTTAATCCATCCACTCAAATTCGTTACAGTATCCCCAAACAGAGTTTTGTGACGCTGACAATTTATAATCAACGCGGGATGGAGGTTGAGTCCATTGTCAGTGAGGAAAAGGCTCCGGGTGAATATGAGGTTGAGTGGCTTGCTGAGGATTATTCAAGCGGCATATACCTGTGTCGCCTGGAAGCCGGGGATTTTGTTGAAACGAGAAAGCTGATTTTGCAGAAGTAACACCCCTCTTTCTCGACAAAGTCGAGGATCTCCCCTCAGAGACTGTTGAAAAAGTCTTAACCCATGTCATTCTGGGCTTGGTCTGGAATCTCATAAATGATTGATTACTAATGAGATCCTGAAACAAGTTCAGGATGACAAATATGACCTTTCGAGACTTTTTCAACAGTC
>JAFGDT010000090.1 GCA_016931965.1 bacterium | reverse complement strand
GTAGAAATAACTTTTTCGATAAGCCTGGTGAAGGGACGTAAAAAATAATCCTGCAATGAGCAGCAAACCAACGAGTTTGGTGAATATTCTACCCTCAAATAACCTTTTCAAGAAATAGGCTATGACAAGCAAGGCAGGAATGCTTGCTATTGACAAAAATCGAATCAGCCGATGGATGGGTTGATAATAAGGTGAAAGTTTCACAGGGGTAAATTCCATCATCAAAAACAAATAGAAAAACCAGATAAGAGGAATAAGCACTTTTTTTTCTCGCTTGAACAAGAAAAAAACGACTGCCAGTAAAAAAACCGGGTAAAAGAACCCATAGGGATAGAATGTGTAGCCCGGATGACCTTCGCTTAAGATACATAACATATATTTTGGGTAATAGATCAATGCATCTTTCAAATAGCGTGGCGTATGAGTGAAACTCGACGGATTGTATTCATTGTTGAAATTCACCTCGGCGTGAATATGGGCTAATAAATCACCCGTTTTCATGTAGTACACGATTACAAACAATGCTTGAATCATCAACCAGGACAACAAAAAAAGGATCGTATCATACTTAAATTTCTTTTTCCGCCATGTATTGAAAAGAGCGATCAGGATAAATAGACCGACTACAGGTAAAGCATTAATCTTTACACCGATGGAAGCCCCCAGAACAAATCCTGAAAGCGTAAGGTAGACGCCGGCTTTCCTCCCACATTCCTCAAGGCCTTTCAGAAAGAGGAGCATGGATAAAGCCAGGAACATGCTGAGCATCATATCGTTGCTCATCGTTGTGGCATGCACAACATTTAACGGGAATATGGCTAAGCAGAAAGCAGCCAAAAGCCCTGTTTGTTGGTCAAACAAGAATCTTCCCAATGCGTAGATAAGGTAAATGGACGTGAGAGAGGACAAAAGAATAGGGAGGATAAAATTAAACTCAGACCATCCAAAATATTTCATGGGTAAGGCTGTAAAAAAAAGCAGAATGGGTCGGAAGGCAAAAACACAGGTTTCGCAGAGGGAGGGATAATGACCCTTAATAATTGAATCCACACGATCGGCGTAGTTAGGATCGTCTCCTAGTGCAAATCCAATAAAAAACAGCAGTCTGAGGAACAGCGAAAAAACCAGAATATTGGGGATGTTGATCCATTTAGGATTCATGAATTAGAAAAACAGGTATTTCACCAACGTGTAAACATATCGAAACCAAACTTTTCTAAGACTAATCTTGGAATACCCCTTTTTTCTTTCATGTTCATGGGTGGGAACTTCTGCCATTCTGAAACCTTTTTTCAGGGTCTTCATGATCATTTCCTGTTCAATGGTGGTAATATCTTCGACGAGGCCTAATTGTTTAATTACATCTGTTTTAATGGCACGAAAACCATTCTGGCTTTCACTCAGCCTCACTTTAAACCTCCAGTTGATACAAGCGGTAATAAACGAACTACCCATCAAACGAAAACATTCATCAAAACCACCATGCAGTTCACTGGAGCCCCCAATAAGTCGGGAGCCAGAAACATGGTCTGCGGTATCGTTTATGATAGGCTCCACCAGCCTGGGTATGTCGTTTGGATCATGGGAACCATCCGCATCAATAAAAACAATGATACTGCCATTTACAAAATTGACAACATGACGGAGTGCTTCCCCCTTCCCCTTTCCGTTATCCAGGATAACTTTCACACCCAGATTTTCAGCAACTTCCCTGGTCCTGTCTCGAGAGTGACCATCAACCACTAAAATCTCATCACCATAGGGCTTACATCCCTCAATGATTTCAGCTATCGTATCTTCTTCGTCCAGAGTAGGTATAACAATCGATATCGTTTGCCCTGTCTTGTTCATGAATGCCTCCATCCATTTGGTATCCAGTATCACCATGCATAAGTATATTCTTTAAGAAATCGACTTGCATGCCTGAGGTTATTCTTGACGCAGATGAAACGATTCTAACCCATCTGCAAATAGTAAACAAAATTAGAAAATAAGTAAAGTTCATTATTGCATAAGTCGATATTACTTTCAACATACGCCCGCTTGCAAGTAAATATCCCTGCCTGTTGATTATGTCTTGACCCTTATAGGGAAGTAGTGTTATATTTAAGCAACTATTCTCGTATGCTTATTACCTTTGGAAATTTCTAAAACTGAGGTGGAAACGCTATGGTTTACAGTGAGGGGAAAGGACCTATCGAGATACCCGAAATCTTACCTTTGCTTCCAGTAAGAGATATCGTTATCTTTAATCATATGTTCCTGCCATTATATGTGGGTAGAGAATCATCCATTAATGCTGTTGATGAAGCTCTGGCAAAAGACCGTTTAATCTTCCTTGTTACTCAAAAAGATCCCAGCAACGATAGCCCAACACCTGATGACATATATGCTGTGGGAACGGTGGCTATGATTATGAAGAAATTCAAATTGCCTGATGGGAGGGTCAAGATTCTCATCCAAGGACTGGTGAAGTCAACAATCAAGGAATACATAAGTCGGGATCCCTACCTTAAAGTCAGGATTGAACAAATTCCAGATCCGATTGTTAAGGAAATTTCTTCAGGATCTGAAGCTCTGATGAGAAACGTGAAAGAACAATGCGAAAAAATCTTATCCCTCAAAGGCCTCATTTCTACAGAGGTCATCGAAATTTTGGATAGTGTCAATGAACCGGGTAGACTAGCAGATCTGGTTGCCTCTAATTTGAGATTAAAAATCTCAGAATCTCAACAAATATTGGAAACCATTGATCCCTTTGATCGACTAGAAAAGGTCAATGACCATCTTTCCAAGGAACTTGAAGTTTCTACCATGCAAGCCAAAATCCAATCTCAAGCCAAAGAAGAGATGACCAAGACCCAACGAGAATACTTTTTAAGAGAACAACTGAAGGCCATAAAATCAGAACTGGGTGATATGGATGAAAAATCCGCTGAGATTAGTGATTTTTCTAAAAAAATAATGGAGGCGAAAATGCCTCCCGATGTTGAGAAGGAAGCAAGAAAACAGTTGGGAAGACTGGAACAGATGCATACCGATGCGGCAGAAGCCTCTATTGTCAGAACTTATTTAGACTGGTTGGTGGAAATCCCCTGGAGCAAAAGCACCAAGGATAACCTTGACAT
>JAFGDT010000089.1 GCA_016931965.1 bacterium | reverse complement strand
TTGGTATTTACCCTGTTAGATAGAAATAATATCGATTTTTATATGATGTTAGGTGTTTGTTATCTAACAGGGTGAATTTGAGTTTGGGATTTTAGATTTGCGTGGTACTATTTTTACATTTTACATTGTCATTTCGATCTTTACATTTTGATTTTTAATTTTTGTTTTATCTTTTATCTTTTTTCCTTTATCTTTGTTTCAATTCAGGCACTTTAGTCACAAGGCAGGTCTTTAAAAAATTGCTTCATCTTTGTCTGATATCCCTCAAAAGCTTTTCTACCCTTTTTGGACAGACTTAAAAAAGTGCGCGGAATTTTATGGACAAATTCTTTTTTAATTTCGATATATTCCGCTGCCTCCAGCTTACTGAGATGGGAAGAGAGATTACCCTTGGTTAGCCCTGTTTGCCGCATGATAAAGAGAAAATCTGCGCTTTCGACGACATAGAGATAGGCGATGATCATGAGTCGTGCCGGTTCATGAATCAATCGATCGATCTCACCCAGTGAATTCAGACTTTTTAGATCCAACTCAGCCGATCCCATGGATCTCCTCCGCTATCACTTTCGGATATTTTTTTAAGAAAACGACCAGTTTAACCATTCCCGTGATGACCATGATCGATGTGGTTATGCCGAAGATCACGGGATATCCGTGATGAGTCAGATAACCTTTCAGAAACAGTATTTCTCCGATGGGTATCAAAAAAGCGATTAAGATTCCGTACATGAAAAACCGAAATACATCAAGAAAAAATGACGCCGCTGAGAAAATAAACAGAAAGAGCAAACAGAAAAAACCCGGGAAGAACCACTCCACCTGGTATAAATCCACACGTTCATAGAGATAAGGCAATCCGAGGAGCAATCCGACCAATAAGATGAAATTGGCAATCAATATCAAGCCTCTTAATCTTTTTCTACGCGTTTTTCCCACTTTCATAAAGCCGATTCTGGTAGCAGTGATTTTCATTTTCGCCTTGATGAACAGCCAGAAGGTAACCATATACAGGGGCAAAAAGACCGTAACACTCCAGAAATCGCCCAATCCCAAATCACTGACATAGAGCGGAAATACAAAAAACTGGAGAAGGACGAGGCCGATAAAAATATCCCACAGGCCATCTTTAAAGAAAGAACGGAAGGCCTTTTTCTCCAGTTCTTTTAAATTTAAAAGGGTACCCATTTTTAATTTTCCTCCCTTGTTACTGGATAATTCAAAAGAAACTTGGTAAAAAACACAATGCCAATAATAATCATAATCAAACTAGGAATTGCTGCAACGATAATTAACTCAAAAATGGAATATTGGGCTTTTGCCAGCGCGTACCCCGTAGGCAATGGGAAGGCAAAAAAGATCCCGTAAAGATACAACCGATCAATAGAAAGAAGATAAGCCCCAATACTAAAAACAATAATCGCTTGAATACCAAAAATCAGAAATGGAATGGGTATCCGGGAAAATTGGTTTAAATACCGAGTAAAAAATAAAAGAGCCGTGGTTCCTGCTACAGATACGATAAGAACGACATGAAGTTTTTTCAACTTGCTCTTGCGGTCTGACCCAACCCGAAGAATCCCGATTCTCAGAACAGTTAAATATCGTTTCCCCAATAAAAATCCGATGAAGACAACAATTGTGATTGTTAATGACACAATGACAATCGAAAAAGGGGACATATACTCCTCCGTAAGCCATGGGAAGATGCTGAGATTCAACAACAAAACACCCAGAAATATATCCCAGAGCCCGTCCTGGAATGTTGATCGAAATGCCCTCTTCTCAATTTCTTTTAAGTGAATCACTTTATTCATGTCAAGACTCCATTGTTTCTTTGGGATACATTCTGATAAATTGAATCAAACGCATCATCCCGATAGACAAAATAATGAGAGCAGAAACACCGAAAGGGATTAGACTATCCAGAGGTTCTCCAATACGGGAATAGAGTATTTCTGAAACAAAAATACTGGAACCGAATAGTATTCCTGCTAGAAAAATGGTCGAATAAGATAAAACAGACGCAAGAATGGTAAATAATGTGAAAAAGAAAAGTGAATAAATCAAAGGGTTGATGTGATTGGAAATGACTTGTAACGAAAAGACTTCAAGGCTATTCATCAAAATGAAAAGAAGAACCAGTACATTGATGATGATCCCTAAGGCAAGTATTTGAACAGCTCTGGCTTTTCGATGAGAACCGAATCGGACAATTCCCAGTCTGGGTACGGTGATAAGTTGTTTGGCCAGAACAAGAAACAATCCTACGAGGAACAGTTCGACAATATAGATTATCGGTTTGGGAAATCCTGTACGATACAAAATGGGATTCAATGATATCACCAGAAACATGAATCCCCAGACGATATCATAAATACCATCCGTAAAATTTGTTTGATAGGCTCTTTTTTCTAATTTCTTCAAATCAGGCAGCCTATGCATTTTGGTATCCTTTTTAAATTGATAAGCTATTCATGAATTATAGTTTGCATTACAAACCAGTTCTAATATACAAACTGGTTTTCCATTTGTCAAGTCTTTTTTCGTTTTTTTTATAAATGTACTGATTGCAACAAAATAATCACTTGCCATAATCATCCAGTTGATGTAATTTAGTATGATAACGAATCACAACAGAAACGCACAATAAGGAGGCTACCATTTTAAAAGTACTTTTTATAGGAGGTACAGGCGTGATCAGTTCGGCCTGTTCTCAGATCTGCACCGAAAAAGGAATGGATCTGACTGTTTTGAATCGCGGGAAAACATCCCGTCCTCTGCCCGAATCCGTCCGGACAATAAAAGCTGATATCAATGATCTCCATCAGGTAAATACTTTACTTCGCAATCTCACATTCGATGTTGTGGTTGACTGGATTGCGTACATTCCGGCTCATATTCAAAGAGATTTTGAATTATTCAGAAATCGAACAGCCCAATATGTTTTTATCAGTTCTGCTTCAGCCTATCAGAAGCCCCCCCAGAAACTTCCCATTCGGGAGACAGAACCCTTGTATAATCCCTTTTGGACCTATTCACAGCAGAAAATCGCTTGTGAAAAAATCCTGTTGGATTTATATGATAAGTATCAATTCCCCACGACAATCGTCCGCCCTTCTCACACATACGACAAGACCAAAATTCCGCTTCATGGCAAATATACAACGCTCGACAGAATGCTCAGAGGCAAATCCGTCATCATTCATGGAGACGGCACATCCTTATGGACACTGACACATCACAAGGATTTCGCAAAAGGATTTTTGTGTCTTTTAGGCAGACCAGATGCAATCGGAGAAGCCTTTCATATTACATCGGAGGAAATACTGACCTGGAACCAGATCTGCTCGATACTGGCGGATGCGGCCGGTGTGGAACCCAAGATCATACACATTCCGTCCGATTTCATATGGCGTCTTGATGAGGAATGGGGCCATGAGTTGTTCGGTGACAAAGCGCACAGCATGATATTCGACAACAGCAAGATCAAAAAAATCAATCCCGAATTTGAAGCCACAATTCCTTTTGCTGAAGGGGCAAAAGAGATCGTCTCCTGGTATTTTGAAAAGGACAGCCGTCAGGTGGTCGATAAAAAGATCGATCAAAAGCTGGATGCCATCATTTCAGCCTATGAAGTTTGCTATAGAAATAACTGATCACTCTTAAATCTTTCTCTATTGAAATGACCATTATCAAATCAAAATTGGAGGGATTTTACAATGAACCATTTCAAAGATTTCATAACCGTCCTTTTATTTTTATTGATTTTCTCAGCAGGTTTTACGGATAGCATAATAGCCCAGGACTTGCTGGATATTCCTCAGGTATCAGCAGAAGACAGAATCTGTTTTGCCCTATACACGGTTCACAATCACATTCTAAAACTCACAGCTCAGCTCTATCCGATCAACAGCACTGAAGAACTGGCCGTATCTCTCGAAATAAAGAAAAACGGCCGGTGGGAAAAGGTTGCAGAATCGGAAATCATGTATCCCGGATTCGCGGCAACATTCCGTGTCGAAAACTGGAATTCATCAACCGATACGGAATACCGTGTAGTTCATGCAAACACGGCTTTTTACAGTGGTATCATTAAGAAGGATCCTGTCGACAAAGAGGAAATTGTGGTTGCGGCATTTACAGGCAACTCCATCTATCCAAGTCACGGTGGAGACATTCCGAAAAGCGATATCGTTGAAAACCTGAAAAAACTCAATCCAGATCTTCTCTTTTTCTCAGGGGATCAGGTCTATGATCACACCCATCATCTGGCTTACTGGCTGAAATTTGGAAGGGATTTCGGTGAGATCATTCGAAACACGCCGACCATCTGCATACCGGATGACCACGATATCGGTCAAGGCAATCTTTGGGGAGCCGAAGGCAAAAAAGCGGCGTCAAGAGCTGGTGATGACGGAGGTTATTATATGCCTGTGGAGTATGTGAAAGAAGTGGAAAGGGCACAGACCAGCCATCTGCCCGATCCCTATGATCCCACG
The DNA here is from genome assembly GCA_016931965.1 of bacterium. GTDB lineage: Bacteria > Zhuqueibacterota > QNDG01 > QNDG01 > DSAB01 > JAFGDT01. Next base: position 10,472 of record JAFGDT010000089.1, on the reverse strand, counting down.
CCTGTCCAGAGGGGAATCGGCGTATACTATACATCCTTGACCTTGGGACGGATCAGTTTTGCCATTATTGAGGACCGAAAATTCAAAACGGGACCGAAAAATCTCGTCCCCCAACTGGGACCAAGACCGGACCATGTAATAGATCCCGATTATGATCCCAAAAGTCTGGACGTTCCCGGTGCAACCCTGCTGGGTGAACGGCAATTGGAATTTCTGGAAAACTGGGCTGCGGATTGGATGGACTGTGACATGAAAGCCGTCCTCTCGCAGACCATTTTCTGCGGAGGCGCGCACATTCACGGGAGTATCGGCGGACGGCTGCTGGCGGATCTGGATTCAAACGGCTGGCCACAGACAGGCCGAAATAAAGCCCTTGCTGAAATACGGAAGGCCTTTGCAGTTCATATTGGCGGGGACCAGCACCTGGGCAGCATCTTTCACCACGGGATTGATGAATGGAATGATGCCTGTTATTCTTTCTGCGTGCCTTCCATCGCCAACCTGTATCTCCGCTGGTGGTCGCCACTTGAACCCGGCAAAGACCGCCTGCAGGGCATGCCCGATTATACAGGTAAATTTACCGACGGATTCGGCAACAAAATCACCTGCTGGGCAGTGGCCAATCCTTCCATGGAGCCCAACGGGGGCGACCGATTGACAACAAGGGCGGCGGGTTTCGGCATCATCCGATTCAAAAAGAAATCAAGAGAAATCACATTCGAATGCTGGCCGCGGAATGTGAACATCACCGATCCGGATGCGAGTCAATACCCGGGATGGCCTTTCACCATCCGGCAGGAAGACAATTACGGACGTGAAGCGGTGGCCTATTTGCCGACGTTGAATATTACCGGACTGGCCAATCCCATTGTCCAGGTGACCGATGAATCCACCGGTGAAACCGTTTATACGATTCGGATAAACGGAGATTCTTTTCGCCCGAAGGTTTTTAAACAAGGGAAATACACGGTTCGTGTTTTTGATGCAGGCGTGAACCGATTGTTGCAGCATGTGGAATCGATTGGCCTGAACGAATCAAAACAGATAACCATTGCATTTTAAGGAGGCAACCCCATGAAGAAACCAATCATATGGCTGTTGTCGATTTCCCTGTGCCTGAGTATCAATCTATTCGCTCAGGTAAGTGACATTCAGGAGCTGGAAACGGGGATGCATTTCATAGAGACACAGACCTATACGGATGAGGAGAATGCCCATATCCTCGACCTCTACAAAGGCCTGCGTGTGGCCGATGTATCCGACGGCATGGACAGGGTGGGACTTCCGGGTACAGGCTTGGTTAATCCTGAAATTTATGCTTCCTGGACGGATCCAGTAAATTTATCCCATCAAATAAGAGGCATTGCCATCACCGCGCGTTATGTACCCACGCAGCGCTCGGACAGACCCGGACCCGGGGAAAACTTTGAGGAATGGGAAAGCCGGTTTTACAATGCCTATTCTCCCGAAACCTTTGTCGGTTTGATTAAACCGGGTACCGTTATTGTGCTTGATGATGTTGAGGACAGGGATATCGGGTCAATCGGTTCCTACAACATCTTGGATTGGCATCGGCACGGCGCAGTTGGCGTCATCACAGACGCCGGCGCCAGAGATACGGATGAGATCGCTATCGAGAAGGTGCCTCTTTACTTGCGGAAAAAAACACGCACAATTCGTCCCGGCCGGAACGAACTGGAATCTGTCAACCGTCCGGTCGTGATCGGCGGCGTTCTGGTCTGTCCGGGAGACATCGTCGTGGCGGATGGTGACGGAGTCATTGTGGTTCCTCGTCGTGTAGCCGGACAGGTGGCTCAATACGCGCGTCAAATCCTGAACGGTGACAAAGCGGGTAGAAGAAACCTGTATGAACGGCTGGACATGCCTCTGGATCAGACAGTAGAATAAATAAAATACACATCGAGTAAACAATATGAATCGACTATTCAATGACCTTCTTATGATTGTAAAGGAAACCGCATGAAAAAAACACATTCAAACTCAGTTATTCTGTTGATTATTGCCGCAGTGACCTTTTGCTCTCCCCTGTTTGGCCAATATACAAATCGGGATTCATGGCAGCAGCCGGAAAGAATCATGGACGCGGTGGGTATTGTCTCCGGCATGACGATCGGAGAAGCAGGGGCCGGTGATGGTTATTTGACGTTTTATCTATCAAAAAGAGTGGGCCCGAAAGGCCGGGTATATGCGAATGATATCAACAGGAACGCTTTAAGAACAATTGAAAGAAGATGTGAAAGAGAAAACATAGAGAACATCACGACCATTGTCGGAGAGGTGGCCGATCCGCTCTTTCCCGAAAACGAATTGGATGTGGTGATTATGCTGAGAGCTTTTCACGAATTTGACAGACCGGTTGAGTGGATTAAAAACGTGATCCCGAGCATGAAAGAGGGTGCAAAAATGGTCATTGTCGATCTCGAGCCGAGCAAAGCCCGCTACGGATGGAACCATTTTATGACCCGGGAACAAATACTGGCGATTATGGAGAAAACGGATTTCAACCTCGTCCGCATAGACGAATTCCTCCAGCAGGACAACATATATCTCTTTGAGTTGAAAGAGGAAGTTGCGGATGAAAGAACGCCTCAAGCAAACTTTTAGTACTCAGTATAGGCACATGTCCCTGCTGAGCGAAACTATCATTGAAGAAAAAAAATAATAACTGATTCCCACGATCATCCGTGGGAATCCATCGCACCCATTACTGATTGAACAGATCTTCGAGCAGACTTTTCGCCCTTTCCTGTAAATCGCCTGCTTCACCCTGCTGCCGCTGATTGATGTCGGCCTGAACCTCCTGGAGTTTTTCATCAATTAAAGTTCTGATAGCATCTGATTGTTTTTTATATTGATCGATAGGTCCGAGGACAGCGACCTGATTTTGCGTCAACAAATGCTCCAAATCGGTTATTCGATCCCGGCTTAACTGATCGATGCGCTGACGGATCCGGGTCTCAGCCTCGGCAAGCGCCTGGCTGCCCATCTTTTTCAATTCATTCGAAACGACTTGATCCAGATTGGAAGTCAACCGAAAATCAACAACCGCATCCCGAACATAGAGATTTGTTTGAATATCAATACGGTTCAACCCCGCAAGAATTTTTTGAATGGCCTGTGATAGCACATTGTCCGCTTCAAATGATTCAAAGCCAAAGGCCACATCACGTCCATTGACATGGATCTGCATCTCGAAATATCCCTCCGCAATCCGTGTGAACGCATTGACATCGGCCCATCCCCTGCTGATACTGGAAGGCAGATAAGGGGTCTCGGCAATCGCCATATTCTGTAACGGAATATTCTGAAGCGCAAAAGCAATGCTGTCACGGATGGCTGTAGTGGTATGGTCAAATGACCCTGTAATACGAAGGGATCGCTGTTCTCCTCTCGCACCTCTTAAATCAATGACAGTCGGTTTTCCGTAAATCCAGGGCTGTGAAGTGATTCCGCTGGCTTCTCCCTGCATGACAAAACCGGGCTGTTCATCCGACGAACCGGTTTGCCCCGACAAAAGCAAATGTTCAATTAAAAAGGAGGGCCAGCCGTGCCGGTCTGCAAAATGAATGGTCTGTCCTTCAAGTCGCGGTCGTTCTTCCTTCTCGGGTTTCTCTTTTTTCTCGGGAATGATTTTTTGAATCAATGCATAATAGTCAATCCATGTCTGAATACGGTTGACCATTTCCTGTCCGAACAGCCGTTTCCCGATGTTCTGCGCACTGAGGTCGGGCAGTTTGGCTTTCTGCAAAATGCGTTGATAATCTTCATTGATCCATCGGTCAATATGCTGAGGATAATACGAAAAGCGGTCAAAATCATCGTGGGCTTCACGGTATTTCAAATCGACTGTTTCTTTCAGGTTCTGCATGGTACTCTGAGCAGATTGCACTTTGCCAAGAGCGGCAACCAGTTCAGGGACGGTTTTGATCCCTTTTGGATCGATACTGGTGATATTGTCCCGGATCATTTTAAGCTCTTCTTCAGGATGAAAATCGGACAGAAACCGGTTCCATTCATCCGATGTCTGATTCAGATCCGTCTTCAGTGAATCCACCCGGTCAAGGACTTTCAGATCAGCCATTTGAACGAGGCTGTCGACATTCAATTTCTGTGTGAGATCACTACTGGAAAGCTGCATGACGGGCAGCTGATCAATTTCCCTTTGCAGCTGATCCTTCAGGTGATCCAGCATACCGGGTTCATCACTTTCTTCGGCTTCCTGTTTTTTAGGAGGCAGAGCCCCGTCATAGGCCCGTTCCGTTCCCGATCGGACATCTGCGACAGTGATCTCTTCAATAACAAACCACTTTCTCAGCAGAGCGGCAGATCTCATGTTAAAATCGGTCCGGCCGATCTCAATCAAGTTTTGCATGGTGTTTTTCGGATCGGTCACCTGAAACCGGTCCCATTCGACAGACAAATTGAAAAGGTTAAAATGAAGGCCGTCCATTTCAACTTTCGCGCCCACAATAGCTTCGCCCGTTTTCTCAATCCCCCCCTCGATCCACCGATCCATAAAAAGGATCGAGACGACACAAACGATTCCGATGAGGACAAGAAACGGAATAAATCCTTTCCAGCGCATCACTTCCCTCCTAAGAATTTGACTTTTTGATAGAAACGAACCGCTTTGCTGCTTTTTAAAATTTTTGCCAATCGCCATTTTTTAACAGATTCATTCCAGGTGCGGCGATAGAGAACAACCATCCACCTGAACAGCAAGAAGTTGGGAACCAGCAAGATCAGCGAGCAGAACAGACTGCCCATCACAATCGTATCGTTGAACCGGCTCAGGGACAAAACAGGGGCATTGTACAACAGGTTCCAGAGAGACTGCAAAAAGGGGAGTTGAACAAGCAAAGCGAATCCCAGTGTATGAAACAGAGGATCAAAAATCCATGCAATCAGACTGAAAAGAATCAATGAAAAAAGAGCCGATGACAGGTTCACTTTGAGAATAAAAATAAGGAGAATAATCAGTATATTGTGCAAATTCCACAACGGCGTCAATCCCAAAATAGCTCCCAGTGCAAATCCCCACGCAAGCTGGTTGGGTGAATCAGCCGATTGAAGGGCCTTGAGCAATTTGCTGAGGAGTTTCAGTATAAACATGTTCCCTCCGAATCAATTAAAGAATAATGAAAGTGCCTAAAGTGAAATAAAGATAAAATAGAAATTAAAAATCAAAATGACAGTGTAAAATGCAAAAGCCAAATACTACCAAATCCAAAGAAAATCCCAAAACCCAAATCCAAAAAATAATGAAAAATTCAGATTGGTAGTATTGGTATTTACCCTGTTAGATAGAAATAATATCGATTTTTATATGATGTTAGATGTTTGTTATCTAACAGGGTGAATTTGAGTTTGGTATTTTGGCATTTGGAGTTTCCTTTACCAATATCCAATTTCACTTCAATATAAATAATAATATGAGATAAAACAAAGACAATCAGCATGATTTTTTTCTTGCTATTGAGTGATTATTTTATATAATATGAACATTGGATGAGTATTGAATTTCTTCCTGGGGACGTGACTTTTCTCATTCCCGAATTCATTCTCATTCAACAATAATAAACCAGTATTATTACCAGGTGGCTAATCATGAGCTCAATGAAAAAGAGCATTGCATTGGCTTTCTACATCACTTATCTGTTTATCATTTCTCCTACAAAAATTCTATCTCAGGATACCGCCGATGAAAAGTGGTGGCAGCCGGTCTATGAAATAGGACTTGCCCAGTTGGAACAGGGGCATCTTGCTGAAGCTGAGCTGACATTTGAATCGATCCTCGATCAGGATGACCGGTGTGCGGAAGCCTACGTCGGACTCGGCATGGTTTATGACCGGGAAAATCCGGGTTCTATAAAAGCAAGGAAGACACTGGAAAAAGCAATCAGCTTGAATTCGGATCTGACGGAAGCGTATTACCAACTTGCCTTGGTCTATGAACACACAGGAACAGGACTCCTGCAGGCTCAGGAATATTTGAGAGAAACGGTTAAGAGAGATTCATCACATATCCGGGCCTGGGTGAAACGGGCACAAAATGCCGAAGCCCTCGGTTTTCCCAATTCATTCGAAGCGGTTCATTACTACGCAGAAGCCGTCAAACACAACATCGACGATCCGGAACTGTATGCACAAATGATCGATGCCTTTTACTGGTATTCCCAGCAGAAAGAAGGCATTGAAATACTTCTCAAACTTATAGAGAAAAATCCAGACAATCCAGACTGTTTCTATGATCTGGCCCGGCTCTATTATACCAATGAAGATTATGATAAGAGTCTAATGATACTGGACAGTCTGAGAACTGCATTCCCAAACGTTTCCACATGCAGGCTTGATGATCTTTTCGCAAAAAACCTCTTCGCCATGAATCGCACGGACGAAGCACTGAGATATTATTACACCGCCATATCGGCCATTCAGGACAGCGTGGACGCCAACACCTTTTTTCAGGACATCTGTTACATCATGAACAACGAGGAATATGATTCATATGTGAATACACCCATTGACAGTATGGGTGATTTCTTTTTTCAATTCTGGCAGAAGCGGGATCCCAATCTGGCCACCGAAGAAAATGAACGGATTGCCGAACATTACCGGCGTCTGGATTATGCTTACAAGGAATACCATCGATATAAAACAGGTCGCACAGCGAACGATTTCATGCAGGAAGTCGATCATGTCGTGGCTATAGCTACACGGGTTGGGGTTCGTGTCGGCGACGATTTTATCAAACCGTACCTTCCGAAAGCCGTTCCCGAAAAACGCTATTTCGATGATATGGGATTGATCTATATTCGTCATGGTCAACCGGACAAACAGGTATTTACGATCCCGGAAGGATTTGGACCTCAAAATATAACTTGGCAGTATTACCCGCGTTATAATCATCCGGAGCTGGTTTTTCACTTTTCAAAATACGGTGCATCGAGAGGGTGGACAATCGAATCCATGCCTTATGATGTGGGAAACCGGGAAGAAATTGATCCACTCTACTGGCGTTTGCAGATCGCCATGGACAGAGCCGGAAGAGATGTAAGAGGGGCCATTTTTGACATGTCTGATATCGGTGAGATCTTAATTGAGAAAAACGAAGACTATGCGGAAATCGGCGTCAAAACAGAGACATCCGAATATGAGTATGAAGAAAAACCGCTCGATTTCCCCTTCGAATGGATCACATTTAGAGGAAGTGAAGGGAAAAGCCTTGTCGAATTGTACTACGGACTCGAGGGAAAGAATATTAAGGTAAAGACCGATGAACAGGAAAATGTGCTCTCTCTGTCCCGGTTTGTGGGATTGTACGACAAAAACTGGCAGGAGGAAGCCCGAATCAACCGGGAAGATAAAATCCCGGTAGGAATATCACCGGAAGAATGGAAAGAAAGCTCAGCGACAAAAATGGAGCCAATTTTGATTCCCGCAGGAGAGACCCATTTTGAGGTTCATTTGAGAGACAACGTGTCAGATAAACTGGGCGTTTATAAAGGAACCTTCACTGTGGATGATTACTGGCAGGACAGCCTCATGCTCAGCGATATTCTTCTATCCGACCCCATCACCCCGGCAGAATCCGGCAGTGCTTTTCAGAAATATGACCTTGCCTATACACCCCACATGTTCAACGGTTTTGAAAGAAATGCCGTCATCGGCCTCTATTATGAACTCTACAACCTGACCTTGGACAACCAGGCGAAAACACGGTTTCAAATCGAATGGACGCTCAGACCCGAAGGACTGGACGAATCCGGGGAGGACAGCAGGGGATTTTTTGCACGTCTTTTCAGCGGAAAAATTGAAAGTGTCTCCACTTCCTATCAGTATGAAGGTGAGAATCCCGACGAACCCCTGTATTTAAATATCGATCTCAGGGATAAAAAATCGGGACGATACGAACTGGAGGTGACTGCTAAGGATTTAAACAGCGGAAATGCCGTCAGTAAATTTGTGCAGTTTGAGATACGATAAAAAATCCACCATATCGTGATTGACACAAATAAAAGTGACCGATTATTTTCGTGTATTTCTCCGATATTGACTTATTAAGTAAAAAATGGGGGATTCAATCTTAAATCCATTCTATCTTAAATCATTTCCTTGTAAAAATGAATATTGTGATGTATATTTCTGAGATTAAAAGATGATGTGCATCAACATGAATGATCGACATAAAAGCGGAATGAAAAGCATAAAATGAATATATGGAACTTATTGAAAAACCGCCTTTTTCTTTTTGCGTTCTCGTCATCACTCCTCTCACAGACAATTCGATATGGTAACATCTCTGGAACCATCCGGGATGCGGACACCGGCGCACCCATTTATTTTGTCAATGCCTTCTTGGCCAACACCACATTGGGTGCTGCATCGGATCAGAACGGACTCTTTAAAATTGAAAACATTCCCCCGGGAAGTTATGAAATCGTGTTTTCCCACATCGGTTACGAAGCTCAAATCATTCCGATCCACATCACCTTCAATGAGATCATCATCACAGGACTGGATGTACGCCTAAAAAGCAAGGTGCTCGAAGGAGAAAATGTCATTGTAGAAACCGAAAAACCAAGGGAATGGCTCAGAAATCTGGAACGCTTTACCCGTATATTCATCGGGTTGACCGAAAATGCCTCTCAGTGTATCATTCTGAATCCGGAAGTGCTTGAATTTCAGGTCGATCCAAAAACGGATGTCATCACAGCTTCTACAGAAAGCATGATCAAACTGCAAAATGAGGCTTTGGGTTATGATATCGAAATCCTCCTCGTCGAATTTGAATGGGAAACGGATGACAATGGTTACTACACCATCTATCCCTATTTTAAGGAAATGGAACCCGAAAATGATAAAGAAGAGCAGCAATGGATTGACAACCGATACGAAGTTTATCGAGGATCACTCAGGCATTTTTTAACTTCTTTAGCTTCAGACCAGGTGGAGGAAAACCGGTTCTTTATCTATAAACCCAGATCCGGTGGAAGATCCTCTCTGATGCTGGAACGGATCGAGTCCGAATCGATTAAATCGACACTGATCGATTCGACGCACTATATCAAAAGATTTACATACGATGGAAATATATTGGTGCGTTATGGTGTTGACCGCCGATTCGCCTCATATCTGGAATTTAAAAATCAATACGTGGATATCGATTCCTTCGGTTATAACATGACACCCTATTCACTGAAAACAGGTGGATACTGGGCCACGCTGCGTATGGCAAATACATTACCCAAAGATTACAGACCTGATAAATAATAAGTACGACTTTTCATTCGAGCAGAATCATCATGGTCGAAAAATATGAGATTGAAAAATCACGTTATCGGCTCCGGATTGAAAAAGGGTTGATCTTCTCATTGCTGTGCATGATTTTGTTATTCTTATTTTCCCGCCGAATACCCTACCAATTTCCCAAGCAAACGATGATGAACATAACCATTTTTACAAGTGATATGATTCCCATCACTTCACAAGGAGGGGGCTCCATGAAGCGTCCTCCCCTGCCGCAGGTGCCGATACCTTCGGACGATGTATACCTTCCCGATTATGAAACCATTGAACCGACCGATCTCGATGTGAGGGAAGGGATCCCTTTTGTGGACGGCACAGGAACCGGCAACGGCATCTTCGGTGGATCGGGAAACGGCACCGGAGGCGGAGGAGCCGGTCCCCGTCCGATCCTGGAAGTTATACCCGAATATCCCGAAGAGGAACGAAAAAAAGGATTCACCGGTATCGTCGAATTGTCGATTTACATCAACGGCGAAGGTTATGTGGACAGTGTATTTGTGTTGAACAACACGACAAGAAGCAGGAAGTTGGAACAGTCGGCTGTCGAAGCGGCCTATCGGAGCCGATATGCCCCCCTGCCCGATCAATACAAAAGCCTCTCACGCTGGATCGATCGCGCTTACCGGTTTGATTTGAAGTAACCCATTTTCCCTTTATGGATCACTTTTCGTTTAGGATGGTTATGACGAGTGAATCAAGGTTGTTCTGAAAAAGTGTGACAGCATAAATGGGGATCGTTTTCCTGAATTCATTTCAGGATCTGTGGGATCGACCATTCCTCGACTCTGCTCGGAATGACGTTCTTTTCTGGTTTTTATATTTTGACAACTCACCTCCTAAATCCTACCCTCTCCACAAAATAAGAGGACCTCACATTTTTTTGCCCGATCATCGCAAAATAGACAAGCCCCCTTCTCTTCCTAAGAGAAGGGGGTTGGGGGATGAGTTCACTGGTTTTTTGCCGCGACTGACCGATAAGAAAGATCAAGGGGAGGGCGTTCGATTTCAGCATCCTTTCGCTGAAATCGTGCGATGGGGTAAGGAAGCCGGGAAACAACCGCATATTGAAACACATCGAATACGCCCTTTACGAAGCTTGCAAAAAACCAGGTTCTTTGGCGACTTTCTTCCAAAGAAAGTCG
>JAFGDT010000088.1 GCA_016931965.1 bacterium | reverse complement strand
TCATTCCCGATATTCAGAAACTTACAACAGATCAAAAACCATACCAGGAGTGATAAAATACTGCTTATGAAATCAAAAGTCAATCATTATTTAATGATAGTGTAATTAAGTGTAGTACTTTTATTATGTTAAAATATATTTTCCACCAAATATTCTAACCGAATTTTTTTTCCTTTAAATGTAATAATAGTTTTATGATGCTGACAATAATACCTGTGATTAATAATATCATTATCCATTCCACAGAGCACTTTGAATCAAATGCAAGATAATACAGTATGCCCACTCCTGATCCAATGGCTAAAAATAGAAAACTACGAGGAGCTGTTGATTGATGCTTTTGTATAAGTAATTTACCAAGGTATTCCATGATAATTGTATAAGTCGACATGACGATGATTAGATATACAAAGGAATTCACAACAAAAAAGAAAATGCCCATCCAAAAATAAGGATCACGATACATATCGGAAAAAACTGAATATAACAAAATACCAGACAATACAGGAAAAATCATAGAAATGATAATCCTTATGAATTTTATCTTCCTGGGTCCGGTTTTAAATTTATTGGACTTTTTTTTCAAGGGATTCCTTAAATCGATATTAAAAATGTTTAACATTGAATAACAATTATGATAATAAAACGATTATTATCTAAATGCAAGTAAAAATTAGGTCGTAATAACCAAAATTATTCTAAAAAGAACTTGACAAAAGTAAAATATTATATTATACTATTCATTCAGTAAACACCGCGGGGTGGAGTCCCGAAGTTACGGGATATCCGCCGACTGGCGGATCATAACCCAAAGGCCGGCGAACTGCTGGGATTTTAAATTAGCAAGAAAGTCGTTCTGATTATATAACATCGCGGGGTGGAGCAGTTGGTAGCTCGTTGGGCTCATAACCCAAAGGTCAGAGGTTCGAATCCTCTCCCCGCTACCAATAAAAACAAGGGCTTGGGAGAAATCCTGAGCCCTTTGTTTTTTGTAACAACAATTTACCCAGCGCTATCAGCAGGCAGGCAGGAATTTCAAACTTGATCTATTGCATTTATTTTACATGTATTCGTACTTATAAGCTATGGAATTGATTTGATATAGGGGAATTGAACGCGGAGTAAAGTTCCATTACTGTTCTTCCTTTTTGTAAATTTGCCTTCAATTTGTTTTGTCAATACATTCACAAGTGACATGCCTAGACCTTCGGAGTGATCAATAGCAAAATCTGAAGGAGTTCCAATTCCATCATCATAAACATCGATGACTATATACTCATTTTTTCTTTCCAGAGTAATTTTAATAGAACCCTTTCGGTTATTCGGGAAAGCGTATTTGAGCGAATTGGTTACCAGTTCATTGAGAATAAGACCGACAGAGAGCGCAATATCCACATCAACCTGTATTTTATCAAGATGCATTTCCAAGTTTATTTTCTCGTTTTCCTTAAAATAACTTTTAAATAGTGAAGTAATTATTTTTTCAACATATTGGTCAAATGGAATATCGTCTTCATTCTGTGAGCTGCCAAGCAGATTATAAAGCTTAGATATAGAGTCAATTCTGTTTCGGATATTGAAAAGGATCTCTTTCATTAAAGGATCGGACAATCGGGCGGATTCCATGTTTATTAGACTGACAATGATGGACAGACTATTCCTGATCCTGTGCTGGAGATCTCGAAGCAGGGCTACTTTTCCGGCAAGCACCAGTTCCTTTGAGTCATCCAATCTTTTTCGTTCTTCTATATCACGGATATTGCATTGAATGATTCGACTTTGATTGACCCAATATACATTGCTAATAAATTCAACATGTTTTATCAAACCATTTTTATGTAAAAGGGGAAGATTTTCATAATGGACATACCCCTGTTCCTGAAGTTCCTTAAGCTTATTTTTATTTTCTACGATGTCATGAAAGGGGCTGACGTTCCATAGATTTTTCCCTATGAGTTCATTGTATGTATACCCGATCAAATCCATGAGAAATGGATTCACATCAATGATTTTTCCGTTATCGGCATTCAGAATAAAGATGCCGTCCTTGGCCGATTCAAAAAGACGCCTGTAACGCAATTCGGAATTTTCTAATAAAATAGCCTTCTGTGCATTTTCCTGATAAGCCTTATATAGTCTAAAAGCTATTTTTATGGCTTTGAAAAGTACACTCTCCCCGGTGTTTTTTACCACATAACCATAGGAAGTGATATTGTCAGTCTTTTTAACAATCTCCATCTCAGTATGGTTGGACAGAAAAATAAGAGGAATATCATGATCCTGTAAAATAATTTTAGCCGCTTGTGTCCCATCCATACCTTTACCAAGATCAATATCCATTAAAATGAGATCAATCTTGTTCCCGTTTTTCAATTGTTCAATCGCTGCTTCTCCACTCAGAGTGGTAATCACATGATAACCTTCTTGTTTTAATGTCTCAGCCTGGTCCTGACAAATGATTACCTCATCATCAACCAACAAAATGGTTTTTTCTTCGTCATTCATATTTTATTTTTCTCTCCAAAAAAGAAATGGAATCCTTTCTCCTGCCTGTCAATCCGAATAATACATTCGCAGTGACTCCATATTCAAATTCGTGAATGATTCAGATGAATTCAATTGATAGCCTGCTCCCGTTTTTAAGATGGATTTTTATCTTTGTTTTTAACATAAATCAGTTTTGACCGGCCCTTGGGATTTTCGCGTTGTTCAACATCGTATTTTTGAATTGATTTAATCAATGGAGTCAATTTCTGGAAACCATAATTTCTGGAATCAAAATTCGGTTGTTTTTTCTGCAGAAGATTTCCTACATCTCCCAGAAAAGCCCAACCATCATCATCGGCTAAGTCGGAGATGGTAGACGAAATCAATTTAATCACTTTCGGAGTTACTTTGTCGATATTAGATTCATGGGATGATTTGTGCCTCGTGATTTCCGATTCACTTTCTTCAGATTGGTTTTTAAGAATTTCAATATATATGAATTTGTCACAAGCCACAATAAACGGATTTGGTGTTTTCTTCTCGCCGATTCCAAATACCTGCATCCCGGCTTCACGAAGTCTTGTGGCCAACCGCGTGAAATCGCTGTCACTGGAAACGAGGCAAAATCCATTGACCTTTTCTGAATATAAAATATCCATGGCGTCAATAATCATTGCGGAATCAGTTGCATTTTTCCCTGTTGTATATCCATATTGTTGAATGGGTGTTATCGCATTTTCCAAAAGGATATTCTTCCATTTGGATAATTTTGGATTTGTCCAGTCTCCATAAATTCGTTTTATCGTAGGATTGCCATACTTGGCGATTTCTTCCATCATCTCTTTCACATATGATGAAGGGATATTATCACCATCAATTAATACTGCGAGTTTTAAATCTATCAAACTTACCTATCCTTTTTTTGTTGTCTATCATGTTTAAAAAAAATAAGATATTATCCATGAGCCACTTGATCAGTTCTGATCAAGCCATTCCAGTATGGCGTTCACACTGCCGGTGACCAGGGCGATGCTCGTATCCGCCGCGCCGTAATACAAGCGAATCGTGTCACCATCAGGCGCTATGGTATAGCCGCATGGAAAGACGACATGGTCGACATCGCCACGACGCTCGTATGGTTCTTCCGGGCCGAAAACCCATTCGTCACCACGTTTGAGGCAGATCTCCGGCTTGTCCAAATCGAACAGGGCCAGTCCAAGCCGATAAATGGCGCCGGCGGCATTTTCACGGACACCATGATAGATTACCAGCCATCCTTTCGCGGTTTTAACAGGGGGAGATGCGAGTCCAATTTTGTTCGCATCCCACCAGGCTCCTCGCCTGGCTTTCAACATGAGCTTGTGGTCGCCCCAATGATGTAAATTGGAGGAATAGGACAGCCACATATGTGCTCCAGGTACGGCGACAGGACGATGGATCAATGCCCAGTTTCCATTGATTCGTTCAGGAAGGAGGACTGCGTCTTTATCCTCCGGTTGCAAGATCAAGCCATAGCGTTCAAAATGGTGAAAATCTTCAGTGAGCGCCAGAGATACGCCCGGACCTTCGCGTGTGTAGGCGGTGTAAACGACGGCATATTTGTTTAGTTCGCTCACATATGTGATACGCGGATCTTCTATACCCCACAATTCTTCCGGGAAGTGCTTCGGATCAGGCATCAAAGTCGGCTGTGCATCAATTTTCCAAGTGTCAATTCCATTGGCTGAGCGGGCAGCACATAAGTGGGAATGCCCGCGCCGATCTTCCACGCGGCACAAAAGAAGGGTGACCCCATCAGGCAGCAATACAACGCCAGGATTGAAAACGCTGTTAACCCGGTACGGCCATTGTGCAGCCGTCAGAATGGGATTATTTTCATGACGTTGAAAAAGTTCCAGGTGTTTGTTATTCATGGACTTTTAACCTCCTGTGTCATTAGAATATTCTCAGCCAAACGCAATTCCAGCAAAGCCTGAAGAAAGGCCAGTGTTGACTCTGCGCCCTGATTCTTGTTTACATTGTCGGGATGCAAACCGTCCTGGCATCCACCCGTAATTGGATCATAAACAGGAAGGTTTAAGTCGTTATGTCCAAGGAACCACTCAAAAGCCCGGCGAGCTTCTACCTGCCATCGTTTGTCGCCGGTGATCCGATAGGCTTCAAGACATGCGGAGACCATTGACTGCGCTTCGACCGGTTGTTGATCGAACCGGGCGCGCTCGCCACCTTGCAGATAAAACCCATTGGATCCGATGGGAAAAAAATATCCCTCATCCGAACGCTGTAAATCAGACAACCAGCTCAATGATTCCAGTCCGACCTCCGTCATGGAGGTATTGGACATCGCATTGCCGCTTATGAGCAAGGCATGCGGTAATGCAGCATTGCAATAGGTTAACAGGTCTTCATACCACTGCCATTTATCAGAGTGGTTGTCTTGATACAGTTTAAGCAATCGTATGGACAATTCCTCAAGCACCTGGCTGGCTCGCCGGTCGCCGGTGAACCGATGCAGGTATTCTTGGATACCCATGATTGTAAAGGCCCAGGCACGAGGGCTGGTTGTTTTGAGAATTGCCGGAAGGGCCTGCTCGAATACCCAACCAGCCATACTGTGCAAGGCCGATGTATTGGAACGACCCAATACGGTACCTAATGCCCACAAAGTTCGACCATGGCTGTCGTCTGAACCGATCTCCTCCAGCCAGTTACGTTGATAATCCAAAAAATTTCGAAAACGTCCGAATTCTGTATTAAAGGCATACCATATGAAGGCAAGATAGCGGGAGCCGAGTTCCAGTACAGTTTCATTGCCCAGGGATTCCAAGAGAACGCTCACCATCAGTGCCCGGGCATTATCGTCGATTGAGTACCCTTCGCTGTAATTGGGAACTGTGAAAATGGCATGTTGAATAATACCGGTTTCGTCTGTCATGTGAAATAAGTGGTCCAGCTTTATCGGCGGTAAATCGGCTGGACGTTTATCCAATGGTTTCACTGCAAAACCGGGGCGGGCAAAATGACGGCGTTCTTTACGTGCACGTTTAAAGCACTCTACATAGCGGTCTGCCACCTGGGGCCAGATCATCTGTCTTCCATATACATAGGCCCTTTTTCGCATGGCATGGCGCTCGCATTCCCTGTTTAAAAGCCGAATCACCTGATCGGCCAGTGCAATGGGATCCTGGAATGGCACCAGCACGCCCCGCCCATCGGATAGAAGTTCTTCCGCATACCAGTACGGAGTTGAAATTATTGCCTTTCCAGCTCCCAGTGCATATGCAAGTGTTCCGGAGGCGATCTGTGCTTCATTCAGATAAGGTGTAATGTAAATATCCGCGGCACTGATGAATTCAACGAGTTCCTCAACGCTGACGAAGCGGTTATAAAAAATCACCTGACTTTCCACGTTTTTTTCTCTTGCCAAGCGTTGCAGGTATAACCGGTAGGTTTCCCCCTCATTCCGGATTACATGGGGATGTGTTGCACCCACGACAATGTATACGATGTTCTGGTATCTATCTAAAATAGCCGGCAAAGCTGAAATGACGTTGTCAATGCCTTTATTTGCAGATAATAGCCCAAAGCTAAGCAGTACGGTTTTACCTTCGACACCAAACAGATCTTTATGAAAGCTTGGATCAACAAAAGGAACATCCGGGATACCATGTGAAATCAGGTCAATTTTATCCGGCGATATGTCATAGACCTCATGCAAGAATTCTGTGCCGCATTGACTCATCACAACGATTCGGTCTGACAGTGCCGCAATTTCTTGCAACACCCTTTTCTGATCGGGAGCAGGATCACGCAGAATGGTATGGAATGTGGTGACAAC
This sequence comes from bacterium, assembly GCA_016931965.1. GTDB lineage: Bacteria > Zhuqueibacterota > QNDG01 > QNDG01 > DSAB01 > JAFGDT01. Next base: position 273 of record JAFGDT010000088.1, on the reverse strand, counting down.
AGGCATCCTTAATTCGCGTAAGAGTACCAGAATATGACTGCCTGCCCGACCACCAAAAATACCATACTCATGCTGCAGGGAAACAAGGTCCACGCTGTTTATATTCAGGAAATCTGCAGCGCGACGATAGGAATCGATGTCCTTTTCTGAAAGTTCAAACCGAACTCGAGCCGGATAATTGTAACCTGCCTTGACATCATTGACTGGAACAGCTATGCAGGTTGTTTGATGATATTTGGCGGTGATGGCCTCACACAAATCAGTGGTAAATGT
>JAFGDT010000087.1 GCA_016931965.1 bacterium | reverse complement strand
CAAAACAGTTAAAATTCGCTCTATGACCATTCTTGCCAAAGTTCAGTTAAATATATAGAAATTTTCTGATATACCACACATGTCTAAAAAATTCCGAAAATCTATCCTTCCCTTTTTGTGTTGAGCGGGAATCCATTTGTTTTCTACTTCCTGGATTCCTGCTTTCGCAGGAATGACAAAGTGTGTGTATACTACTGGCCCTACGCTCTGTGTGGGTGCTTTCGATTTTATCTTTACGGTTTTTTTCTCCGATTGGCAATTGCCAGCTGTCCGCAGGCGGCTTGGATGTCATCTCCTTTGCTCAGCCGCATGGTGACGGGTGCGCAGAGGGGACGAATGGTTTCGGCAAAATGGTGGATCGTGTCTTCATCGGGTGTTTTAAACGGATTCGCCGTAGGATTGTAGGCAATCAGATTAACTTTACAGGGCATGCCCTTCAATAATTTTAAAAGGCGATTTGCATCGGCCTGCGTGTCATTGATTCCTTTGAATAAAACATATTCGAATGTGATCCGTTTTTTTGTCTTTTGGGTATAGGTTCGGGCAGTCTGAAGCAGTTGATGGAGCGGGTATTTTTTATTGATCGGCATAAGACGGGTGCGCTGAGCATCGGTTGTTGCATTGAGTGAGACAGCGAGTCTGAAAGGATGGGATTCTTTCATATATCGTATCAGTTGGGGGATGATGCCGGCTGTCGAGATCGTGATCTTCCGATGGCCGATGGCCAAACCATCAGAGTGATTGATGATGACAAGTGCTTTGAGTACGTTGTCGAAATTGAGGAATGGTTCACCCATGCCCATGACGACGATGTTTGTGGGTTTCTCACCCATTTCTCTATATGTGGAGAGAACCTGGTCGGTGATCTCCTCTGTTTCAAGATTGCGCCTAAATCCCATTGATCCAGTCGCACAGAAGCGGCATTGCAGCCCACAGCCGACCTGGCTGGAAATACAGAGTGTCCGTCTTTTTCCTTCGGGAATGTAAACGGATTCGATTCGAAAACCATCCTCAAGTTCCCATAAGAATTTTTCTGTATTTGACCGGAGAGAGACTGTTTTATGAATCAGTTTGAGTGAACTGATGAAGGCCATTCGATCGAGTTTTGTACGGAGTGATTGAGAGATGTTTGACATCCGATTAAAAGAGGTCACATTTTTCTGATATATCCAGGACCAAATCTGACCTGCTCGAAATGATTTTTCATCGATATCTGCAATCAATTGATCGAGTTCCTGCCGGGACAGGGATTTCAGGTTGGTTTTTTTCAATACTGGATTTACTTTTTCTTTAGTGTAAATTTGACTGTGGTTCCTGAGGGGGAGAAGGAAAAAGAGACACCATCTGTCAGTGCCTTTAATATAAATATACCTCGACCACTTTCCTTCATGAGATTTTGGGGATTGAGCGGGTCGTCTAATTCGTCGGGATTAAATCCCTTTCCTTCATCTTTAACAAACACATCGACTTGATTTTTTTTCAGCTTGAACAGGATACACACCTTTCTGTCAGCATGCTTTTTGTTCCCGTGTACAATGGCATTTCCAACCGCTTCCGTTACCGCAATAGAGAGATTGTCCTTCTGGTCTTTCGAAAAATCCATTTTCCGGGCAATCTCTCCTGAGATTTTTTCTATTTTGCTCAACTCTTCAAGTCTGCTGGGAATCGAATGTTCGATTTCTTCGGATTTCTGAGTCATCCGATCCTTTCCCGCTTTGAATGAACGTGCAATCCCGTTTTTTTTCTTTTCTTACGGCGTCCGATAATGGCATCGAACGATTCCGGTGCTTTTAAATGAATTGAACCACCGGAGATCACGAGCTTGAGAGCATCTTCAACGGACATGTCCAGTTCAAGAATTTCGGTTTTGGGTACAAAGAGGAGATATCCCGAAGTGGGATTGGGTGTCGTAGGCAGGAAGACGCTCACCACATCCTTGGGCAGTGATTCCTGTACAGGTCCTTTGGTATCCTGTGTAAAAAAGGCAATGGAATAAAGCCCTTTGCGGGGATATTCGATCAAAACCGCCTTCTTAAAAATCTCCCGTTTTTCTGAAAGGATTGCTTCACTGATTTCCCGTATGGCAATATAAATGCGATTGATCAGAGGAATATGCTTCACAACATAATCCCCTACGGCAATGAATTTCCCTCCGATATAATTGCGGGCAATGGTTCCTGCAAGAAAGATCAATATGACAAGGGCAAGGAATCCAATACCCGGGATCGAAGGTTGAAGACCTTCCAGTCCAAATTGTTCCACGAGGAATTGTGCAATTGCCTGCCCGAGAATACCGTCAATCGTTCGAAAGAGAAGATAGAAAATGTATATCGTGAGTGTAATCGGTGCCAAAACGAGTATGCCGGCGAGAAATGTTTTCCGGATTTCATTCCACATTATTCTGTCTCCGCGGGGACGACGCGATATACATCTTCATTCTCCCTGGCCATGCCATATTTTTCCCGTGCAATTTTTTCAATATATTCCAGATCATCGAGCTTCTCTTTTTCCGCTTCCAACATGGCTTTCTGTTCCTCGAGGATCTCGATCTCTTCCATCAACTGTTTTCTTTCCCGTTTGATTCGGATCTGCTGGATGAATCCCCGTTTTCCCATCGAAAGAACCAGAACAAGCGTGAGAAGCAGCAAACATCCGAGTATCCAGGCTCTCTTCTTCCTTTTTGAAGCATGCTTGGTCATTTTTAATGGATCAATGTTTCAATGCCCGTTTGCCATAGTAAACGGCCGTCTCGCCCAAATCCTCTTCAATGCGCAGCAGCTGGTTGTACTTGGCAACCCGTTCGCTCCGACATGGAGAACCGGTTTTGATCTGTCCCCCTGATGTCGCTACAACCAGATCGGCAATAGTTGTATCCTCGGTTTCTCCCGAGCGATGCGAGACCATCCATGTGTAGCCATGGTAGTCCGCCAGGTTGATCGTATCGAGTGTTTCGGTTAACGTACCGATCTGATTGAGTTTGATCAGAATCGAATTGGCTACGCCTTTATCGATGCCCATCTGGAGCCGTTCTCTGTTGGTAACAAAGAGGTCATCTCCGACAAGCTGGATTTTGTCGCCTACTTTATCCGTCAATATTTTCCAGCCTTTCCAATCGTCTTCGGCCATGCCATCTTCAATTGAAAATATGGGATAACGGTCGATCAACTTCACATAGTAATCGGCCATTTCCTCTGGAGTCAGTTCCTTCTTTTCGGAAGCAAGAATGTATCGCTTTTTCTGTTTGTCAAAGAATTCGCTGGCTGCCGGATCGAGGCAGAGATAGAAATCTTCGCCCGGTTTGTAACCTGCTTTTTCGATGGCCTGGAGGATCACCTGAATGGCCTCTTCGTTGGATTTCAAATCCGGAGCAAATCCGCCTTCGTCCCCGACACCGGTTGCATAATTTTTATCCTTGAGAACCTTTTTCAGTGTATGATAGACTTCCGCCGACATGCGATAGGCTTCTTTATAGGAAAGTGCACCGACAGCCGCAATCATGAATTCCTGCAGATCGACATTGTTGTCCGCGTGAGATCCCCCATTGAGGACATTCATACAGGGTACTGGGAGGATGCGGGCTCCCGCACCACCGATATACCGGTAAAGGGGAAGAGCGGAAAATTCAGAGGCCGCCTTGGCCACGGCCAGTGATACGCCAAGAATCGCATTGGCACCCAGTTTGGATTTGTTGGGTGTGCCGTCCAGTTCGATCAATATCTGGTCGATTTCAGCCTGATAGACGGCATCTTCTCCGATGATTTCTTCGGCAATGGTGCCGTTGACGTTTTCGACTGCCCTGGAAACACCCTTGCCCAGGTAACGGCTTTTATCGCCATCACGGAGTTCAACGGCTTCGTGTTCTCCGGTTGAAGCACCAGATGGAACAGCAGCCCGGCCGATGATGCCGCTTTCCAGAACCACATCCACTTCCACCGTCGGATTGCCCCGTGAATCTAAAATTTCGCGTCCTTGTACATCAACAATAATTGACATTGGGTTCCTCCTGTTTTGGGTATTATTTCATTTGTTGTTTTGAATTTTTACACCCCCCTTTTATTCCCCCCTCAAGGGGGGAAATAAGAATAGGGGATTGATTTATCACCATTAATCGATTATCAATTTTATCATGATCCATACAAAAAGTCCGCCGCAGACGGAGCAGAAAAAATTGACCCCATCGTTGTTGAGCCGTCGATATCCAGAAATCAGTACCGTCTCTTTCCCGTCGCAGTGGATTTGTTTTTCGGTGATCTTTTTGCAAATCGGACACCGATACTGTGCCTGTATTGTTGCACCCAATAAGCTGTCCACCAAACTTGCCAGAAAACCTCCCAACACAATAATATAGAAAAAAAGTGGGGAAAAGGAAAGTGAATAATCAGTCGGTACCAACAAGACTCCGATGATTCCGATAATCAAGGCGCCCAGAAATGCGCTTCCGAGGCCGAGTCCTGTTACACCGCCGGAAGTGCCTGGTTCTACTTTTTTCAAATTTTTTATGGATCTGGGTTCGCTTTTTGATAAGACGCCGATTTCGGTGGCCCAGGTATCACTGTTCACCCCAGCAAGCGATCCGAGGTACATGGCATACCATAATGGGCTGGGGAAATAATTGTCCAAGAGAACGATAACTCCTGCTATTCCCCCATTGGCCAGTACCTGACCCATATCGCGTCGGCTCTCTTTTTCGAATATCAATCCGAACTGGGATTTCTGTTTTTTCCCCATTCTTGAAAGCAGACTGGATAACAGGAAAAAAGTCAATATGGGTATTGTCCATTTCCAGCCCCCTATGCCGAATATGACCACGGCCAGAAGAAAAGCGGTTACACTGCCGTTGGCTGTCAGATAGTGTGCGCGGTAAGCGGCCAATGCAAAAACGAAGGCCAAGCCGATACCGATTGAAAACTGGATGTTGGCCGGATTCGGATGGATCAACATAAAGTTCAAGACGAAAGCCGCCCCCAACGGTGCACTGAGATTGTCCGATCCGCTACCCGACAGGGCTTCGCATGCTGTTGCGACGATGGCTGTATTGAGACCGATCCAGCCGGCCCTAATCCAAGAAACGGTGTGTCCATCTAAATAATCAATGGCAGGAAGTCCGACGAGGACAATGAGAAAACTGGTGATGAACATCACGAATGAACCTTCGATTGATTTTTTATCCCTGCCCAGTTGATATTCGTGCAGTGTTTTCAGATTCTCTCCCACAATGGCAGCCGCTGCATCGGCTAAAGCCAGGATCAGCATGGAAATCATGACAATCGATTTGTAATTGTCCCAGCATATCCATACAAGAAACAGAAAAGTCATAGGATAGAAGACGGTGCCATAGCTTCGTCTTCGTGTGTCGTGAATCCCCATGAGTTTGCCTGTTCGGATACCGGTATAGTTCACGATGATAAAAAGGACAGCCAGCCAGATAAGCGGTTTTTTTGATGTCATAAAAAATGGGGAGAAGAAGATAAGGATTCCCGTCAGAATATGGACCAGTTTCCGGTTGACTTCAGGTGACCACCTCAGTGCTTTTCGTGTTTTTTCAGCAATCGCAATAAAGACAATGATGCCGAAAAAAAATGCAAGGAGGTGAAGCCAATCTGCAGTGGGTGCCTGGAATAGGTGTTCAAATATATTCAGTTTTGGATGATCTCCTATTTTATATTTGTTTTGAGTTCCTCTTTTAACAACAGTCCGGTGTACGATTCTTTTACTCTGGCGATTGTTTCGGGAGGGCCGGTTGCAACAACAGCCCCTCCGTCATCCCCTCCTTCCGGCCCGAGATCGATGATCCAATCCGCTGTTTTGATCACATCGGGATTGTGTTCGATCACAACGACGGTATTGCCCTTTTCGACAAGACGGTTCAACACAGAAAGAAGCATTTGAATATCCTCAAAATGGAGACCCGTTGTTGGCTCGTCCAGAATATAGAATGTATTGCCGGTCGATACCTTGGAAAGCTCTGTGGACAGTTTGATCCGTTGCGCTTCTCCGCCGGAGAGTGTGGTGGCGGGTTGACCGAGATGGATATAGCCTAATCCCACATCGTAGAGTGTTTTAAGTTTCCGCTTGATCTTTGGAATGCGGTCAAAGAAATCGAGGGCTTCCTCAACGGTCATGTCGAGTATATCGGCAATCGATTTGCCCCTGTATTTGATTTCAAGTGTTTCCCGATTGTATCGTCTCCCCTTGCATATTTCACAGGGGATGTAAACATCGGGAAGGAAGTGCATTTCAATTTTGATGATGCCATCCCCTTCACAGGCTTCGCAGCGTCCTCCTTTTACATTAAAGCTGAATCGTCCGGGTGTGTATCCGCGAATCTTTGATTCGGGAATCATCGCAAAGAGGCTTCGGATGTATGTAAAGAGTCCCGTATAGGTTGCCGGATTGGATCGGGGTGTGCGTCCGATAGGAGACTGATTGATATCAATTACTTTATCGATGTGTTCGATGCCCTTCACATCATTGAAGGGAAGCGAAATCGCCTTGCTTCGATAAAAGTGGCGAAGCAATACGGGAAAGAGTGTCTCATTGATCAAGCTCGATTTTCCCGATCCTGAGACACCCGTGACACAGATAAAAAGGCCTAGAGGAATCAAGACATCGATCGATTTTAAATTGTTGCCCCGGGCACCGGTCAGGGTCAGGAATCGGCCGTCCGATTTTCGTCTTTTTTGCGGTATGGGGATGGACCGCTTTCCAGAGAGATACTGACCGGTGATTGAGTTCTTATTTTTGATGATTTCTCTTGGTGTGCCTGTAGCCACAACCTCTCCCCCGTGCTCACCCGCACCCGGACCGAGGTCGACAATAAAGTCTGCGGATTCGATGGTGGCCCTGTCGTGCTCCACGACAAGAACCGTATTCCCCAGGTCCCGCAGGGTGGTCAGTGTGTCGATGAGACGCTGATTGTCCCTGTGATGCAAACCGATGGAGGGTTCGTCCAAAATGTAGAGGACACCGACGAGCTGGGAACCGATCTGTGTGGCCAGCCGGATCCGCTGTGCTTCTCCGCCGGAGAGCGAACCGGTCGCCCTATCCAGCGTCAAATAGTCCAGTCCCACATTGACCAGGAAACGAAGCCGTCCTTTGATTTCATTGAGAATCTGGCGGGCGATTTTTTGCTGCCATTGTGTGAGGTTGATTTCGTTAAAAAATGCGTAAGCCTGTTTGATGGAAAAGGAAGTAATCTCGTGAATCGATTTTTGGGCGACTTTTACGGAAAGGCTTTCTTTTTTCAATCGGGCTCCTTTGCATCCGGGGCAGGGCAGGACATTCATAAATCCTTCAATCCATGTCCGGATTCCCTGGGACTGGGTCTGATGGTACCGTCTTTCCAGATTGTGGATGATACCCTCGAATCGGTTGACAAAAATACCTTCTGCTTTCCGATTTGTTGATTTGTATTCAAAGCGGATTTCACGGTGTCCGGAGCCATAGAGAATCACGTTCTGTTGTTCGGGTGAGAGCTTCTCAAAAGGGGTATTCAGGGAAAACCTGTATGTTTTTCCAACGGCCTTTAGCATGCTGAAATACCACCCGTCGCGGGATTCACCCCATGGTTTGATGGTCCCTTCTGCGAGACTTTTTGTAGGGTCGGGAACAACCAGTTCGGGATCAATTTTCATGATGGATCCCAGACCATTGCAGATAGGACAGGCGCCGTAAGGGGAGTTGAATGAGAACATTCTCGGCGAAGGTTCTTCGTAGTTGATTCCGCAATGAACGCAGGCGAAGTGGGCGGAGTAGAGGCGCTCTTCGACATTGACGATATCAACCAGAACGACCCCTGAAGAGAGCGAGAGTGCCGTTTCGATCGAATCGGCCAGGCGGGTGGAAATTTTTGAATCCACAACCAGACGATCCACAACCACTTCGATATGGTGTTTCTTCTGTTTCTCCAGTTTAATGGACTGATCGACTTCCATGATTTCTCCGTCGACTCGGACTCTCAGATATCCGTCCCTTTTAATCTGCTCAAAAACCTCCCGGTATTCTCCTTTCCGTCCCCGGACAACCGGTGCAAGAATCTGGATCTTCACGCCGGGATCGCATTGAAGAATCGAATCGACGATCTGCTCAACGGACTGTTTTTCGATTCGCCGACCGCAGTTGTAACAGTAAGGAACACCGATGCGGGCAAACAGCAGGCGCAAGTGGTCATAAATCTCCGTTACGGTACCAACGGTCGAGCGCGGATTCTTGCCGGCTGTGCGCTGCTCAATTGAAATGGCGGGAGAAAGACCTTCGATTGAGTCCACATCCGGTTTTTCCATGAGGCCGAGAAATTGACGGGCGTAAGCCGAGAGGGATTCGACGTAGCGGCGCTGACCTTCAGCATAAATGGTGTCAAATGCTAGGGAGGACTTTCCCGAACCCGATAGGCCCGTGATTACGATGAGTTTGTTGCGGGGAATGTCGAGATTGATATTCTTCAGGTTGTGTTCTCTCGCGCCCCGTATAATTAAATGATTGCTATTTGTCATTTTTATAAAAAAATCTCTTGTGTTTTTGAAAAAATATCTTTAAATAGAACCCATTCCCATTTTATTGTCTGAAGGAGGAGACGTGTTATGAAAAGAGTATTCATAATGTGCTGCTTTTTATGCTGTTTTGTGATCACACCCCTTTTGGCCCAAATCAGCGTTGCTGATTCGGCAGCCAAATATATGGCGATAGGAGAAGCACTGGCGGCTGAATACAATCACAGTGGAGCAGCCACAGCTTATATTGCCGTTGTCCGATTCGATCCCACTCAGTATGAAGCGGCCTGGAAAGCGGGGGATCACCTGACCGAGTATGCCGATCGATTGCCTGAAAAAGAAAAATCGCAGAAGGAAGCCTATTTTCAGCAATCCCGCACCTGGTGTGAGCAGGCTATTGAGATCAATCCTCAAGGCTGGGAGGGCCATTTTCGGCTGGCTGTTGCCCTGGGGCGTTTGGCGCTTTTCAAAGGAGGCAAGGAAAAGATCAGGCTTTCTCAGGAGGTGAAAGCGGAAGCGGATACAGCGCTCATGTTGAATCCGGAAGCGGATCTTGTTCATCATCTTTTGGGACGATGGCATCAGAACCTGGCCAATTTGAGCAGCGTTCTCAAATTCTTTGCCAAAGTGCTCTATGGCGGTGTTCCTCCGGGATCCAATGAAGAAGCGGTTGCCCATTTTCAGAAAGCCATTGAACTCAATCCCAACCATATTGAACACTATTTGGAACTGGCCAGAACCTACGAATTTATGGATGAGGAAGAGCTCATGCGTGAGCCTCTTGAGAAGGTCCTCAGTCTTCCCGTAGTCGAACAAGACGATCCAAAATTCAAGGAGGAGGCCAGGGAAATGCTTGAAAAATTGGATTAGTCTCGACATCCAAATAATAGATTGACAGCCCCTTATTGTTCAGGGGCTTTTTTTTATTCGGGCAGGGCAGCCATATGAAGTGCGACTTCATCAGCCAGGAGAAAACCTCTGGTTGTTAGAGAGATCCTGTCCGTCTCTCGACTCATCAGACCGGCTTGGATGAGACGATCGACCTCCCCTGTTTTACGGTTGATCCATGCCAGAGGGATTCCCTCTTTTCTTCTTAAACCAAGCATCATTCTTTCAAGAAGAGTTTGGTCGTAGTTGATCGTTTCTTCACCGGCAATGGGAAGTCTATTTTGAGAAAGAACGTTTATATAATCATGAATATCAGAAACATTCCAAAATCTTTTATCTCCGATGGATGAATGGGCTGAAGGACCCAGACCAAGGTAAGGCTTGTCTGTCCAGTAGCCGTCGTTGTGCAGACAGCGGTAACCGGGTCGGGCAAAATTGGAAATTTCATAATGTTCGTAGCCATGGTGATTGAGGAATGCAGATGTCCAGAGATACATGTTCACCACGCGCGCTTTGTCGGGAGTGGGGATCAGATTGGATGTGATTTGTTTGCCCAGAGGTGTCGATTGATTCCATGTTAATTCGTATGCCGATATGTGCTTGGGTGACAGAGATACTGTCCTCTCCAGTGTTTTCCGCCAAGTTCGAGGAGATTGATTCGGCAGTCCATAAATCAGATCGATGCCCATATTATTAAAGCCGGTCCGATGAGCTGTCCGGATGGTTTGCTCTGCCTGTTCGGCTGTATGAATCCTGCCGAGGAGGCTCAATTCAGAATCATTGAATGACTGTACACCGATGCTGAGGCGGTTGATGCCGATTTTCCAGTAATGGGCCAATGTTTCTGAATTGACCGTTCCGGGATTCACCTCAATGGTGATTTCGGGTTCCGAGACAGATGGATAAACCAAAAAAATGTGTTGTAACAATATCTCGATGCAATCTGAGGGAAGCAGTGAGGGTGTGCCGCCGCCGAAGTAGATAGAACCTAGTTTTTCTCCGCCAGGAGGAAAAGTGTTTCTATAAAGATCTGACTCTCTGGTTAATGCATCGATGAACGGAAGCATGAGATGTTCCGCTTTTTCCTCGGAATAGAAATCGCAGTAAGCGCATTTCGTTTTACAGAAGGGGATATGTATGTAAAGTCCGGCCATCTTTCATCGTCATGTCCATGGTTTCTTTGTGTTTGTTTTGATTGACTGCTGTCTATTTGTTATTCAAAACGGGTTATCGGATCAGATTCAAAATCCTTCCAAACCGAATTTTTTTGAACAACCGGTAGAGCGGTACATCGCTGTTCCAGGACCAGTAGATGATCAACCCTTCTCCGACCACGTATCTCTCAGGCAGAAAACCCCAGGATCGGCTGTCCAGGCTGTTATCCCGGTTGTCTCCCATCATGAAATAGTGACGGTTTTTCACCGTGTAGATATAACCACTTAAAGATTGTTCGTCAATGGTAAAATCGTTCATCGGATACATACTGATCGCCGTCTGCCATCTGTCCTGATTATCGATGGTAAGGTCGATTGTTTGATTGTTATGTGAAAGGGTGATGCGGTGGTCCTCATACAGGATGATCTGAAAACGTTCGTACCAAAGATTTTTGTTTTCATCTGTGAAACGGAATGTATCTCCCGGAGCCGGCACGCGAACCGGACCATAGTTGTCCCGGTTTCCTGCACCGGGAGGGTATATGTCAGATTGCTGCCTGTTTGCAGGATAGATAAAACTGTCTATGAATTTGGAGTGTGGTGGATTGGGGAAAACTTCACCGTTCACATAAAGGACTTTATTTCTGTATTCGACTGTATCACCGCTAACAGCGACACACCGTTTGATATAGTTCAGCGTGGCATCCCTCGGATATTTAAAGATGACGACATCCCCTTTCTGTGGCTTTCTGAAACCCGGCGTTCGTATGAAAGGAATTTTAAATCCAATTTTTGTGTAGGGGATACCTACCCAGTCCGGTGTGCGGATTCCGTAGACGAATTTATTTGCGAGCAAAAAGTCGCCGACCAGAAGAGAGTCTTCCATCGAACCGGTCGGAATTCTGAAGGGGTAGATCACCAGGGCTCGAATGACAATGGCAATCAGCATGGCCACAAACAGAGACTCCATATATTCCCGCAAAGTGCTTTTCTGATTTTCTTTCTTCTTCATTTTGGGTTCTGATAAGTTCTTTTCCATGGGAATTCCTTTTTCTTTTTTAAATGAGAGATTCTTATCGAGTCCATTTATTTGATCTGTAACATGGCTAAAAAGGCATCCTGAGGGATTTGCACGTTGCCCAATTGCTTAAGCCGTTTTTTCCCCTCCCGCTGTTTCTCCAGCAATTTCCTTTTCCGGGTAATGTCGCCTCCGTAGCACTTTGCGGTGACGTTCTTTCGGAGTGGTTTTACATTTTCCCGTGCAATCATTTTGGATCCGATTGCGGCTTGAATAGACACTTCGAAGAGCTGACGGGGGATGAGTTCTCTGAGTTTTTGAGTTAATTTTCGTCCCCATTCATATGATTTGTTTCTGTGTGCAATCATTGAAAGGGCATCCACCGGATCACCATTGATCAGTATATCCAGTTTCACCAGATCGGATTCCCGAAAACCCAGAAATTCATAATCGAATGAAGCGTACCCTTTTGACAGGGTTTTCAATTTATCATAAAAATCGAAGATGATTTCAGAAAGGGGAAATTCATACTGAAGGTTGGCCCGATTGGAATCGAGATACGATGTGTTTTTATAGATGCCGCGGCGGTCCTGGGCCAATTTCATCAGATTTCCCATAAACTCATTTGGGGTAATGATCTGAGCGGAGATATAGGGTTCTTCGAGTTTGGTAATATTCTGTAAAGGTGGGAATTTTGTGGGATTGTCAATCTTTATACTATCTCCTCCCCGTTGTGTGACCCGGTATTCAACATTCGGGATGGTTGTGATCAGGTTTTGTTCGTACTCTCGTTCCAGTCTTTCCTGAACAATTTCCATGTGAAGCAGGCCGAGGAATCCGACACGGAATCCAAATCCCAGAGCCGCAGAGTTGTCCGGTTGAATCGACAGTGCCGCATCGTTCAGTTGTAAACGTTCAAGCGCATTGCGCAGTTCCTCAAGGTTTTCGGCTATCGCCGGAAACAGGCCAGAAAAGACCATGGGTTTGGGTTCGTGGAAACCGGGCAAGGGTCTCGATGCAGGATTTTCAGCGGAAGTAATGGTATCCCCGACTTTTGCATCTTTTAAGTTTTTAACATTGGCGATCAGATAGCCAACTTCTCCTGTTCTTAAACAATCTGTCTTAATGCGGTGAAGCCTCAGCAAGCCAACCTCATCGACTTCGTATGTTTTTTTATTGGAGAAAAATATGATATTGTCTCCTTTATGAATCTTCCCGTCGACAATGCGAATATAGGCGATCGTTCCCCGATAATAATCGAATACAGAGTCAAAGATAAGGGCTTTGAGCGGTGCGTCGGTTTGACCGCCTGGTGCTGGAATGCGTTGAAGAATGGCTTCAAGAATCTGATCCACACCTGTGCCCTCTTTTGCACTGGTGAGGAGTATTTCCTTTTCATTGATACCTAAAATTTCGATGATCTGTGTTTTGGTTTCTTCGATCTGGGCGCTGGGAAGGTCGATTTTGTTGATGATGGGGATCATGGTCAGATCATTTTCAAGGGCCAGGTAGATGTTGCTCAGTGTCTGAGCCTCGACACCCTGTGTTGCATCCACAACCAGAAGGGCACCTTCACAGGCAGCCAGGCTTCTGGACACTTCATACGAAAAATCGACATGCCCCGGTGTGTCGATCAGATTGAGATGATAGCTTTCGCCCTCTTTGGTTTTATGGACCATCGTAATGGCGTGGGCTTTGATTGTGATTCCACGTTCCCGTTCGAGTTCCATGTCATCCAGAACCTGATTGATCATCAATTGGGGTGAAATCGTTCCTGTTGCTTCAAGGAGTCGATCCGCCAGTGTGGATTTGCCGTGGTCGATGTGGGCGATGATGCAAAAATTTCGGATGTTCTGTTTCTGCATAACTTGTAAATATACAACTTTTTCGCTTCAGAGTCAACGTTGAAATATTTTTTCATTGAGACCCAAATGGATATATTGCAGAGGCTTTTGATCGAATATATTTGAGGGTGGATATGTCTGGATATTGAATAAGATTGTCACACGTTTTGTTCTCGCTTCCAAACTGGAGTTGAGAATGAGCCATTCGATCACTTCAACAGGACTAAAATAAAGTAAGCAAACTGAGAGAGATAAACATGAATCCCAAAGTTAGAAAAATGTTTCAGGGATATTTTTAATCGTAACCATAAGGTTGAAAAAAGCAATCCAAGAGAAAACCATGACAGATAATTTTGAATAGGAATGCTGTTTGTATTCCACATCCAATATTCCAATTTGGTTGCAGCATTCTCCATAACGGTGTCAAACAGGAGCATCAAAATGGCTGTGAAGACGGGTATGATAAAAAAAGAAAAGGAATTTTTTATTTTTTCACGATTTACTGTTTTACATGTTATCATAAGCGAAGAAAGGCAGATGGAAAGCCAGGCAAAACCGATCGCAATCGGAATCTCCAAAATTCGGGGTTCAAGAACAGTTCCGTATTGGTAATTCCCAAACGGGAAATGTGTATTCACCCCAACATATTCCGCTCCCCAACCTCCCAGCAAAATGCATAGACACCAGAATAAAAACCGATTTTTAGATTCTTTGGAGACCGATTTTAAGACATCATACATCAGCATCAGAGAGACCAGAATCATTGAGGGTGCAGTCATGGTCCGCATGGCAGATTGAAATTGATCCAGCATATGCCAGAACCCGCCGAATCCGAACAGGAGATAGACCAAACAAACTGGAATATTCATTTTTTTCATAGGATTCCTTGTGGGTCGATCACAATTTTTCGGCCCTTCCATTCCAATTCCCCCCGTTTGAATAGACGCATTGAATTCAGTCCAATGATGATGATCATCAGTATGGCCAGCGGATGCAATAGAATATTGATTGCCGGATCTTTGTATTTGCCTGTCAATATCAGTCGTATGATTATGTTCAGTAGGATGGCTGTCCCGCCGCAGAGAGTGAGAGGTGTATAGAAAACAATCAGGTAAGGGCAAATGTATCCCATCAGCATCACAAAAAGCAACAATAAAAACGGAATGATTCGATAGCCCATGAGCCCGAGTAGATTTTTAGAAAAACCATGCCAGATTTCAGACCAATTTTCATACATGCGGCCGTATACACTTTCGGTTCCCGCTGCCGTTAAAATCTTCAAGTTTTCTTTTTTTGCATAGCGCGCAAGCCATGTGTCTTCGACAATCTGGTTTTTTGCTGTTTGATGACCTCCCAGTCTCTGATAGGCCTCTTTGGTGAAGGCCATCCACTGTCCGTTAGCTGCCGCCAGTGAAGGAAAAGAGGTACTGTATGTCAGCCGCAGGGGAAGGTAACAATAAACGGTCATATAAACGGAAGGTACGATGAGTTTTTCGAGAAGTGTGTGTGTGTTCTGTTGGGGAAATGCTGAGAATAGATCCAAATTCAGTTTTTGCATCCAGCCCACCGTTTTTGAAACAGCATCAGGTCTGTATCGGTTATCCGCATCCGTAAAAATAAAGATATCTCCTTTTGCTCGCTTGCTCAATTGGTAACAAGCCCAGTTTTTGCCTGTCCACCCTTCGGGTAAATCTTTTCCTTTAATGTAATGGATGCGACGGTCCTGTCGGGCGACCGTTTGAACGATATGCGCTGTCTGATCTGAAGATTGATCATCCAGTACCCAAATTTCAAAGTGCGGAAAATCCTGTTTGCATAAGAATTCAAGACAGCCTTGAACGTTGTCCTGTTCATTCCGTGCGGGTATAAGAATGGAAACGAGAGGTTGAGTAATGGGTTTTGGACCGTTTTTCAGCATGGGTGCTGTCAATGCATTGAATAAGGTGATCGCTAGAACAACAGTCAGAAAAAAGATCATTACATAGCACAGCCAGATCAATCTAAATCCCTCTTCTCCGAAATGCTTGAAATTGTTCGTTTACCGATTTTTTACCCCGAAAAAGGACCTTTCCTTTTTCGCCGTTTATGATTCTTTTTTCCAATTGGTCGAGAAATACCATGAATTCCGACTCGAATTTAGATGCTGAAAAATGATTGTTCTGATTGAGGCTCTTTACTGATGAAAATTGGATAAAGACTTCCGCACGCTGCTGGTTCAGAAATTCTATGCGGATACCCAAAAAACAGAGATACAATTCTGCCTCTGTCTTTTTCAATATCCATTCAAGGCCTTTTCCGAACACAATCGGTCTGGTGTGCCAGGGCAGCAATTCTCCCTGAGGGTAGAAGCAGACCAGTGGAGGTTCTTCTTTCCTGTTCAACAGGTTCATGGTATATTGAAGGGATTGTTTTACATCTTTAAAACTGCCCGGCATGATGGAATAAGCTCCCAGAAGTCGAAAGAATCGATTCTGTTTCAGCTGTTCTTCCAGCATCATCATATAAATTTTTCGATGAAGCCGTTTTTTGTTTAACAGATAGACGAAAAAACCATCCCACCATGAGCTGTGGTTGGGCAGAAGCAGTATGGGTTTTTGAGGATCAAAATCGGGTACAGGATCCAGAAGGTAAATGGCGTTAAAATGCCGCTTGAAAAGACCGTTTAGATAGTGCTGAAATATCCAGTCTGCCCACTTTTTATGGTCTGCCGTAATCATATTGATCTAAAATTGAGATGTAATTTTCCTTTGATATAGTTTGAAAAGATTAATCTTGTCTTTTTGGTCTGGGAGACAAAAACCCTTCCCCGAAAAGGATTGTAATCATTTTTCTCGATTCCGTATAGAATATTTCTATAGATGGTGCTTGCCGAATATATGGCGAATTGGCATTCTCTTTTGAGCATGTCAATACCCCGATTTGCCTCTTCGTAATAACGATGGGCGCGATCGACTGAGAATGCCATTAAATTTTTTAGAGAAGGGGTGAATCGTTCGTAAACGATATCCTCCGTTCGAACATGGAACCGCTTCATCTCTTCCTGGGGAATATAAATTCTGCCATTGTTTTTATCTTCCTGGATATCCCGTAAGATATTGGTCAGTTGCATGGCGATCCCCAGTTTTTCAGCGTAATCGAAAGCCTTGTCGCTGGTATACCCAATGATATGGGTCATCATCAGTCCCACCACGCCGGCCACGCGGTGAGAAAACAGAACCAATTCATCAAAATCATTGTACCGTTGATGTTCCACATCCATTAAAATCCCCTTGAAAAGCTCCATGGGATAATCCATAGGAATCTGATACTGTTTGGCCACATGGATGAATGCACAGATTACCGGATGTTCGGATTCACCGTACCGATAGCCGTTTTTCAATTCCTCTTCAAGGCAATGGATCTCGCGAATGAGGTCCTCTTTTAATCGATTTCTTGGCTTGTCAACGAGATTGTCTGCAAATCTGCAGAAACCGTAGAGAGCGAAAACGGCTTTCTGTTTATTACGGGGCAATAAAAGAGTCGATATATAAAAGCTTTTAGAATAATGTTTGAGTAATTGCCCGTTGTATTTGTAACAAAGTTTTAATTCAACGTCCAAGTGATAACAGGTCCTTGGTTATTAAAGATTCTGTGGTTTCCGCTGTGAGCAGACAGCCGGGCAACCCAGCACCCGGATGGGTACTGGCGCCCACAAGATATAAATTTTTGATATCTTCACTTCTGTTGTGGGGTCTGAAATAGGCCGTTTGTGTCAACCTGGGTTCCACTCCCCAGGCACTGCCCACGGTTGCATTTTGTTTTTTTTGAAAATCAACCGGTGTAAACATTTCACACACTTCGATACTGCTTTTTAAATTTTTCAAACCAAAATCATTTTCTAAAAAGGATAGAATTTTGTCTCTATATTTGTGTTTTGTTTTTTCCCAATCGATTTTTGCACGGAGGTTTGTTACAGGAACAAGCACGTACAGGCTTTCACAATTGGGAGGTGCCATAGTGGGATCTGTACGCGAAGGAACATGCAGATACATTGAGAAATCTTCTGGCAGAACGTGATGGTCAAAAATATCTTTTATAAGTGGTTTATAGCGATGTGAAAGAATCAGTGTGTGATGGAGCAGCTGGGGATATTTGTGACGCACTCCTAGGTAAAGTAAGAATGCACTCATTGAATAGTGTATCCGTTCCAGTTTTCGACGGCTCCATTTTCTCCGATGCTCCGGGGTAATCAGATCCCGATAGGTATGAATAAAATCGGCGTTTGAAACAACTGCATCGGTTTCGACTGTGTCGGACGTGGTACGGATACCGGTCGCCTTTTTTCCCTTGATTATAATTTCCGACACTTCGGTATTCAAACGGATGCTCCCCCCTCTATCTTTGAAAATATTCCCCATGGTTTGAATCAGGGAATACATCCCCCCTTTGCTGTACCATACACCTCCCGATTTTTCAAGATAGGGGATCATTTCATAAATGGCGGGCGTGCGAAATGGATTGCCACCGATAAACAGCGGATGGAAACTGAATGTAAATCGAAGCCGCGGATCACGGAAGTAGTGACAGGCAAAACGGTAAGTCGAAACGACGGCGTTCATTCCTATTGCACGGGGCGCAAAACGCAACATGCTCCACAGCGTGAGAAAAGGCTTTGTACCCTCCCTTTCTTGAATCACCACATCATGGATTTTTTTTGAAGCTTTGATGAATCGGGTGTAGTTCTCTGCGTCTTTTTGATTGAAAGTGGCGATCTGTTTTTTCATCCGTTCCGAATCATCTGTATAATCCAAATAGGATTTGTCATGAAAGTAGATGCGATAGAAGGGATTGAGTTTGATCATATCGACTTCATCGAATAGATTGTGGCCTGCCACTTGAAACAAGCTCTGGATGATGTCTGGTGCTGTAATGAGTGAAGGCCCCATGTCAAAATGATACCCTTTTCGTTCCAGGGGGTAGGCGTGGCCTCCGATTTTGCTGTTTTTTTCAAAAATGGTTACATCAAACCCTTTGGATTGAAGCCGTATCCCCAGTGCCAATCCTCCGAATCCGGAACCGATAATGGCTATTTTTTTCATATGTTCAAACCCTGGTCATCAATGAAAAATTCAATTGCCCTCAAATTCGTTAATCAATTCGGCTGCGAATTTTCCCGAGAGCATACACATGGGAACGCCGCCTCCGGGATGTGCGGAACCGCCGGCAAAATAGAGTCCACGCAATTGACGGTTTCGATTCGAAGGTCTTTTGAAAGCCGAGCGGATCGTGTTGGATGAGATGCCGTAAATACTGCCATGATTGCTGTAAAATTGAGCTGCAATATCCTGCGGTGTGATCGTTCTTTCAAATTGGATCTTTTTTTCAATATCCAAATCATAACGCTTGAGTTTTTGCAAAATGGTGTGACGAATCTGTTCGATTTGCCATGTCTCCGCTTTTGAGTCATTGTATAAATAAGGCATGTTAATCATCACAAACCAATTTTCACATCCTTCCGGAGCATGATGGTGATCCTGTTTTGATGAAATCGAAATATAAACCGTCGGATCATCCGGCGGAATCTGATCCTGAAACAGTTGCGTGAATTCCTTTTTATAATTTTGAGAAAAAATGATATTATGCTGTTTTAATTGTGAATAACATCCTTGAATCCCCCAAAAGAAAATCATTCCAGAGAGAGAAGGCTCGAGTCGATTTAACCTGTTTGTCGTTTTTGAAAAACCTTTTATCAGATCGTTAAAACATACCACAACATCACCATTACAGAGGACGATGTCGGTGTTCATTTTCTCACCATCGATTTGCACACCCTTCACACGGTGATTGTCATGCAAAATGCGCTCAACTTTTTTCCCCGTATGAATATGGACATTGTGTTTTTCCGCAATCTCTACAAGTATTTCAACAAGGCGATACAGTCCCCCTTTGATGTAGTACCCCCCCAAGCCCAATTCAACATAAGGGATGACGTTTAATGTTGCAGGTGCACGGTAGGGATCCGATCCATTGTAGGTGGCATATCGGTCAAAAAGTTGAATAAGACGAGGATCCTGAAAATAACGCTTAACCGATTGATGAACGGTGCGCAGCGGATCGATTTGGTACAGGGTGAATACATTTTTTATGTATTGCCAGAATAAATTTATTCTGATTTCATGGATTGGGGAAAAGATGAAAAGGGGGGATGTTTTTTTATAGATGCGTTCCGCATACCTTAAAAAGCGAATATAATTTTCAGATTCCCCATGAAATAATTGGTTGATATTTTGATTCATGATTTCAATGTCTGAACTTGCATCGAATGGTTCTGTGTCGTTAAAAAAATATCTGCAGACCGGATCGATTGGAGCCAGTTGGATCTTGTCGGTCATGTGAGAATCCACAAATTGGAACAGCTCTTCGATAATGAAGGGCATCGTCAGCAATGTCGGACCGGTATCGAATGTAAATCCCTCTTCTTGGATTCTCCCCATTTTACCCCCCAGCATTTCGTTTTTCTCGTATAGAAAGACTTTGAATCCCATTCTTGCCAGTCTGATCGCACCACTTAATCCCCCCATTCCTCCACCAATGACTGCGACTTGTTTAACCATTCGAATGACCTTTTAATTTTTCAAATAGAACCGTGCACAGGAGAATCAGAGCGTACCCATAACCGAAGTCTTCTATTGGAACCGTCCCTATTCTTATATTGGTCAGGTAATTGGATTCGTAGAGGACAACCGGACGTGTTGTCAAGTATCCGTTGAAAACGAATATGAGACCCGTAATAATGATCAGATAGAGATATGTTCTTTTTTGACTCAGCAGGTGTGTTTTTAAGATGCGATCAAGGAAAATGGTCAACACAAGAGTAAAACAGGCAATGGATGTGTATAGCTTACCTGTTGACATCGCAAGAAAACTTAAAAAACATCCTGCAAGGGCAATGATATACAATACAATTTGATTATTGAAAAATGTAGTCTGTTTTTCTGTGACCATAATCTGCCAGATGAATAAACAGGCAAATGGCACCGAGATAAAAAATAGTATCTCCTCGAGGGGCAGTCCCCAAATGCGAACGGGCAACGTGTACTTTTCATTAAAATGCCAATGAATACCACTCACTTCAATATCCCAAATCAGGAAAGGGATCATCACCATGGTGATACTGATAAAGGCTTTTGTCCAATAATCAACAAAGCGGACCTTCCGATCGTGACTGAATACAAGCGGACCGGTCAGGACGATGATATTGAAGATCAAGTATTCAACCTGCATCTTTGGCTATCTGATTTTGTATGTTTTGAATAATCTCTATTTCTTCTTGGTTCAATTCCGCATTTTCCAAAAGGAAATTTGTGACATTCATGATCAATTCGGTATCATAATAGTGGCATTCTGTATTTAACTGTTTTACAATGATCTTAAAGTCTTCGCGTGCTGTTTTTTTCCTATTAAAGAAAAAAGGAAGATAATAACAGGTCATTCCCCGAATGAATCGGGCTTCTATATTGTCGGGGCTTTTCTGAATGCCATCATCCATGAGCTGGAGTCCTTTTTGTACATGCCGGTATTTTGTGATGGGGAGGAAAGCATATTTCCCCTTCAGGGCTGTCAAAGCACCCATATAAGTTAGAGCCAATCCCTCTAGTGATTCATTTTCCCCAATTTCCTCAAACAGGTTGAATGCCTCTTCGAGTCTCTCTTCATTTTCAACACTCTGGTAAAAAAGTTTTCTGGCCAGTGTGATTTTGTTTTCCTCTAATGCAAGTACGGAACGGTTTGTCGTATGGAATGTAACAAGCAGGCAAAGGAAGAAGGGCATATAATGTGTTGCATGGAAATTGAGATTATTGCTTTTCATGAGCAGCTCCTATTGATTCAATGTTTCAATTCAACTCGGTCATGACTATAATAAATTAACATTTTTTATGTATTGGTCAACATCAAATTTTGATCGACAGCCTTTTTGACTCATATAACGGATCTTGCCGAAAACAGGTCGCTCTAACCAGGCGCGATCATGAACGCCTCCAATCGCCCAGGCAATTCCTGTGTATCCATTGGAATCTCTTCCATCCAGTTCATATCGGTCGTTCAAGGTGATCGCAATCTCCATTGCCTTTTCAGCTGTAGGGCTCCATTCTAAAATCTTCTTTGCCCAGTACATTCGCATGTATCCGTGCATTTTTCCTTTCTTGACCATTTCCATTTGACAGGCATTCCAGAGCGGATCGTGCGTATCTCCGTTTTCAAATTGTTCCAATCCGTAGAGATATTCGCGTTTATCCGATTGATGTTCTTTCAGCGTCCTTTTGGCCCAGTCTGGAAATCCGCGCCACGAATCGTAATATTCATTATAGTTGCAGAAATTGTCTGAGAGTTCACGGCGGACGATGAGTTCTTCTAAGAAATCATCCTTTGAATTCTTCTCCGCATTCGTCTTTTTTATTTCGCACGCGATTTTTTGAGCAGAGATCTGGCCGAAATGGAGGTAAGGCGACAGATCCGAGACAGCGTTCTTTGTCGGATCATTCCTGGTACTGGAGTAATGATTCAGTCTTTTGTCGATGAATTGTTTCAATTTTTTTGAACCTTCGGTTTCTCCCGGAAGGAAAAATGATTGCAACTGACTGTTTGTTTCTGTTTTTAAATTCTTTTTTACGATTTCCCAATCGATCGGAAGGGCAGCCTCTTTTTCTCCCAAAAAGGGATGTTTTTTCATTTCGGGAAACGGCACCAAGAATGCATCCAATTGTTTGTGTATTTTCGGTCGGATGGTGTATGCGGCATACTCCTGTTTTTCCGAAGCTATCCAGCAAGGGATAATATTATGGGCATCAACTTCAAATACCGGAATTTGAAGCAATCGACCCACTTTTTCTTTCCATTTCCGTTTTATTTTGAGGGGATCAAAATCCGTAACCAATAAGCCCGACTTTGATTGTTTTAAAAATTCGGGTATCTTTTCTTCGGGTTTTCCCTGTAATAATCTGAATTGGATGTTCAATTGTTTGAGGTCCCTTTCAATATTTTTTAATCCCTCAATCATAAAATGGTATTGTCTTTGTCCCGCCCCTAAAAATTGAGGTACCAAGCAAAAAACAACTGCCATGGGGATCTGATATTCTAATGCTTTTTGTTGACTGTACAATAGAGCCCAGTTGTCACGCACACGCTGGTCGCGGCTCATCCAGTAGACGACTGGCCCTGAAACAAGTTCGATATCATTGCATTTTCGGATGCGTTTTAAATTGATCATGAAAATCAGAATCCGGATTTTAAAGTCGATCCATCAATTGTTTATAAAATATAACTTTTTTCTTGACTTTATCAAAATCAAAAGGGAGGTTTTTATGTGTCAAGATCACTCGAAAACAAGGTGCTGTGAAAATCCAGAACAATTGAAGGGTAAAGTGGAAGATTGTACAAAAGAACAGATTGAAAAATGCCACGGAAAAGTTGATTGTCATCCGTGTATGGATCAGGATAAGAAGAATCAAAAATGATTTCTGTACTTATTCATTTTCCGCGGGGGTATGAGAGCCTGCGGGGTTGGAAATCGTCTCTCGACCTTATGATTTCCTTTTTCAAAATATTCAAAAACCGGGTTGTCGATATGTAGCGGTCCGCCAGTAATCTGCCATCCTTAATCAGGTTGAAAACACCGTAGAGTGAGGGACTATTTTGTGCCTCATCAGGAGTTTTCAGCTTAATAACAGTTGGATTCATTTTTTTCTCTTTCAGTATGGGTTTTACTTCCTCGATGAATCGGGCCACCCAGGGACATTGTTTCGAGTAGACGATTGTGAGTCCTTTATATTTTTTAAGTTCGCTTTTCGAGTCGTTGATGTGGGGTATGGGCCCTTTTTTGAATAGCTTTACCATCAATTGTTCTTTTCCAGATTCCGACATCAATGTGTACCCGCTTTTCAGGAATATCTTTTTATTGGCCATGAACGATTCGTCGCTTGTTACAACGGCAACACCGAGCATATTCCGGGCATCTTTTTCTGCCTCCTGTATCAAAAGACTGCCTAATCCCTGATGCTGGTATTTTTTCCCGTTTGTCCAGAGGCAGTGAATGAACATGTATCCCTTTGCATCTACCGAACGCCAGCAATATTCCCCCGGCACGTATTCGATGAATCCTATCGCTCTTTTTTCGTTCTTGATATAGAGCAGTTTGATTTTCAAACCATTCTTAAATTGTTTTTTGAGCCAATCGGCCTTTTTATGGTACAGCGGATGTTTTGGATTGATAAAACAAATTGCCTGCGGATGCTCAGCGATGTTATCTGCTGTCACTTCAACGATGTGTGTTTTTGCATTCATCGATTATTTCCCTATTCTTGAATTCGATCGGTTTAAAATAGATATTTCCATCCACGAGGATATGAGGCCGCAAGGCCTTTAAGGGGAAGATGTATGATCCGGTTTCCATGGTTTTCGACCCTCTTTTTCTTGAAGAAATTTTGCATCCACCTTATTATACCATTTATGTAAACGCTCGCACATCTGATTCACCCGGTCCGGCATGCTGGCAGCCAGATCATTTTTTTCGCCGATGTCGTCCTTGAGATTGTAGAGGTGTACCCGGCCGTCTTCATACCGTTCAACCAACTTGAAGTCTCCTTCACGGATGGCCCCTCCGGGAAAACCGCCCTGATTGCTGTAATGGGGATAGTGCCAGAAAAGGCTCTCTCTGTTGATTTGGTCCTTTCCCTCGAGTAATGGTACCAAACTGACACCGTCTAGGTGTTGCTGCGGGTTCAGAGGAAGACCGGCGGCTTCCAGAAGGGTGGGATAAAAATCGGTACTGATAACCGGGTGGTGACAAGTGCTTCCCGGTCTGGTGACACCGGGCCATTTGATGATCCACGGTTCCCGAATGCCCCCTTCGTAGATCCAGCCTTTGCCCCCGCGCAACGGAATATTGGATGTGGGCGATCCCTCGGCAGTGGACAATCCGCCGTTATCAGACATGAAACAAACGATGGTATGGCCATCCAGATCCAATTTTTTCAGGTGACCTAAGAGTCGACCTACATGATAATCCATGCTTTCGACCATAGCTGCATAGGTCGCGTGTTTCTGCAGGATACGCACGCTTCGTTGATCGGCATCGGGCCATACCTGTTCCTCACTTCCAAATTCTATCTCTTCAATGTTCACGGCTTTTTTTTCATATTTTCTGATCAGCTCCTCCGGTGCCTGCAGGGGTATATGGACTGTATAGAATGCCAGATAGAGGAAGAAGGGATCATCTTTGAACTGTTCGATAATTTTAATTGCTTCGTCAGTCAGCCTGCTTGTCAAATATTCACCTTCCGGTCCGTCGGCCAGCTTCGGATTGCTGTAAGGAGAAAAGTAGCTACGCGGCATGCCGGCGCTGTGACCGCCTATGTTGATGTCAAAACCCTGCGCTTCCGGCCAAAATGCTTCAGAAGGACCGAGGTGCCATTTTCCGAGGAATGCCGTTTTGTATCCTGCCTGTTTCAAACTTTCGGCCATTGTGACCTCATCAACAGGCATATCACTGTGCAGCGGTGCGGGATTGAATTTTGCCGATCTTGTGCCTGAAAAAAAGTTCGTCGCGCCGATGCGCGTGGGATACTTCCCGGTCATGATGCTGTAGCGCGTCGGACTGCAGACAGGACATGCCGCATATCCGTTTGAGAAACGCATTCCTTCCGCTGCGAGGTTATCAAGATAGGGTGTCTCATAGAAGCAATCCGGATTGTTCGCGCCAATATCCATGTATCCCAGATCATCCACCAGAATGAAAACAACATTGGGTTTTTTCTTCAAGAAAGAACCATTTATACAGGTCAGGGAAGGAAGGGCGAGAGAAGCACCTGCCAGTCCCAGGGATTTGATAAAACTTCGTCGCGTTATTTTTAGCATGGTGTTTTTCCTCATATTGATATCAAATAAAAACGTGTACCGGTTTATCTGCACGCAGTGTATCTGTTTATTTAATATCTTAAAGCTTCTTTCAAGGCTGCTCTGGCGAGCAAACGGGTTGAATCAAGTATCGGCAGAGGACATTCTTCAGGATCAATAAGAAGCGGAATCTCCGTACATCCCAGTACCACCGCGTCACAACCCCGGTCTTTGAGCTTTTGAATGGTCCGGTTAAAATAAGATCTGGATTCACCCCGAAAAATGCCATTCACCAATTCCTTGAAGATGATGGTATTGATCTTTTCCCGATCATCGTTGTCCGGTATTTGAAAAGAAATACCCTGCTTTTTCAGTATTTCCGAATAGACCGGGCCTGTCATCAGGTATTTTGTTCCTGTAATGGCCAGGTTATTAAACCCTTTTCGTTTGGCTTCATCAGACACGGCTTCCGCGATATGCAGCCAGGGCATAGGCGATTCTCTTGTAACCAGATCGAAGGCCTGATGAATCGTGTTGTCCGGACAAATGGCGAATTCGGCACCGATGGCCGACAATTTCCGGGCAGAAGAGAGCATCAGTCTGGCCACCTCCTGCCAGTTGCCCGTACGAATATGCATTATATATTTCCCCAGAGGATAAGTATGCATAGACACTTCGGGGTGGATGTGTTCATCCATCTGTACGACCGATTCCGCACAGATCGTCCGGTAGCACAGTGCGGCACCTTCAGCGCTACATGCGACGATTCCGATGTGTTTCGGCATGCAGTCTACTTATTTATATTGAAACTCAAATCGTTATTGGAATAGACTGGTGAGAGATCATTATTCATTTTATGTCTCATTCTATGATTTCTGAATCCTTTTTCTTAGAGTAACAGAAAGCACAGTCACAATGATCATGAATATCACAATAAGAAGGTCGATGTTGATGCCAAATAGGGCCATAGGCAGTAAGCCCACTTGGGATCCAATAAAAACAATAAGGCTGATCAGGGTTGACCATATCATTTCTTTGCCCGGTATTTGTTTGGAAAAAATGCCCGTCAGAATCATGGGACCCATAATAGAAGTACCCATAAAGCTGATTCGGGCTAAAATGACCAGCTGATCGCTGGAGACGAGTGAAAAAACGAGTGTACATATTGCAAAAAATACGATTGCCAGACGTGTATAGAGCATCACCTTTTTTTCATTGCCTTTTAACAGAGATCGGAATTCTGTACTGAGTGCGAAGATTTGAGAGTCTGCCGTGGAAATCGATGCAGCAATGAGACCAATCACTGCCAAAGCTGCAATAATATTCGTCTGCTCAAACAACAATACGTTCGATAAAAATGTATTGGATGGAATTCCGTAATATTCCAGTGCACCGTAGAGTCCAATAAAAATGGTCGGAATCAAAATCAGAAATGTAAATACACCCAAAGAAACGGCCATTCGATGCATTTTTTGTTCATTCTTCATGATGATCAGTCTTGTCGTGATTTGTGGCTGTGTGACGGGCAGCATGATGATTGACCAAAAAGAAGCCAACAAATATTGAAATGAGAGCAGACCTTGAGGTCCGGGAATGGATAGAAGATCGGGATGAGATTGTTTCACTTTTGCAAATAAACCGGTAATACCGCCTGCATTTTTCAGGCAAGTCACTCCGATGATCCAAATCACAAGAAGCAAAATGATGGCCTGCAGAGAATCGCTATAGATGATCGCTCTGAGACCCCCGATTTGGGTGTAGATGATGATAATCATCACAATCAAGGTGATCCATGTCCAATAAGGCATTAAATCTGGGAAAATGGCTGTGAAGAAAATAGCGATTCCCCTAATCTGAACGGCCATGTAGGGGACCAGGAAAATGAAAATCCCCAAAAAATACAATAAACCTGGAGAGGTTGAGTCATAACACTTATCCATCAAACGGGCAACACCGCTGTAACCTCTGGCAGTTCCTTGCTCGCGAAGTTTGTGCCCAAACCAGATGATGAAAAAAAACATGGCAGCATCTGAAATGGCAAGAAAAATCCACGATCCGACACCATGGGTTCGGAAAAAATCGGGCATTCCCATAAAAGTAAATGCGCTGAATAAAGTCGCTGAAAAGGTTAAAAGCCCGATCAATACTCCGAGACTTGAACCGGCAAAAATATAGTCATCTGCCGTTTTAATCTTTCGGTACGATCTGAAAGAAAAATAGGCGATGGCCAGGAGCCAAAAAGTACCGAAAAGCAAAAGCCATGTCGTCATTGTCATTCGGTTTCTCCTTTCGTACGATCTGATCTGGGATGTACACGGGTACCGAAATAGGTGAACAAAACCATGAACACATAGACAACGATTCCGGTCCAGAGCGTGCGGGGCAGACCGAACACAAGTGGTGTAAATTTTCCTTCTGGAATAACAAGGGGTGAAAATGTGATGATAGAGAGGATGACCATGGCCAAAATACAAAGATTCCAGTATAAAGTTTTTTTTGATTTCATCGGTTGCTCCAAATTTTCACTCACGTTTTTAGGATCTGTTTATAATCGTTCTATTGTCAAACCGCCATCAACCGTGATCACCTGGCCTGTGGAGTAGGGAAAATCCCTGCGGGCCAGTGAGGCAACAGCTTTTCCGACATCATCCGGCAGGCCCCATCGTTTCTGTAAGGTGAGTCCTTCATTTATTAATTTGTCATATTTTTCCCGTACCGATACGGTCATGTCCGTTTTAATGATACCGGGTCGAATTTCATATACCGGTATCCCAAATTCAGCCAATCGGACCGACCACAGTTTACTCGACATGCTCAATCCTGCTTTCGAAATGCAGTACTCCCCTCTGTTCGGTGAAGCCACTGTTGCCGATATTGAGGTAATATTGATAATTGCCCCTTCGAATATTTCTGTTTCATTTTTTAAGGTAATCATCCAGTTGGCTATAGACTGGGTCAAAAAGTATGGTCCCTTCAGGTTAATGTTGATTAAACGGTCAAAACTTTCTTCAGAGGCTTCCAAAATATCCTTTCGCTCGAGCGGAGCTACTCCGGCGTTGTTCACCAGAATGTTTATCTTTCCAAATTTCTCTTTGATTCGGGTAAGCATTTTTTCACGGTCCGATTTTTTTGAAATATCCGCTTGACAGGTGAGCACTGCTGATCCCAGTTTTTCAATTGCCGAGAGTTTATTGGACAGCGATTCTTCATCAATGATGTCATTTATCACGATGTCGAAACGTGCTTTTGCCAGGTGTTCAGCAATCGCATAACCGATACCGCGAGCGGCACCGGTTATAAGAGCGACAGGGTTGGTCATTTTTTTCTCGGTCTTATTGAGCATGGTATTTCCTCTCGATTGGGTGAGAACAGAAGAAAAGGACGGGTCATTGGTTTATTGTCATTCAAGGTTCTAACTTTTCAATGTCCATCCAACATCTGTTTTTCCAGGATTCATATCCTTTTTCAGCCAAAAGGACACCTTTGGCCCCTTCGAAAAAATCCATTCTATAGGATTCCTCTTTGACCACATGGCGGAGAAATAATTTCCATTGGGCTTTAAAGCCGTTTTCATCATTTTCATGGTCAGAAATTTTTTCCCAATCTTCAAAATAATTGAAAGGACTCTCTATATCAGGATTCCAAACGGCTTTTGGTGTAGATCCGTAGGGTTGAATATAGCAATTTCTCAATCCAGTCACTGCGGATCCCTTGAGTCCATCTACCTGAATGGTGAGTAAATCATCCCGCCTGACCCGGGTCGTCCAGCTCAAGTTAAAATGAGCGATGATGCCGTTCTCCAACCGAAAGGTCGCATAGGCCGCGTCTTCTGCGGTCGTTTTAAAGTGATTCCCGGATTCATCCCAGCGGTCTTTGAGATGGATAGCGCCTGCAGCAGAGACCGATCGAACTGCACCGAATAAATTTTCCAGTATATAGCTCCAGTGGGGGAACATGTCCAAGATAATGCCGCCGCCATCCTCTTTTCGATAATTCCACGATGGACGCTGTGCTTTTATGGGTTTGCCTTCAAAAACCCAGTAGCCAAATTCACCGCGAATGGAAAATATTTCACCAAAGAATCCACTGTCGATCAACCGTTTCAATTTCCTGAAACCCGGCAAAAAAAGTTTGTCCATCACAACGCCGTTCTTGAGTCCTGTTTTTTTGGCCAATATGTAAAGTTCGTATGCTTCTTTTGTCGATCTTGCAGTGGGTTTTTCACAATAAATGTGCTTTTCGGCTTGTATGGCTTTCTTGACTGCTTCAAAACGGCGATCCGTTGTCTGGGCGTCGAAATAGATTTGATAATTGGAATCATTTAATACTATATCCAAATCCGTGGACCATTTTTTAATGCCGGACAATTTGCACAGTTCAACCAGTTTTGGTTCAGAACGTCCGACTAAAATGGGATCAGGCATGATGACCTCTGAGTCGTTTATTTCTAAGCCTCCTTCTTTGATCATTGGAACGATAGAACGCAATAAATGCTGGTTTGTCCCCATCCGTCCGGTCACTCCATTCATAATGATACCAATTTTGTGAACTTTTATGTCTGTGCCCATATTGATTTTTTCCTTCATATTTTATTTGATGTCCCCGCAGAGATCGAAAGGTTTAAACGCTTTTAGCAATGTTCCAAATAAGCTTTCACTATTTTTTTCAGGAAGAGGTCCTGATTCAGTGACCAATACACGTTCGAAAAAATCTCGACTTCATTGAATCCGGTAAAATGGTTTTCTTCCATCCACCCTCGAATTTTTTTAATGGGAATGCATCCTTCTCCCATCAATCCACGGTCGTTTAACATATCGATGATAGGCGTTTTCCAGTCGCTCATATGGAATGCAAATAGTTTATTCATTTCAGCACATTTTTGTATTTCTTTTTCCAGGTTTTCATCCCACCATACATGGTAGACGTCCACTGCAACTCCCACGTTATCTGAACTTAACTGTTCACATATTTGGTTCGCCTGATTCAAAGTATTTATAGCTGAACGCGAGTCTGCATACATGGGATGAAGCGGTTCAATAGCCAATTTGATATATCTTTCTTTCGCGTATGGCAATACAGCCGCGATCCCCTCGACGATTTGCTTTCTTGATATTTCCAGTGATTGTCGGTAATCAGATCCGCAAACCAGGACAATTAGGGGCGCTCCCAATTCAGCGGCTTCATCCATGATTCGCCTGTTTTCATCCAATGCTTTCTGTCTCAGCTTTTTATTATAAGATGCAAAAAAACCACCTCGGACATACGAAACAACCGTTATTCCTCCATTTTTCAGCATTGATGCAACCCGGGAAATGTTTTTTCCTTCAACAGCATTCCGCCAGACGCTTATTCCCTTCACACCTATTTTTGCATACTTCTGAGCGGCTGTTTCAATTGACCAGGGTTTGGTCGTGATTGTATGTATACAGAGTCGGTTAAGGTCTGTAATCTGTTTTGCACGCATCGTTTTTTCTCAATTACTATATTTAGAGTATAAGACTGGTTGTTTAGCCAATTATTGACAACAACCATAAAAGGTCAAATAAGGCTTATTTTCAATCAATCTTTGAACATACAGCGCCACTTCACGGGCATGGTAGTCTCCCCACATACTGGATTCACCGCATGGGGTTTTCCTGCCTTCCGGAATATAGTCCCAGCCATTCGGACGATGGTAGATTGAATGCAGTATCAGGCCTTGATGGTTGGGATCGGTGCTTAAATAGGGCTCCTTAAATAAATTGCTGAGAACGGTTAACCCGGCCTGAAAATATTTTTCTCCGGTCTCCTTCTGACCTTTTAATTGCAGATATTTCCCCAATCTCAGTAATCCCTGCGCTCCAATAGAAGCTGCAGAGCTATCTATAGGTTCGTAATCATTAAACGGATCAGAGGGTTTATCTAAATAATTTCCCAGTTTGTACAGATTCGGTGCACCGGTGTCCCAATAGGGTATGCCGTCCGTTGGTGTATATTGTATATAAAAATCGCATGTTGCGGTGGCTGCTTTTGTCGCATATGTTTCAATAGAATTTCTTCCCCCAACAGCCTCAAGTTCCGCATCATCGAGAGTAGAGAAGAACTCTAATTCTTCTGCAAAGCCACACATGGCCCATGCCAAGCCGCGTGTCCATGTGGAAAATGCGCTGTACCCCTGCTGTGTACTGGGGCAACGGTAATGGCCATCATTGGTATTAAAGATGCTTTCGTGTGCAGTCCTTCCCCTGATGTCATAGGCATCTCGGCCTTCACCATAATATATGGAATATTTTGCTGTCGATTTCGTGTGCTCGACTACTCTTTCTAAGAGGTTAATTGTTATATCGTTTTCATCCTGCATTTGATGCCCCAATCTATAGCTGGATCCTACAATTCTGCAGGATCGAATCGTATCGACAAAAAGCGAATGGGGTCCATTAAATGAGTAGATAAATCCGCCATCTTTGATTGTTGTCCAGCGCCGGGCCTGGACCGCTCCCGATATTTTTATGGCCATTTCATAAAAGTGACGTTCCCATTCATTCTCTGGCATTTTATGTTCATTCATCAATCGAAGAAGATTCCCATAGGTGCTCATGTTGTTAAAACCATGATCGTGAACACCAAAATGGGATACATGCGGTGCCATATATTCCACGGTGTTTTTTCTTCCAGTTTCAAGCATTTTTTGATCACCGGTCATATCGAATTGCAGAATTTGAGAACCAAATAAAAAACCCTGCGTCCATTCAGTCCAGCCCCGGGTTGTATATTTGCCCTTTTCTGTAAAAACCGGTGATCCTTTTGATGTATCATAATGTTTGTGAATGGAATAGACTTTTTCATTGGATAATTCCCAAAGCCGGTTCAATTGGGATTTGAGATCCGATGTTTTTATTTTGGAGTTTATTTTTAGCATTTTATCAGTCCGCTATTTTATATCATTTTTCTGTAACCCATATCCTCATTCTATGCGGGGGCTCTCGATCCTGCGGAGCCAAAAATATATTTTGACAGATCAATAGCTTGGTATATAATACTGTTTTTTTACCAATTTGTCAATGGACTCAGCTGGATTTGATCCAGCTTTCTGGATCCTCCGGGAATGAGTAATACAATCAAATTCATGCTTTGATTGGGAGCCAAATCTGTCTCAAAACCAACCATCAGTGTGCCTGGATTTTTGTCCTCAAAATCGTTTTTCGGATCGGTTGAATAGGTTTGAATTTCCGCATTCTCTGGTTGTACGACTTTAAGCATCAGGGATTGATTATCCTTGTGAATGATGACCGTTTGATCATCAATCTTTTCAATTGTATCATGCGTCATCATCCCCCATCTCACACGGCTTTTTACATCTGTGTTGAGGACCTCGTCACGAATCACAACATATTGCGAATTGACAATGGCAATGCCACGAAATGCCGAAGCCAGCTGTTCCTCGTAAACAGGTGACATATCCACAACCGTATATCTGAAATTGGGATTCTGCCCAGAATGTTTGATAAGGGTTCCCTCGGCATCCACCTTTTGAAGACCACCGTTTATAACCAGTGTATTGTGCGAGAGATTGGAGTAACGGTATATTTGCCAGCGTTGCCCTTCAGGGCTGCGGTCCCACAATTCAATGCCCTGGACTTCAAGTTTGTTATAATCGTGACCGCCCAGATCAAGAGCCCAGCGTATGCCGTATGCATCCATCACAAAAGAACCTATATCCATGTGGCCGTGGTTAACACTGGGAGAGCCTCCTTTGATACCCACAAAGATGGCATCATCGTCCCAGGAAGTCCGATGCAATCCGACTGGATTACTTCCACCGCCCATCCAGGAACAGGATTCCGGCTCTATGAACCGAAACGATTCCAGTTTGCTGCCCCAGATTATGGCCATAGGTAGAAACCGGTTGGACGATCCGGCTGCATCGATTTGTTCCTCTCGGTTGATTAAACGCTCAAGCGGTTTCTTTTGATGCCATACAAGTCCGGGATCTCCTGTACGAGCTGTGTACCAAAAAACAGCTGGTGAGAGGCCCATTCCCAATCCACCATCCGCATAATTAAAATTTCCCGCAGGGCCGTGTACATGCAGAAAATAAGATCCACTTTTTAAAAAACCACTCCCAATAATCAGATCATGATTTTCTGGCCAGACGCTTTCATAGGCATCAATCAGCATCAAATGAAACGTGGTTCCATAGTCCCAGTAACTGGCTCCCTCCGGATAGGCACCGTCAGGTTCGTACTCCTCTGTGGGGAGCATAATACTTTCCTCGGCTCGTGCGATAATCGTTTCTGCCAATTCGGGTTCGTCTTCATAAATTGCCAGGGCTCCGAAACACATGCCTGCGTTACAGACCTGGTTCCAATTGTTTATCGCACTGAGCCACCAGTTGTACTCATCGTCACCATTTACTGATGGATGAAGACCTTTATTCAGAATGGCCTCTTTGATGGTTTGGCGGGATTCAGAATTTAAGTGGGGATAGAGCCAGTCATACCCGATAGCCAGTGCCATGGTCATCTCTGCCACATCCAGGAAATGGGAAGGATTCCAGTCCGAGAATGCGGATGCTGCCAGCATCTCCGCTTCCGCTTTTTGCAGATAGTCTGGGTTTTCAGTCATTCTGTAAGCATAGGAAAGTGTCAGCACACGTTTCAGGCAGGTGCGTGATACGTTGAGCAACCGCCGGCCTATGAGTTCCCGTTTGACCACGTCCAAAGGTATAATGGCATCCGCCTGCTCGAGAATGAGATCATTCAATTCATTCAGTGTGATGTTATTCGAGATTTTGTTTTTTAACGATTCGACATCCTCGACTTTCCAGATGATTCTGGGGTGGTCCGGAATGGATGCATATTGTGCCTGTATTAAACCGATGTGAAAGATGAAAGGGACAAACAGGGTTTTTAAAATTGATTTTTTTATTGAACTTTTCATTGAATATTCTTCCTTTGTTTGGTGTTAGTATGCAGTAACATGTAACAATAATCTATTATTGATACATTTCCTTCTTCATGATTGGAGGTTGACCTATTTTTACGGATTATGGAAAGGGATATCCATTGTCGTTCCAACGATCAATTAAATTGCTCTTTTGTTTTTCGATTTCCTAAAATTTTGCGCATCCGATAATGGGGTAGGGTCACTTCGGTAAATCGGTCACCCTCTTTCCGATAGCCCAGTTTTTCATAAAATTCCACTGCCGTTTCACGGGCATGGAGGACCATTTCATGGTATCCATGCTGTTTTGCAAAGGACTCGGCGTAGTTCACCAATTTTCTACCGATTCCCCTTCTCTGGAGATCGGCTTGCACGGCAAGCTGGCGCATGCAAATTTGATTCTCAGACAGCGGCTTTAATACGAGACACGCTGCAAGAATACCATCCCGCCAGCAGGCCAGGTGAAAGGAACCGTCTTCCGCATTCAGTTCTTCTGCACTGAAAGACAGATTTAGAGGTCTGCGCAGAATCTCGTCCCTCAGCGCGACTGTTTTTCTGTATCCTTCAGAATTGTGTTCAACTTGATTGCATAGGGTTGTTTCTTCATTGTTCATACAAATTGAGTTCCTCACTCATTTAAAGTTTAGTGCATATGACCATAGGAATTCTTAAATTGGATAGAACTATAAAAAACATCAAGGAGAATCCCTATGGTAGATGT
>JAFGDT010000086.1 GCA_016931965.1 bacterium | reverse complement strand
TATTCGCAACATTTTAAATCTCCATCTCGTTGCTCAGCAAATCTAAGAGAGTATAGCAAATTATTTGATCAATTTCAAGTAAAAACTTTAGGAATAAGATTGCTTTAAATATTAATTGATTTTTTTCCACTAAACACTATAATGCAATGTGATTGTTAAAAATCTTCAATAATATTTTTTATTGTATTGGGATTTTGATTTCTAGATTTTTTTATGCTTTTATTTTTGAAAAAATTTTAATATGATTGGGAATGATAATTAGAAAATTTAAGGCACGCCTAAGGCACAAATTGGAAAATCAATAAAAAAGGCTCGTTAAAAAGCGAGCCTAAGTTATTGTTTTTACTTAGTGGCGCCTCCCAGAATCGAACTGGGGACACACGGATTTTCAGTCCGTTGCTCTACCGACTGAGCTAAAGCGCCACTTGATATTGGACTTAAATATAAGAACTTTTGTAAAACCAGTCAAGAAAAAGTTAATAAATAAATCCGATCGGATTTTATTGAATTCCAAAAAATGAACTGAAATCAAAAATCTCGAAATTGGTTCTGTGTGTAATACGAATCATATAATTAGTACTGGAACTCAGATCAACAGGTATCTGCGGGATTGTATAACTTCCATCATTCGGAGTATCAATGATAAATGTTTGAATATGATTAATGCTTGTTCTCCACAACTCAATTTTCACATTTCCGCCTATTCCACCCGTATTCCATGTTACGGTCACATTTTGCTGACCTTTGTTCCACTGAGTCCCGCTTGACGGGGAGGTTACCTCAAGCGAAGATGTGGTTGATTCAACAACAAAATATTCACTCATATCATTCTTACTTGAATTGGATAGGGAAGTAATTTTAATCTGGTAATCTGATCCCGGTGTCAGGTTTGAGGGAACTGTCCATGAATTGGAACCATTATTCATGATCGAAGACTTTATGGTGGAATGAAAACCACCGCCCTTGAACAGCTCAATTTTTACATTGCCTCCCAATTGACCGTCTTCCCAGAAAATTATTTCATTTTCACCGGGAGTCCAGAGAGTCGGCCAGCGGTTAAATTGTTCATTATTCGATACCCATGTGGAAGAATTGGGTACCATCACACGAATATTATCATCATTCTGGGGAACAATCTCAAAATAGTCGCTGTAACCACTTTTTGAGGGTCCATTTGATATTTTAACGCGGTAATCCGATCCCGGTATCAGAGAAGTGGATGGAAATACACTATTATGAGATCCATCATTTGTCACATTATTCGCGATGGTCTGAGCCAGCGAATTTCCTTTGTATAACTCAATATTGACATTTTCACCATCATTCCTCGCATCCCAGCGAATGGTAAGATCATAATCACCTGGTGCCCATTGGGTTAATGAATTGGGGACCGATATAATATAATTTTCTGAGGATTGTTCACCCTGAATCTCGAAATAACTACTGTAATCATATTTGCTCGAATTGGAAGTCGATGTGACCTTGATGCGATAGTCTGTACCGGGTGGTTGATCAGACGGCACATCCCAGAGCTGATAACTGCCGTCATTGTTTGTGGAACTCATGACGGTCGCACTGAGGCCTGATCCCTTATAAAGCTCAATCTTAACCGTCCCTCCCAGATCACCGGTTTCCCACATGATGACCACATCACTCTGGCCCTGTGTCCAGACTGTGGACGAATTGGGCAGAATCACTTCTATATCACCGCTGGCGGCGGTTTGAATACTGAAATAGTCACTGTAATCATATTTACTTGAATTGGAAGTCGATGTAACCTTGATGCGGTAATCCGTACCGGATACCTGTCCGGATGGCACATCCCAGACTGTGTAACTACCATCATTGGCTGTGGAGCTGGTAATCGTGGTCTGAGAGGAAGCACCCTTATAAAGTTCAATTTTTACATTGCCTCCGAGGCTGCCTGTATCCCACTGGATAGAAACATTCTGCTGACCCTGAGTCCATACGGTGGAGGATGCGGGTTCAGTGATCACAATATCACCGCTGATGCCCGACTCCTTCGTGATGGTCAGTCTGTAACTGCCCGTGTTGGCCGCGGGTGTACTCGGTTTGAGATTGATGTACCAGGCGACTCCGACATAGTAGGTTCCGCTGCTGCCGGAGGGGACGGTGTAGGACAACGTTTCGTCACTGCCGCTGGCTCCGGCATCTTTATTGGCTACTTTTGAACTCCCGTAATAGATAACGATCTCCGGGTCGAGATCGGAAGTCACATCACACTCCACCGTTATATTTTCACCTGCGGAAGCGGTGAATCTGAACCAGTCTACATCTCCTCCGGGATCGATCTCAGGCCCGGTTCCGCTCGACCAGGTGGGCGGTGTTCCGCTGAACGAGATGGCGTAAGCCGAAGACCGTGTGTCGTTCGGTTCGTACGGATCAGAGGAAGAGG
Source organism: bacterium (assembly GCA_016931965.1). Classification (GTDB taxonomy): domain Bacteria; phylum Zhuqueibacterota; class QNDG01; order QNDG01; family DSAB01; genus JAFGDT01. The sequence goes on along the minus strand of JAFGDT010000086.1, from coordinate 194,811 downwards.
GTGTTACTTTTGTGATGGTCAGCTCATAACTCCCCGTTTCAGTCGACGTGATTGAAGGTTTTTCGATGTTATTCCAGTATCCAACACCCAGATAATAGGTTCCTCCTTCACCCGACGATACCGTGTAGGTCATGGTGAAATCAAGGCTGGAAGGTGTATCCGTATCTTTCACCTGACTGCCATTGTAATAGAGGACAAGCTCCGCTTCAAGGGATGAGGTGGCGTCGATTTCGACTGTGATTTCATCGCCGGAAGATGCGCTGAAAGAAAACCAGTCCTGATCTGTGGAGGGATCGATCTCCGGTCCGGAGCCGCTCGACCATGTGGAGGGTGTTCCGCTGAATGAGATGGCATAGGCTGCACTGTGCGTATCATTGGGTTCGTATGGATCTGTTGAAAGTGTCTCTTTAGTAATGGTGAGCTGGTAACTGCCCGTGTTTGCCTCAGGTGTGCTCGGTTTGAAGTTTGCATAATAAGACACGCCCACATAGTAGGTTCCGCTTCCTCCGGACGGGATGGTGTAGGACAAGGTTTCATCACCGCCGCTGCCGCCGCTGTCTTTTGACGCAACTTTGGAATCACCGTAATCGGGATCATGGTAATAAATGACGATCTCCGGATCAAGGTTGGAAGTCACGTCGCAGTACACGGTTAACTTTTCTCCTTCCGAAGCCGTAAATGTGAACCAGTCTTCCTCATCGCCCGAATCGATATCCGGTCCGGAACCGCTCGACCATGCGGGTGGCGACCCGCTGAATGTGATTCGATAGGCGGAATGGCGTGTGTCGTTTGGTTCGTAGGGATCGCTGCTTGAAGCACGGATGGTAAAAGTCTCGCTCATGTCGTTTTCATCGGGATCGGACAGGGAAGTGATCTTGACTCGATAATAGGCATGCGCCGTCTGGCTTGAAGAGACATCGTAGGAGGTGTATATGCCGTCATTTGATGTTGAAGAAGTGATCGTTTCATCAAGAACGTAACCGGAGAATCCTGCCAATTCATACAGCTCGATTTTAACGTTTCCCCCCAATGTGCCGGTTTTCCAGCGGATGGGCACGTTGTTCTGGCCCTGCATCCAGACCGTGGATGCTGTCGGTTCCGTGACTTCGATATGGCCGGTTTTCATAATGGTCAGCTCATAGCTGCCGGTGTCGGCAAGCGTGGTGCTGGTTTTTTCCATATCACTGTAATGAACCACAGCCGCGTAGTATGTACCCCCGGCTTCTGCGGGGACTGAATAGATCAGGATCTCGTCTTCCCCGTAATTTCCTCCGTCCATATCGTCGACCTTGGTTTCATTGTAATAGAGCAAAAGACCCGCATCCAGCTGCGATGTCACATCACAGGTAATGGTGATTTCGTACCCGCCGGATACCGCAAACCTGAACCAGTCCTGGTCGTCCTTGGGATTGATCTCCGGCCCGGATCCGCTCTGCCAGGTAGCGGGCGTTCCCGAAAGACCCACAGCATAGGCATCATTCCGGGAATTGTTCGGCTCATAGGGATCGCCGGAGACCGATTCGATTTCAAAATAGTCGCTGAAGTCGAATATGCTGCTGTTGGCAGTCGATGTGATCTTGACGCGGTAATCGGTTGCAGGGTTCAGATAACCCGGCACATCCCAGTAGGTGTGGCTGCCGTCGTTGGTGGTGCCGGTCACCACATCTTCCACTTTTGTTGAACTTTTAAAAAGGGCGATATCGACAGTACCTGTCACATTACCTGTGCCCCAGAGAATGGCCACATCCTGCTGTCCCAGCTGCCAGACGGTTCCGCTGTTGGGTTCGGTCACTTCAAACACATTTTCCTTGATTTCGAAGTCATCGCTGATCCCGTAATAGACCGGGTAGGAAAGAGGCGTGACTTTGATCCGGTAATCCGTTCCGGGCGTCATGTCGGAAGGCACATCATACCCGATCCAGTCGCCGTCATTGTTCGTTGCGCTGGCAAGGGTCTCCACCAGCACATCCCCTTTGTAAAGAGCCACGGCGACATTGCCCGTCACGTTGTCCGGCTCCCAGGTGATTGTCACATTCTGCTGGCCCTGCATCCAGACGCTGGAGCTGTTGGGCTCGGTGATCTCAATATTGCTCAACGGCAGGCGGATGGTAAAGGGATCGCTGAAATCGCTGTTGTCTCCCGCTGACAGGGATGAGATTTTGACCGTGTAATTGTCTCCCGTGTCCAGCGTGGAGGTCACATCCCAGGTGTCAAAAAGCCCGTCGTTGGGTGTGTCATTGGAGATGATTTCCTCCAGACTCGATCCCTTGTAGAGATCGATGGTCACATTGCCCGGCACGTTTCCCGTATTCCATGTGATGGTCACATTCTCTTCGCCCAATTCCCATTCGGTCTCCGCATCCGGCTGCGTGACCTGTATGGGACCCAGCTCGATGTTTGTCAGCATGCCGTTCTGAAAGCGCCGGCTGAAAATCTCCTCAGAGGGCGCATCGACAGCCAAATCAAAAAAGAAGGGAACCTTGGTCTCGGCCTGAAGCACTTTGAGGGGCAGCGCCACATTAGACAATGCCCCGTTGAGTTTGGAAAGATACTTACCCACATTGTTGGCATCCTGCGGGCTCCAGAGCATCTGCACAATCACATTCCTGTTGTCATTGATAAAAAATATAAATGCCGTGATCATCTGCGTCACATCCTTACTGCCCACGGCAATGGACAGGTCCACCATACTGGAAAAATTATCGACAGAGCTCAGCAGTCCATTGACATTCGTGCCTTCAGCATAAGGGCAGACCAGACCGACAATGTTCAAAATGCCCATCAGTGTGTTGGCCCAGGTGGACCTCCCCGAAGGATGGGACGGATCTATTCCGTCGTCTATTCCCACAGAGGACCAATTAAATCCTTTATAAAGTTTAAACGTATAATCGCCCTGGGAGAGCGACTGAACGGTTTCCCCGTAATCACCGACGAAGGGAACCACACCCCAGTAGAGGTCTCTTGGAGACTGCAGGAAAGTCTGTACGTTGTTTCCGGTATTGTAGTCGTATACGCCTGTTCCGTAGAAGATGTAATAAGGATTGAAGTATTTAATGCTGCTGGTGTTGTTTGCTGCGGCATAGGGCTTGGGACGTGATGTTGGTTTTGAAATGGTTCCCGACGGTTTCTGCACAGGGACGATGGCATCGAAGACGCTCAGAGCGATTTCTCCCGCCTGCTGATAAAGGGCGTCGTAAGTACTGAGGCTATCCAGATAGGTTGTGGGATCATTCTGTACAGCTGTGCTGACCTGTGTCACCAGGGATGCAAATGAGGTGTGGGTTGCCACGCGGTTGGCGATCTCCACACGGCCCTGAGGCGTGGAACCGTAAAAGAGGGGATGCATCATCACCAGAGCCAGCGCCGTGCTCTGGGCGCCGATCTCCATGGTCGTTCCAAGAGGATTGAGACTGCTGTTTGAGCAGGCATAGGTCAGCAGCACCGGCTGGTCATTCTGCAGAACGGGCAGAATCGCTGTCTGCAAACTCTCAGGACTTCCAACGAGGAAGTTCGCATCGAAAGAGCCGTCATCACCGATGTCCACTTCGGAACTGGGGACGAGCAGGGAAAGCTGACCGAAATCCAGTGTGTTCTGTAAATCGGAATCAATAGCACCAGTTATCTCGCCGGGAGTTATAGGGACTTCATCTTCGGGGCCTGTGGCATCCTCGGGATTGGAACAGAAGACCGTGAAGAGAAGCGTGGTACACAGGATGGGTCCTGTCAAAAAATAGATCCATTTTTTTAAAATCATATATTCCTCATGAAAAATAGTCAATTCAGCAACCTGCCCCTGCTGATGGGCAAATTGTATTAATTTTTATAATAAAAATATTATCGGTGAAAGTCAATGTTTAATTTAGAAGCAATGATTTGGATTGCCATGCTGAACACTCATTCTGTTTACTGCTTTGCAGAAATACGGAGTATTGGATGAATCGGGGAAAAACGCGTCTTCTCGACAGTCCGTGCAAAAAACCATGAAAGAACATCAAAAAGGCAAATCAAGAAGTGTTATCTCCCCGATGTTTTGAGCGGGAATCCAGGGGGAAACAAATGCGATCATGTGTGGTCTTACCATTAAGGAGTAAGGGTCATTCTTAGCGAAGTCGAAGAATCTGGGGATAGGCAATGATATGATATTAAATTGGGACAAATGTTCCCATTCTTCAAACGCCCAACTTCGGATGAGCCTGGGTGATCGTATTTATTTAGGATTTTGTTGTATTGTCATTCCCTTATTATTTTGAGCAGGAATCCCTTTTGTGAATAGATATTTCAGCCTGACGATGTTGAATGAAATTATCCCATTTCGAATATGACGGCACGTCCACAAATTTCTTGACAAACCCCCAAATTCTTGTTATACTTAAGTGTTGATTTTCCCGGACAGCAGATCATTTTTCATAAAAGCAGAGGAGTACCATCCATTGTACTGCACGTCGATTGAAACCCAGTTTGCCTCTTCCCATCAGCTTCACGGCTATGAGGGGCCCTGCAAGGATCTTCACGGACATACATTCAAAGTGCGCGTAGAAGTCAAAACAGATCAAATCAATAAAGTGGGTATCAGTTTTGATTTCAAATCATTGAGGGCCATCACGGAATCGGTCATCAAGCCGTTCGATCATCATCACATGAATGATATTGCACCCTTTGATCAGGAAAATCCGACAGCCGAAAATCTGTCCCGTTACATCTATCAAGAAGTGAAGAAAAAATTGCCTGTTTCCGTTCATATTTCGCGGGTTACTGTCTGGGAGTCGGCAACCTATTCTGTTTCTTATTCGGAGCCGTAAGTTGATCGATGTCAGCGAAATCTTTTATTCGATTCAGGGCGAATCCTCCTTTGCCGGACTGCCGTGCGTTTTTGTGCGTCTTTCCGGGTGCAATCTGGATTGCAGGTACTGTGACACCCGATATGCAGCTGATCAGAAAACGCCCATGTCCATCGCTGAGATTGTTGAACAGGTCGGTCAATACGGTTGTTTGCTCGTTGAAATCACAGGGGGCGAACCTCTGATTCAGGAAGAAACGCCTGATCTCATCCGCGTGCTTTCGAAGCGGGGATTCAGGGTTTTATTGGAGACAAACGGCACGCAGAATATCGATCTTGCCAGGGGAAATCTTGTCCGCATTGTCGATATCAAATGTCCAGGCAGCGGGGAAAGCGATAAAATGGACTGGGAAAATATCAAACGGCTCAAGCCTCATGATGAAGTAAAATTTGTGCTGACCGATTTGTCGGATTATAACTGGGCGAAAGACGTTATCAAACGGTATGCCTTATCCGATCGTGTCCATGTTTTGTTTTCACCCGTTCACGGCCAAATGGATCCTGCACGGATCGCCGAAGGAATCCTTCAAGATCGATTGAAAGTCCGTCTTCAGCTCCAGCTCCATAAAATCATCTGGCCGGATCAGGAAAGGGGGAGATAGGGTGGCGGGAAAAGCGGTGGTTCTGCTCAGCGGAGGCATCGACTCGACAACCACTTTGGGTTGTGCGAAAGCCGAAGGATATCATCTCTATGCACTGAGTTTTCGATACGGACAGAGGAATCAATTTGAGATTGAAGCGGCCCGGCGTGTTGCGAGATCCATGTCGGTCAAAGACCATCTCATCCTGACCATCGACTTAGCCTCCATCGGCGGTTCGGCTCTGACGACGGAGATCCCAGTGCCCAAAGAGCGGTCAGAGGAGGAAATGTCGCAGCATGTGCCTGTAACCTATGTACCGGCCCGGAATACGATTTTTCTCTCCTTTGCGCTCTCCTGGGCAGAAAGCCTGGGTGCGTCGGATATTTTTATCGGTGTCAATGTGCTGGATTACTCCGGATATCCAGACTGCCGGCCGCAGTTCATAGAGGCTTTTGAGAAGATGGCCAATCTGGGCACGCGCGCGGGTGTGGAAGGTCAAAGGATTCGAGTTCATACGCCATTGATTCAAATGACAAAATCTCAAATTATTCAGAAGGGGCATGAACTGGGCATCGACTACGGCATGACGCAGAGCTGCTATGATCCCTCACCAGACGGCAAAGCCTGCGGGCAGTGCGACAGCTGTCTGCTCAGGGAAAAGGGATTCAGGGAAGCCGGAATTCCGGATCCGACACAATATGTGGTTTAAATGATACAAGAGGTATTCCAATGACAGAGAAACTGAAGCGCGGACAGAAAGAAATTCTCAACTCCAAACTCTCCGCTGTCGAGAACCGGTATCCCCAGCGGGATTATGAAGTGGAGATAACACTTCCCGAATTTACCTGTCTCTGTCCCATCACCGGCTATCCCGATTTTGCAACCATTCATGTGAAGTATATTCCGGATAAGCTGATCATTGAGCTCAAATCGCTCAAACTTTATATTAACAAATTTCGTGATCAGGAGGTCTTTCACGAGGAGTCGGTGAACCGGATTTTGGATGACCTGGTCAAAGTGTGTCAACCGCGCTGGATGGAGGTCGTTGGGGATTTCAATCCCCGGGGGAATGTCAAGACCGTCGTCAAAGCGGAGTATAAAAAGGAGTCCTGATCCGTGACCGATATCCAGAGTCAGCACGATCCCCGGAAAATACCCATCGATAAAGTCGGCGTTAAAAATCTGAGTTATCCCATCACCGTGCTCGATAAAGCGAATGGTTTCCAGCATACGGTCGGTTCGATCAACATGTATGTCAATCTGCCGCACCGCTTTCGGGGCACACACATGAGCCGTTTTGTGGAAATCCTTAACGAACATCATCGTGAACTGCATATCGACAGGATCGGAGAGGTGCTCCAGCAGATGAAGACCAAGCTGCATGCCGAAGAGGCCCATATGGAAGTCACGTTTCCCTATTTTATGGAGAAATCGGCTCCTGTGACGCGAGCAAAAAGTCTCCTGGAGTATCGCTGCACGTATCAGGTGACGCTCAGGGAAAAAGAAGATTTCATCTTAGGCATTGAGGTTCCTGTGACGACACTCTGTCCCTGTTCGAAAGAGCTTTCCGAGCGGGGTGCCCACAACCAGCGGTCCCTCGTCCGCATTCAGATTCGCTACCATGGATTTATCTGGATTGAGGAGCTCATCGAGCTGGCGGAGAGTTCGGCTTCGAGTCCGCTTTACGCGCTGCTCAAGCGGAAGGATGAGAAGGCCGTGACAGAACAGGCCTACGATAATCCCATGTTTGTGGAAGATGTTGTCCGGGAGGTGGCCAAGAAGCTGGATATCGATCCCCGGATTTCATGGTATCATGTCCAGTCCGAAAACATGGAGTCGATACACAACCACAGTGCGTATGCTTCAATTGAGAGATTTAAATAGGTTTGCATTTATGGTCTGTTATGGTCTGAAGATTTTTAATTTCAATTCGTTAATCATTTTATAATGTTTGTCATTGGCGGTCAAGAGCGTTAATCCGTTTGCCAGAGCAGTCGCACGTATGAGGGAATCGGCCAATTGCAAGGCATGACTTAAATAGTGACGTTCAATGTAAAACATGGCCTTTGAAGATATTTCTTCGGTGATATAGAGAATCTTCGTGTTCCAATTCCTTAAGGCATTTCTGAGTGCATTCAGTTCATCTTTGTTTCGCATTCCCTGAACCAGTTCAATATAGGTCACGACCGATATGTGAAACGCATTTTGTTGATTGATTATTTTCAATGCTTTTTCATTGCCTCGCATGTACCAGATAAGCACATCGGTATCGACCATCATTGGAATCTTCCTTTTCTCAGATTTCGAATATATGAATCCACATTTTTGACCGATTGATTATCTTTCCATATACCAAAAAGAGCATTGTCAACAGATTCATTATTTTTATCTGTTCTGTTGATGGGTATCAGTTTCGCATGAGGTTTGCCGCGTAATGTAATAATAACTTCCTCCCCCCGGGAAACCGTGTCCAACAGCTCTTTTGAATGGAACCGTAAGTCTTTTGCAGTCGCTTTCATTGTTAATTATCTCCACACTATATTGTTTATACTTTCAAATATAAACATTATATACTTCATAATCAACATATTTTATTTTTTAGAGTTGATGATGGTTCATCAAGGCGTATAATTGTAATTCAATTGAGTAAAAGGTATGTTTTAATTGAAGCTTACTTTATTTGACATACGGTATTCTATCTATCTTCACTCCGTCCATAGATACCTGCTTAAGATAATGCATGAATGTCTGGATTGCCAAGGATATCCGAACTGAGCGTTTGAATGAATGGGGACATTCGTCCCGATTAAATGTTGTATTATGGCTCTTCCCCCCATTCTTCGACTCCGCTCAGAATGACACCATCCCCCTATTTGAAAAATCGTCCTAAACATCGACCCAAACGGTTCACGATTTTCATGCGACGTTTCATTTTCTTATAATTGCCCGGATGGCAGAACTCCTGGGTTTGCATGTAGGTTTCAAAGAAATAATCCAAATGATTTATCGATGGTGGTTTGATTTCGAGATTGAGGATACCGTCAAATCCTTCTTTTTTCAGGGTGGTCAGTATGTCCTGCAGGTTGAGGTCGCCTCCGCAATTGAAGGGAAGATGAAGATCCTCTTCCTCTTTGCAATCGGAAAGATGAATGACCCTGATCTGCTCCCTGAATATCTGATAAAATGCGACCCAGTCTTCTCCGGCCAGGTGAGCATGGGGGATGTCGAGACAGATACCGTGGAGCCGGTCTTCCAGTTTGTCTTGAATATCCCTGAAAAAACGACTGAATCGATCGCGTGACCAGCCACGCGGATTTTCCAAGATAAGGGGGATTGGAATTTGGTGAAGGTTGCTTATATAAAAATCGAGTGATTGCTGGGAGGTATCTCTTTCCGGAGGATGAAAAACCGCATATTGAAATTGAAATCGGTCTCCGTATTGGGCAACCTTTCCAAGGCTCCATTCGATTTCTTCCTTGTACATGAGGGAAGAGAGATCGTAACCGTCATTGCCAACATTGGGCAAATGAAGTCCGAGCTTCATCCCCCGACTGTTTTTCAGTACCCTTTCCGGATGAACGAATACGTGCTGCGTGACTTCGGAAGCCTGGACGCCGATCCATTTTATCATCGAGAGAATGGTTGAAACAGGAATTTTGCGATATGAATCTGCTGTAAGCCCGATCACCATGTTTGCTCCATATTATATGGATGATAGCGGTGCGTCGATCGGTTTAAGAAATGTCTTATCTGTTTTGATTATGGTATTGCCCAGCCATTCTGCGTCGTTCCTCTCCGGATAATCCGTTGTGTGGTGAAGACCCCGGCTCTCTTTTCTGAAGAGCGCGGAACGGGTGATCAGGGAAGCAACACAGGCCATGTTCCGAAGCTCAAGAAGGCCTGCGGTTACTTTCGTTTTCCTGTAGAATTTATCAATTTCATCGGATATCATGTTGATTCGTCTTCCGGCACGTCCCAATCTTTCATTGGAGCGCACAATGCCGACATAATCCCACATCAGCCTTTGAATTTCTCTCTCATCGTGTGAAATGAGCACCCACTCCTCCTGATTAAAGGTGCCTTTGTCATCCCACGGCGGGATCATCGGGAGCTTTATTTTACCCTTTTCAAATTTTTTCTGAGCATCCAAAAAGGCCTGATAGGAAAAAACGAGTGCTTCCAAAAGGGAGTTGGATGCCAAACGGTTTGCGCCATGGACGCCGGTGCAGGCGGTTTCCCCAGTCACGTAGAGGCTTTTTATTGTACTCCTGCCCTCCAGATCGGTTAAAACACCGCCGCACATGTAATGGGCCGCGGGCACAACCGGAATGGGCTCACGGGTCATGTCGATTTTTAATGAGAGCAGACGTTCATTGATCTGGGGGAAATGGTCCCGAACTTCTGCCGCATTGAGGTGGGTCACATCCAGATAGACGCACGTATCACCCCGTTTTTTCATTTCAGCGTCGATCGCTCTGGCGACGATGTCCCGCGGAGCCAAATCGGCCTGGGGATTGTATTTTTTCATAAAGGCTTCACCCGACTCCGTTCTGAGGATACCCCCGAATCCTCTAACCGCTTCCGAGATCAGGAAAGAGTCTCCATCTGGATGATAGAGACTTGTCGGATGAAATTGCATAAACTCAAGATTGGCAACAGCTGCTCCCGCCCGGTAAGCCATGGCAATCCCGTCGCCTTTGGCAATGGAGGGATTTGTGGTATGGAGATAGACCCTGCCCGTTCCTCCCGAGGCCAACAGGGTGATTTTTGAAAGGTAAACATCGACCTCTCCTGTTTCCCCATTCAATGCATAGACACCCCAGCAATGAACTTTGTCTTCCCGGGTTTTACCGCCTCCCATTAAGTGGTGCTCGGTGATCAGTTCCACAGCCATGTGATTCTCTTTCACTTCGATTTGAGGATGGTCGAAGACGCGCTCAAGAAGCGCGTGCTCCAACACCATGCCGGTCTTGTCTTTGGCGTGCACAATTCTGTTCTTTGAATGTCCCCCCTCCCTTCCGAGATCAAAAATACCCTTCTGTTTTGTCTGATGGGTAAAGATTACGCCCCATTTTTCAAGTTCTCTGACCCGTTCAGGACCCTGTTTGACAATCAATTCAACCGCTTTGGGATGACACAGTCCGACACCGGCTTTTAGCGTGTCCCGGATATGGAGATGAAAAGAATCGTCTTTCCCAAAAACAGAAGCAATGCCTCCCTGTGCATGGTTTGTGTTTGAATCTGCACGCTGTTTTTTTGTGAGAATCGTGACTGTGCCGATTTCGGCGCTGTGAAGCGCAAATGAGAGTCCGGCTACGCCGCTGCCGATGACCAAAAAATCTGAAACATGTGTCAATCTGTTCTCCTTATTTGGAAATGGGTAAATTGTATTTTTTTGCTTTTCGATAGATTGTGGCTCTGCCGATACCCAATTTTTTGGCAGCCTGTGTGATATTGCCTTCAAATTCAAGAAGCGTTTTTTGCAACACCTCAATTTCGAGTCTCTCAATCCACCGGGGCAGTGTCTCGTCAGGATATTCAATCCCTTCCCGTCCAAAGGTCACAATGTGCTGAGGCAGATCGTTCATGATGATTTGACCCGTATTGTTGATCACCACGGCTCTTTCGATGGCATTTTCCAGTTCGCGTACATTTCCCGGCCAGTGGTAACCCAACAAAACATTTAACGCTTCACGCTGAATCCCTTTTATTTTTTTATTTTCACGTTCACTGTATCGTTCCAGAAAATGAGAGACGAGCAGAGGAATATCCTCCTTTCGTTCTCGAAGAGGAGGCAATTTGATGGGGAAAACACTGATTCGGTAATAGAGATCCTCCCGCAAAGTTCCTTTTCGGACTTCTTCTTCGAGATTTTTATTGGTTGCTGAAAGAAGCCGAATATTGACCTTTACCAGGGCGTTTCCTCCCAGACGTTCGAATTCCCGCTCCTGAAGCACGCGTAATATTTTAGCCTGTGTGGAAGGACTCATCTCCCCGATTTCATCCAGAAAAACCGTACCACCATTGGCCAGTTCGAACTTGCCGATTCTGCGTGACGCTGCTCCGGTAAAGGCACCTTTTTCGTGTCCGAAAAGTTCACTTTCCAGAAGCGATTCGGGAAGCGCCGTACAGTTGACGGCCACGAAGGGTTTGGCATGTCTCACTTTGCTTTCGTTATGGATGGCACGGGCAATGAGCTCTTTACCTGTCCCACTCTCTCCCTGAATCAGTACGGTGACATCGCTGTCAATGACTTTTTCGACTGCACGAAAGACTTCCTGCATCACACCGCTTCGCCCGATAATGTTTTTGAATTGAAAGCGGGAATCCAGTACCGATCGCAAACTCTTCACCTCTGTTTCCAGAGCCACGGCTTCCAGCGCGTTTTTCACGGTCACCTTCAGCCGTTCAGCGGGGAAAGGTTTGGTGAGAAAGTCGTATGATCCCAGCTTCATCGAATGGACGGCTTTTTCGATGGTGCCGTGTGCGGTCATGATAATGACGGGGATATGGGGCGCCTGTTTTTTGATCCGTTTCAGTGTTTCAATGCCATCGATCCCCGGCATTTGAAGATCCAGCAGGATCAGGTTGACATGGGTTTCATTTAACTTTCTCAGGCAGGCTTCTCCATTCCTGGCCTGAATCACATCGTATTGTCTGGTTTTGGTCAGGATATTTTCGATGAGTAATCTTGTGTTTTTATCGTCATCCACAACGATAATTCTTTTCTTTTCCATTAGATTCCCCCTTCTTTTTGTGGTGTTAAAACGGAATCCAGTAATTGGTTGAGTTCTTGAAATCCTTTTTGGATCTCAAACGCGATTTTTAAAACATAGGCGGGAATCGGCGGATTCCAGTATGGAGGGAGTCGGACATGGTCTTTTTCCGTTGTGACCAGCACTTCGGCTTTTTGTGATTCTGCTCGCTGAATGATTTTTTTTAAATCGGCTGGTTGATATCCATGGTGATCCCGAAAAACAAGAAAATCGATCAGTACCATACCGACAGAGCGTAAGGTTTTTTGAAAAGAGTCCGGGTTGCCAATCCCTGCGAAAGCGATTCCTTTTTTATTTCTTAACGTGTCCAATTCGTATTTTTTTTTGTCTTGAATGGAAACAAAGTGGACCGGTTTGTGAATGGCTGAAAAAATTTTTGCGCCAGATAATTCTTGTATACGTCGGGCATCCTTTTCACTTACCCTTTGTTCATTTACCCTTGACAATAGGATGGCGTCTGCGCGTTTTAATCCCTTCAGAGGTTCCCGGAGAGGACCGGCCGGAAGGAGTCTTCCGTTGCCCCATAAGTTGGTGGAGTCCATTACGACAAGGTCAAGATCTTTTTTCAACTGTTTGTTTTGAAACGCATCGTCGAGCAATAGAACATCGATCTTCCAGTTTTTGACTGCCAAACGACCTGTTTTGGCGCGGTTCTTCCCGACGATGACGGGGATTCCCGAAAGACTCTTTGCCAGGAGCATCGGTTCGTCACCGGCCTGTCTATAATTCACGTTTATTTTTTCTCCGTCTGACACCACAACGCTTCCTCTTCTCTTTCGTCTGAAGCCCCTGCTTAAAACAACGATCCGACACCCTCGTTCACGCAACAGATGAGACATTCTTTCCACACAAGGTGTTTTTCCTGTTCCCCCCACTGTCACATTCCCCACACCAATGACTTTTGTGTCGAGACGGATCGATGATAAAATACCCCACCTGTAGAGCTGGTTTCGAAGAATCCATCCTGCTCTGTAAAGAATTGAAAGAGGCCATAATATGTATCCCCAGAATGCACTTTTCCATATCCTGATCAACGATTCACCTCTCCCGAGCGGGCAAATGTATTTAAAATGGGTGGTCTATTGATGAATTCGATGACACTTTTCGCAGCTCGTTCTGAGGCGCCTTTTTCTCCCAATATGTGGGAGACCTCTTTTAAGTCTTTTTTCATTTTTTCTCTTCTCTGTCGGTTTGACATGATATCCATCGCTTCCTTTGCGATTTTCTCCGCCCTGACTTCTCCCTGTATCAGTTCGGGGACAACCGATTTTCCGGCAACGATGTTGACCAGCCCAATCTGCTTCACCTTGACCAGCAGTCTTCCGATCCAGTAGGATAGAGAGGACATCTTATAGAGAATGACCATGGGTGTACCCAGTATGGCCGTTTCCAATGTCGCTGTTCCGGAGGCCACGAGAACCATATCGGCGTAGGCCATCACATCATATGTTCTGTTGCGAACCATCTGAATATGGTCCGTCTCCTTCATCAATGGCCTGTACACTTCATCTGAAAGTGTGGGCGCCAGTCCCACGATGAGCTGAAGATGCGGAATCTTTCTCTGTAACCCATGACAGGCTTTCAGCATTTCTGGGAGCAGGTGATCCACTTCCTGTCTGCGGGATCCGGGCAACAGGCCGATTGTCGGATGCTGAGGATCCATCCCCAGATCTTTGAAGAAACGCTCTTTCGGAAGTGAAGGTTTAACGACGTCCTTTAACGGATGTCCGACATATTGAACATCCATCCCCTCTTTTTTATAGATATCCTCTTCGAAGGGGAAAATGACGATCATGCGATCAATTAAACGGGCCATTTTTTTGACCCTTTTTTCTCCCCATGCCCACACCTGAGGGCTGATATAATATAGAACCGGTATACCTCTGTTTTTGGCTGCTTTGGCAAATCGCAGATTAAAACCGGGATAATCGATTAATAAAACCAGAGAAGGGTTTTTCTCTTTGAGAAGTCTTGTCATTCTGCGAAAGACACGTCTGATAAAGGGAAGATGTTTCAATACCTCAATGAAACCTAAAAAAGACATCCCTGAAACATGATAAACGATGTCAAAACCAGCTTCAGCCATCCGGTCACCCCCGATCCCGAAACAGGCGATTGCCGGATTCTTTTTTTTGATTTCTCTGATGAGGCCGGATCCGTGAATATCACCCGAGCTTTCGCCGGCAATGATCAAAATCGATTTTTGAATTGTTTTCATGGTTACAGAAAATGCCATCGAACGAGCAAAAGACCGCACACAGCCGCAATGGCCTGAAGTGTATTGCGCTCCGATTTCAATGTATTGACGAACCTGGGATCCGATTCCTCTGATCCTTTATAAAGTTTCAGTCTGGGAATCCATCTCGGGACAGATTGTCTGTATTCCCGATAGGACTCTTTGAAACGATCACTCAGATATTCTTCTTCAAGGTGAACAATGAGGCTGTACTGAAGCCCGAAAAGTACCATGAAGACCACAATCATCCAAGGGATCCATACCCAGGTCATGATCAGAAAACCGAGGCTGATGAAGAAATTACCCACATAGAGCGGATTGCGCATATGACCGTAAGGACCGTCCGTCACCAAGCGGTCACCACCCGCTGCACCGGTCGTTCGTGTCGCACTGCCGGCGTAGGCCACACCCCAAAAGCGAATGGTTTCGCCCAAAAGCAGTACGGCCAGTCCGCAGAAAAAACGGGGCCATGTCGGGTCCGCGCAGATCAAAAGCAGCAGGATAAAGCCAATGGGTGTATAGCTTCTGTATTTAAAAAAAAGGTGACGCAGGTCCATTTATCGTTCGCTCTTTTCCAAGATCACCATCGCCAGCGCAAGAGCAGCTCTGCCTTCCCTTCCTGTCACAGCAGGTGGGGTTTTTCCGCGAATGGTTTGAATAAATGTTTCCAGTTCTTTTCTCAATCCTTCTTTTTGAGGAGGAGGAGGACTTTGATAAATGATCTCTCTTTTTTTGTCCTCTACACCAATATCCCCGACAACCAATCCGCCTCCCTTTCCTTTTTCCACCAGTTGAAAGATTTCGGATTTCTTCTGGAGAAAATCAACAGCGATGTAGGTGTCTTTTTGAAAGAGCCTCATTTTGCGCATTTTTTTCTGGGATATCCGACTTGCAGTCAGGTTGGCCACGCAGTTGTTTTCAAACCGAATTCTTGCATTGGCAATGTCGATCGAATCGGATACAACGGCGACACCGCTTGCGTCAACCGTTTGTACAGGACTTTGAACCAGACTGAGGATGACGTCGATGTCATGAATCATGAGGTCGAGTACGACGGCGACTTCTGTCCCTCTTGGATTAAAAAGAGCCAAACGGTGAGACTCAATGAAACGCGGTTCGATTTTCATCCCCTGCAAAGCGTGCATGGCCGGATTGAAACGCTCGACATGGCCGACCTGAAAAATGACCCTGTTTTGATCGGCCATCGCGATGAGCCGATCCGCTTCGTCTGTCGTTTGCGCAATCGGTTTTTCAACAAGACAATGGATGCCGCTTTTCAAGACTTTCTGGCATACGTTGAAATGGCTGTTTGTCGGTACGACCACGCTGACCGCTTCAACCTTATTGAGCAGAGATTCAAGATCGTGATAAGGCGTACAACCGGTTTCCGATGCAACCGACCGGGCTTTTCCGGGCTCAATATCGGTCACGCCGACAAGATCGACCTCCGGAATCTGGGCGTAATTCACTGCATGGAAACGCCCCAGATGACCTGTACCGACAACGCCCACTTTGATTTTATTCAAAGTCGATCCCTATGTCAAGTGTCCGATTTGATACGTATTAAGGTAATACATATTAAGTTTCAAATCAAATGCTTTTTCACGGTAATGACTCGGCTAAGATTGTTCGGTGGTTATCTATCAGTGGGTGTGTATCAATGTATATTTTTACTATTTTCCTTGCATATGAATTTCAAAGAACATATATTTGTTGAGATTTTTGTAGGTATCTTATGGCAAAATCGGTCTAATCAGTAAAATGATTTGAAAGGAGAACGATGATGAAAAAGACAGCATGGTTGTTCATTTGCATTTTTGTGCTTTTCTCTCTTTCCAATCTGGTTTATGCACAATCGGCAGCTGGAATGGATCAGATGAGAATCGGATTGGGTGTGGCTATCGGAAAGGAAGTGATGCCGATTGGCGAAGATGTTATATTGAAAATGGTTGATTTTCCGAACATTTATGTACCCATCCAGGTGAGTCCTGGTTTTCGTCTTGAGCCCTATTTTGGCTACTGGCGATACTCATATTCCTCAGAGAATGCTTCTACATATAAGGAAAAGTATTCTATCATGGATCTGGGAGTCGGTGTGTTTATCACCACATGGTGCGGTCCGGTCGATATCTATTACGGCGGAAGAATCGGCATGCAGAAGAATTCACAGTATTACAAGTCAACCTACACATACGATAGCACGACCGAAACGACCGAATCCAAAGCAAATCAAACCAACTGGATCTACGGTCCTGCCGTGGGTGGAGAATATTTTTTCACCAACAACCTCAGCCTTGGCGGGGAGGTTCAGTTCAACTATATGAAGCTGGGTGAGTGGAAAGAAAGCAATGGTGAGGATCATGAAAGTGATTATAAACAATCCACCTCAGTTTTGTATACCAAAGTCATGATTACCGTACGGTGGTTTTTTGGATGCAGGTAAGGAAAGACTTAAAGCCGATTGAATCTGTTTAACTATCCGTGTCGTTTTTCCATACCGGTATAACAAAGTGAGTGATGATTCCTCAATTGATTTTGTTATCTCAATCAAATTGAATAAAAAAATGGGCTCTGGCTCTCTGAGTTAGAGCCCATGGACTATTTCTCCTTGCATATCAATCCTGAAAAACATATATTATTTTACACTTAAATTTGATTAGATAAAATAGATTGTAGGTGCATGTTATTTTTTATGGACTCTCCCGAATTTTATCATGTGCGGGAAAAGTTGATCCAATACATGGATGATTCCGATCTGCTGTGGCGTTACCATCTCAAGCACTACGATCAGGATGACGTCATTGAAACGGTTGTGAAGGGTGTCTGTCCCTCTAACAAAGCAAAGGTACGGCTCAAAGTTGACCGATTCATAGGCGGCGGATTTGCGGGGCAGGTTTATCGCGTCCAACTTCAGGATATTCAGCCAGTTCATGCTAAGATTAATGGTTTGAGGAAAGGAGAAGTCTACGCAGTCAAAATTGGCAGACCACCTTCATCTTTTGCCCTCTGGTTTCGTAATCTGCTTTATTTTATTGCATTTCAGGCGCCTTTCGCTCCTCAACTGTATGCGGCTGCCGCCCGTTCCGGAACACTCTGGCAAAAACTCATCCGGAGAGGCATGCTTGTGACATTCGGATCGGAGAGGGTTGCTGTCGACACCTATGGCACGTTTTATGATACCTGCCTTCAAAGCTGGGGCGAAATCAACGAATGGATCGACGGGCGAAACTGGAAATTTGAAATTGATGACTGTGTATTTCAACGCGGGGGAAATGGATCGAAACCCTCCGAGTATTGGAATAAACGGCTTTTCATGAACCGCACGGTTCAGCTCTGTCATGAAATGGGGGCCCACGAGTTTGCCAGACAGTACGAATGGTGGACGGCAAAGAGTCAACCCAATGTGCTGAAACGATTGGGTGTGAATCAGGCTTCGTCAGATGGTCTCACAGCCATCGATTTTCGAGCCGGTCTGGTTCTCCTTCCCTTTTTACCGATGAGTCCAGCCGATTTCAGACTGATCCTGGCGGGGATGGCAAGGGGTAGCGTGGTTCAGTTTGATCGAGGGGATTTGAGACGATTGGAGAAGTATATACGTCGCCATCGGACGCAATTTAAAGATTTGTTTCCCGTATTTCAAGAACTCCGGAACGTTGAGGAGATTTATCGATCATCACTGCCGGATATCACCCATCATGGCATTCGAATACTAACCGATTCGATTTTGGGGCGCCGTGTGATTGCAGGAACAGTGGAAGGCCTGTATCGACAGGAGCTCATTGATGATGCTTGTCGTCAAAGAATCACCGCTTCACCCCTTCGTTTCGGATTTGCGGGTCTTGTCAGTGTGATCCCCCTGATTGGCAAGTTTTTACTGCGTCTTGTCGGCAACAGACGTTATGTTTCCCATGTGAAATCCTGTCTATTTCATCGGAAATATTTGTATCGGTATCTCAAAGTAAAACAAGCAGGTATACTACTGGAGTGGCAGAGAAGCGATCGGGCGTGTTCGAAGAGAATATATAATCTCTTAAAATGTCCGCTTCGTTTCTGGATCCAGGATATTCTATTCGGCTGGCTGCCTCCGAAGTGGCATCGGTTTTTAGCCGAACCCCGTTACGCATGGAATCGGATCAAACATATCATCGGTTATCCTATTAAACTCTATTTTAATCCCGTTTTTCGTGAAGAATGGCTGCTGGATATGGTCAAAGAAGGCCATCGTGAGGGGATGCTGAGCGATGATGAAAAGCAGATGATTTTACATCATATCAAAGATCCCTATATACAGATCTATTTGAAAGCACTGGCCGTTCATGTGTGCACACTGCCGCTTACACAGGTCATTTCCCTCTTGATGGCCCTTTTTGCGTTTTTCCGTTATGGCAACACTTGGGCAGAATCGATAGCCTATGCAGCGGCTGTACTCGCTTTTTTTCAGGTTACACCGATATCGCCGGGTTCACTGGCCAGAGGAGGATACGTTGTCTATCTGATGATCCGAGACCGAAGTATTAAAAATTACTGGATAGCCGCGCTTGTTTCTTTTTGGCATTATATCGGGTATCTGGGTTTTCCCCTTCAGATGGTGACAAAATATCCGTTTTTGGCACGCTTTATGGCGGGGCGATGGGCGACTCAGATTGTGCATATCATTCCTGTTTTTGGAGAAAGGGGGGCTTTGTTGGAGTATGCGGTATTCGACTTGTTTTTCAATGTGCCTTTATCGATTCGAAAATGGTTTCAGAAGAATGATCGAAAGCGAGGGGAGTGATTCTTGGATTACCATGAGGTAATAAAGGAAATTGAAAGTGGTAAGCTGGCCCCCGTTTATTTTTTCTTTGGGGAGGAAATCTTTTTAATTGATACCTTGGTCAGGAAGATCATTGAAACCATTACCGATTCAACGACAAAGGATTTTAATTGTGATCTATTCGATGGCGATCAGGTCGATGGTGAAACGGTTGTGAATACAGCGTCTTCTTTTCCGATGATGACCGATCGGCGTCTCGTTGTTTTAAAATCTGTTCAAAGATTGTCGGTTTCTGATAAAGACCGTATTCTGACTTATGTTCAGTCTCCTTTGGAATCTACCTGTTTTATATGCACGGCAAACAAAATCGATCGCCGCAACCGTTTCTACAGTTCATTCATAAAGCACAGTCACTGGAGCGAAAGCAAGAAACTGTATGAGAACCAGGCCGTCCATTGGGTCAGAAAACAGCTTCAGGAAAAGGGAGTAACCCTTTCCTCTGAAGGGGCCACCTTTTTGGTTCAACAAGTCGGCACGTCACTTTGGTGTCTTTTTAATGAAATTGAAAAGATCCTGACGTTTGCACATGGGAAGAAGAGACTGGAACTGGAAGATATCATCACCGTGGTCGGATTCTCCCGGAAATTCAACATCTGGGAATTGACCGATGCCATCGGCAGGAAAGATCTGAATCACGCACTGATTGTTTTAAACCAATTGATGGATGAGGGACAATCTCCCCCCGGGATTATCATGGATTTGAGTCGACGGATATTTCTCTTTATGCGCATGCGCGCCATGCTGGATCGGGGATTGTCTCTGGATGGTGTCACGAAGAAATTGGGTCTGCCTCCCTTTTTTGCAAAACAATATACGGATCAGATCCGTCATTTTACTGCAGATGAATTGGCATACGGTGTTGATGTTTTGCTTCAGTCCGATACTTACATCAAGACGGGATATTTAAATCCCGATGTGGTCATGACATTGATGGTTCATGATCTGGTTCGTGGAAATAAAGGGCGGTTTTTTGTAAAAAGGTCGTAAAAAAGTCGGAACTTTTTGGGATTCGCTTTGTTAGATAAAAGGAAAATCGAAACGCAGAAGAAAGCATCGCAGAACGCTCCCACAGATGAGGAGTTGATCAATCGTTTTCAACAGGGAGATGTTTATGCGTTCGAGCAGATCGTTCATCGATATAAAGAACCGCTGGTTAACTTCATTTACCATTTTGTGGGTAATCGAATTGATGCGGAGGATGTTGTACAGGAAACTTTTCTTCGTGTTTTTAAAAAGAAAAATCTCTATCGGAGTGTCGCAAAATTTTCAACATGGATTTACACCATTGCGAGCAATCTGGCTAAAACCGAACTCAGACGACGTCGGCGAAGGCGTATTCTTTCGCTGAGTCAAATGGGATATGAAGATAAAGATTATGAGCTTCCGGATCATTTCAGTTCTCCAGACAAGGCGATAGAAAGAAAGACAAAAGAGCAAACCATACGGAAGGAGATTGAGGCTTTACCGGCTAAATTTAAGGAAGTTGTTGTGTTAAGAGATATTCAGGAATTTTCTTATGAAGAAATCAGCCAGATTTTGAATATTCCTCTCGGGACTGTAAAATCGAGGGTAAACAGAGGGAGATTGCGATTACAAAAGCATCTACAGCACCTTTTGGATAAATGAAATGCATATGGATACATCATATGAGGAAAAGGTTATTTTAATTCTCAGCATGGAGGGTCGTCTATGAATCCTTGCCAACGGTTTAAAGAAAGTATATTCGATTTGGTCGATAATGAGCTGGACATCCCTCGAAGGAAAGAGCTGGAATCCCATTTAAAAACATGCACTGCCTGTACGCGCTTTTTAGCACAGATCCGTAATCTTCGATCTCAATGCAGTCAACTCAGTCGTGTCAAGGTGTCCGAAGAATTTCACATTCTGCTTCGAGAGCGTATTCGAAGAGAAATGGCCGGTAAGAGAGCCGTTTTTTCACCATCGATTTCTTTTTCAGGACGCTTGATTCCTGCCTTCGGTATAATGGTGGTGGTGATCTGTTTGGGATTCTGGATGCTGGATCAAAAAACGTCCTTTTTTGAACCATCCAGTAATAAGATGACCGTTTCACAGATGCCCCTTATCGAGCAAGAGGATTTTGAAGGCGAAATTCAATATGTGATTGATGATTATCGCAGTCCTGTTTCGATATCCCGGAGTTCTGAAGAGGGGGAAACGTTCATAGCAGAAACAGACTCCGTGTTACGTGGTTTAGAACAAGATTATATCCAGAATCGTTTAACCCCTGTGAGTTTTTAGGAAAATCGCCATGAGCTGGAAAAGATTGATTTTTCAACTTTTTCTGTTGATGGGGGTGAGCCGTGTCGCATGGACACAGTCGCTTTTTAAATCTTCTCTGGACAGCGACATGGAATGCAACAAAATCGCCAAGTGGTTGAAAAGATCGAAATCTTCTGTGGTGAGTATCCAGTTGTATACCCCAGAGCAGAAAGAGGGATACTGCCGGATTGGATCGGGTTTTGTATACGATCCGGAAGGATGGGTTGTAACCCGGAGCAGCATTGTCCAGGACAGTGACAGTATCATTGTGACTTTCCCGGATGGCAGGAGCAGTCCGGCTCATATTGTTCATTGTGATGAAATGACGAAAATTGCTCTGTTAAAAGTGGATTTATCCAATCTCAATTCCGTATCGATTGGAAGGACTTCTTCATTGGACAGGGAATCGGAACTGATCGTTCTGGGAAATTCGCTTGGTATTTTCCCTTCCGTTACATTGGGAACTTACGAAGGGTTGAGGCTGGATGGTATGATGCAATTACGAATGGTTGTGGTTCCCGGGAATGGCGGAAGCCCTGTATTTGATCGTGAAGGACACATTGTGGGTATTTTGGCAGGGCGTGTTCTTGAAGAAGGAAATCAGGATTTGGAATTGGGGAATTGGGGAGTTGCATTGCCCATAGAACTGGTAACCGAAGTGGTCAACGATGTCCTACAACATGTTAAAGAAGGGAAGGGATGGATTGGTCTTTCAGTGATTGATGTCGAAAACGGCCAATCCGAAAAGGTTTTAAAAGTGGTCGGATTGGTGCCGGGCGGACCCGCCCAAAAAGCGGAGATCTGTATCGGGGATACAATTGTTGGCTTTGAGGGTGAATCTGTTCCTCATGCTCAAGAGCTTAGAAAAATGGTGCGAAATATGACCACGAGCCGCGAAGTTGAATTTACGATTCGAAAAAGGGGAAATGAACTGTCCCGTTTTGTCAAGATAGGCGGAATACCGTAGTGTCGCCTGTTTGGATTTACTCCAACCGTCTTTTCAAATTATTAATCGCTAATGTTATAACATTTTAAGCGCTGGCGGACCTGAGATGCGTCGTATTGGTTCTCAGGTTTTTTTTATTGACTTTCCCGACAATTTTATTAAATTGAAAATGTTTATGATTATTGAAGTAAGGATTTCTTTGGTTATCACGCAAGTTGGTTATTGCTGATCAGGCGATAAAATATTCGTGATTGAATGGTAAAAGATTTGTGAAACGTTTGAACCAAAATGATCAAAAACTGTGGCTTCTACTGCTTTTATTTCTGATGGTAGCGATTGGATTTTTCGTTCCCATTTCATTGAGTCACTGGATGAGTATTTTGGTCAAGGGAATCCTTTTTATTCTTGTTTTCCTTATGGTCACTCTGTTTGTTTCAAACGGACCTTCCTTTTCATTTAAGCAAATCGATCGCGGGGACCGCGAATCTCCTGAGGAAATTGTATCAAAGGAATTATTAGATGATGAAAATTGGGCAGGGTTTGGAAAAGTGTTGAGTACTTACATTGAAGAGTTACTGAGTATCATTCGAAATATGATGGTGGGTACCTGTGTGGGTTTGTATTTATATCAACAACGGGAGCATTTGGTCTTTCATGTTGGAGAGAATGAATATCAGCGCACGACAGGGGGAAGGATCATCGAGAAAGACAGTATTATCGAGCAGATTGCAAAACAGAAAACCGCTTTTTTGGAAGATAACCTGCCTATCGGCACGGTCTTGGAAGGTATTGCGGATTCGGAAATCCGATCCTTGATTGGTGTTCCATTGATCTGGGAGGATAAGGTTATTGGTGTGGTTGCTGTGGGAGGCAAAACAACGGGTAATTTTAGTCAGGAAGATTGTGATTTTCTGATTCGATGTGGACAGCTGGTTACTCAGATCATGGCTGTTTGTTACAGGGGAATGGGACTGGAGACGGACCAACAGGTGTATAAAATCCATCTTGATCTGGAAAGAAAATTAAAATCTATTGATGTGGAGCATCAAGCCCTGGGGGGATTTGTTCAGCATATCAAGAAAGTGCTACCCCTGGATCGGTTCACTTTTTGTTTAAAAGAGGGCGATGAGGGCATCATTGATTATGTTTTCGGTCAGGTGGATAATATGAACCAGGGCATGCGGTTTCCTCTGGATGAAGGATTGAATGGCTGGATTTTGAAACGGAACATGCCTTTGGCTATTGCAGATATACAAGGGGGCAATATGATGCGATCACGGTATTCCCGCAATGAAGATACAAAACATGGCCTGCGATCTTTTTTGGGTATCCCTCTGGGGAGTGAAGAGAACGCCTGGGGGTGTATCAGTCTTGAGAGTCGATCCACCCATCAGTATGATGAAAAAGCCAAAGAAGTGCTTTCCAGCCTCGTGATTCCGTTACAGATTCATATGGAACGTATCCGGCTTCTGCGAAAATTTGACGGTTTAAGTAAAAGTGATATTCCCTCTTTAACGGTTTAAAAAGGACAGATAGGATTGATCAATCATTGAAGGAGAAACAGTATGGCAAAAGCAAAAACATTTGCAGATAAGGTTTCGAAAGCGACCCACGATTTTACGACACACTGTCCAAAATGTGGAGAATCGATTGTATCGGCAAAATTGGTCACCTCGGAAAAATCGACCAAAACCGGAGCCTGGCGATTTAACGAGAAGTTGGTTAAATTATGCAAATGCAATGAGCGTGAAACGATAAAATAATCATTTCTCATTGGGAGTCGGGAATGGGTCTGAACCAACTCGTCCTTGCAACGAGGAATCGGGATAAAGTGAAGGAGATCCGCCATATCATGATGAATGGTCACTGGGAATTTCTTTCTTTGCTCGATTTTCCTGAAATGGCCGAGGTGGCCGAGGACGGGAAAACACTTTTAGACAATGCGTTGAAAAAAGCGCGGGCGGCATACCGCTGGACGAAAACGGCCTCCATTGCGGATGATACGGGTCTGGAAGTGGATCAGCTTAATGGTGATCCAGGTGTGCGGTCGAGCCGTTTTGCCGGAGAAAATGTGAGTTACCGCGACAACAATGAGAAATTACTTCGCCTTTTACAGGATGTCCCCCGGGAGAAGCGTACGGCACGTTTCAGGTGTATAGTCGTTTTTGCCGATGGCAGAAAGGAGAAATGGGTAGAGGGTATTTGCGAGGGCATCGTTCTCTCCGAATACTGCGGAGTGGGGGGATTTGGATATGATCCACTTTTCTATGTTCCAGAAAAGGGGAAGACATTTGCGGAGATGTCCCGTGAAGAGAAGAATGCGATCAGCCACAGGGGGAAGGCTTTTCGCCTGATGGGGGAATGGTTGAAAAATGTGCTTGATTAATTCAGTTCGATCCATTATTTTAATAGTCCAAAAAATCGGGGCGTAGCGCAGTCCGGCTTAGCGCGCCTGCTTTGGGAGCAGGAGGTCGAGAGTTCGAATCTCTCCGCCCCGACGAGGTAAAAAATGAGATTGGCCAGAACGGACGTTCTGGCCGAAATTGTTTATGACGGGACAAATGTCCTGAACGATCTGGAAATCAATAAAAAATATTCTGCGACTTTCTTTAAGGAAAGTTGCCAAAGGACCCGCCTTTTTGCATGCTTCGTGAAGGGTGTTTGAGATATTTGAATCCGGGTTATTGTTACCCGGCCTCCTATCCCTTTCGCTCAATTTCCGCAGATAGCGGGCGGAAATCAAATGCCCTCCACTTGAAAATCTGTATCGGCCGGTCGCGGTAAAAAGGCAAAACGATAAAAATCCAAAATCCAAATACTACCAAATCCCAAACAAATCCCAAAACCCAAATCCAAAATAATCAATATATTAAAATTCTAACATCAAAATGCAAAATGACATATTAAAAATCCAATATAAAAAGGATAAAGATAAAGGTTAAAAAAATAAAAGGAGAAGGATTAAAAATCAAAAAGAAGTATTTTTGCATTTTACATTGTCATTTTGATTTACTTAAGGTCTTTGGCATTTGGATTTTTTGTCAATTGAATTTGGTATTATTGGAATTTGTGATTTTCTTGGTAGTATTGGTATTTATTTGAGTTTGGATTTTGTATTTGGATTTATTTGGAATTTGGCTGTGTTGTCATTCCTGCATGGTTTTGAAGAATCCTGACACCAGAGAGGTGTCATTCTGAGCGAAAGTGAAGAATCTGGGGAAGGGTAGCAGTAGTCAACTTAAAACACGCAAAAAAATACCCTGAGCGATCGGGAATTCAGATCAGCCGTCCCTTAATTTTGCTCAAGGATGACGCCATTTTTTTAAGGCGGATACCCTATTCATTTCACACCCGGGATGGATATGCTGTGTGATCGTATATACCAGGAGATCGGAAAATAAAACTTGATTATCACTGCTGTATCTCTTACCTTTTTACATCCAATTAAGGATATTGAAAAATGAAAATCATCGGGTTGGTCGGTTGTGGGGGATGGGGGAAAAATATATTGCGGGATTTGCTCCTCTTGAACTGCCAGGTCCGTGTGGCTGATATTGACGGCCGGGCAAGAGACCGTGCTTCCGAGATGGGGGCTTCGCGTGTTTATTCCGATATGGAAGCCCTGCCAGCTTGTGACGGTTATGTGGTCGCTGTCCGCATCCCCGATTTAGCCTGCGTGTGTGCGAGTCTGCTCAAACATAAAAAACCGATCTTTTCCGAAAAGACGCTCTGTCTGTCTCATGAAGATTTCGATCTTTTAAATGGTTTAGGGGGTTTCGAATATGTCTTTGTGATGCATAAATGGCATTACCACCCGGGGATCGAAACATTGCGTGTTGTGGCTCGATCCGGAAAAATCGGTGAACTGGTTCAATTGTGTGCAACCAGGCATGCCTGGGTCAACGATTTCCACGGCGGGGACGTGTTCTGGACCCAGTCTGTTCACGACCTGACGATTGTCAAGCATATTCTGGGTACAATCCCGGACAAGGTCCAGGCGATTCATGTGATTCAAAATGAAGAGGGATTGCCTGTCAGCTTCACGGCCATGCTGGGGAACGACGTTGCCGTCATCCTTTCCGTAAGCGGCAGACACAGTCATAAAATCAGTGGCGTCAGTATCCACGGCAGTAAAGGCAGCGCAGAACTTTACAATGCCTATGACGATCACATTACAATCCGAAATGAAGCTGGTGAGGAAAAAGTGGACATTGATACGACATTCCCCCTTTATCTGGAACTCAAGGAATTTCTATCCTATTTGCAGGGGGGGCCAAAACCCCGCTGCAGTCTTGAAAATGCCAAAGAGGTCATGCAGGTTATTCTGAAACTCAGGGAAAAGGCCGGTTTGGAAAATCGGTGACTCAATTGCTGAAAGGAAAATGATGATCAATGGTCAAGCGAAAATTTTTGCACCGTCAAAAGTTGCTCACGATCCACAAAGAATAAAAGCCTATTTGGATGGAGAACAGATCTTCCCCGTTACAATGGAACTGGATTTGACGCAACTCTGTACCCGCTCCTGTCCGGGATGTCCATACTGTTCTGCAAGAAAACCCGGTCTCACGCTCCAGCTTCCCTTTCTTGACCGGCTTTTCAGTGTATTGGGTCCCCATACACCTGGCCTGGTACTCACCGGGGGTGAACCGACCATTGTACCCCATTTCCCCGAGACAGTGGCACTGGCGAGAAAAAAGGGATTCAGGGAAATCGCCATTATATCAAATGGGGGGTATATTGATCACGCTGACATTCAAGATGCTCTCTTGGAGTATGTTACGTCTATCCGTGTTTCCCTATATGATTGGCAGGATGAAGATTCAGAATATTTTATTCACACACTCAAAAAACTTGAAGGACTCCGTTACCGTGTCGAAAAAGAAGGAAGCGAACTGCAGATCGGGGCTTCCATGCTTACCCGTACGGAACGGAACCATCGTTATCAAACGGTCGGACTTCGGGCATTAAACAGTGGCATAGACTGGCTGTATTTTCATCCCTATTGTATCGATTGGGATCGGGAGCGTCCCACCCAGGCAGATCAGACTGGAGTGCTTGAAACCATCGAACAATTTAAGGAAGCCTCACCGCAAGACGCTAATATTCAGGTGCCATACGAGCGTTATTCCAAAAAACCATTGATTTTCGAAAAGCTCCACGGGTCCCACTTTCTCATACAGGTCGGAGCCAACGGAGTGAACTATGCCGGTCCGGAGTGCAAATATGAAGACGATGCCGAACTGCTCGATCTCAATGAGTATCTTGAAGATGATTTTCTCTGGCACCCTCAGAGGTTGAAGCGACTCGGCGAGATCAACAGCAACAATTACCGCTTTATCGGCACAAAGCACAGACCGCCGGTTTTCAGTGATTATGTCCAAAAACTCATTTCAATTTATCAGGATGGTAAAACGGGAGAAGGTTTCGGAGAATCCTCGGATCATTTTTTAGATCCCAGTATCATATAGGGGATTTCGATGGCAGCCAGGGCAACAGTCATTATCCCGACATTCGGAAATGCACGATTTGCCCGCTGGGCGATTCAAAGCGTTCAACAGCAGACTATCCAGGAACTTGAAATCTGCCTGATCTGTGACGGCTCACCGCAAGAAATGATTTCTTTTTTCAAAGAAATGGGAAAGGAAGATCCCCGCCTCAAGATTTTTATCTATCCAAAATCACCCCGAACAGGGGAACCCTATAGGGATGAAGTCATCCGACAAACAACAGGTGAAATCATTGGTTATTGTTGTCACGATGATTTATGGCTGCCGAATCATGTTCAGGAAGTTGAAGAGGCATTAAAAACCTGCCTGTTTGTCCACTCGATCCATGCCAGCGTGAACCTGCCTCGTGATGTCGGAGACGTAAATACCCTTTTCTCTCAGGTGATTTGGATCGATTTAAGAAATCAAGCCATCGTCAACAAAATGCTCGGAAAACAGAGGATACCCACGCTTTTGGGGCATTTCCCCAATTTTTTTGGATTGACGGCCGGCGCGCATACCAGGGAGAGTTACCTGAAACTGGGAGAGGGGTGGGTAACGACACCGAAAAGAATTCAGACCGATCTCTATATGTGGCGAAAATTTTTATCAGCTTATGGAGATCAATGCAGCACCATTCCCAGGGTGACGGGCTTAAACTTTGAGAAGAAGCTCAGAAAAAAATGGACGGAACAGGAGCGTGATCAAGAGTTAAAATACTATTTTGAAAAAATAGCGGATCCCGCTTTCCTTCGCCAGATTGATCAAGTAGCACCGCGTGTTTCTTATCCTTCCAATGGTCCGGCAAAGCTGATTAAATGGGTTAAGGATTTTTATCGAATCAATCAGCCAACACGTTATCAATCGTTTGCTGATCAGACAAGTCGGTCAAGAAGTGAAAGCGCGGTCATAATTTAGGATGAGTCGACCTGTCATTTTAATTGATTTAACTATTTGGTCGGCCAGTTTTTCCATCCTGGTCGAATCATTTATTATGGGATGGATGTCCCTCTTCAATCCACCGCATAGGGGGATATCCCCGCGATCAAATTTTGGGTCAAGTTTGGAACCTGCCCCTACGAAAATTCAACCGATGAATTCATTGCCCACTTTGTGGCGCGTTCCGGTTTGTCGAGGTCGATGCCAAGCGCTGGGCTGATGTGATCGCGCTGGATTTCCCAATCCTGGGCGCATTATCATGGGGCTTCTGCTCCATAATGGACTGTGAAGTCCATCAACTTATACACCTCGGTTAGAGATATCCGAGGCGATCCAAAACATACATGGCTATTACATTCGATCAATAAAAAAATATGTATCCAATGATGATAGAGGCAATGATCCCGATGATATCAGCAATTAGACCGGCAGCAACTGCATGCCGTGTTTTTTTAATAGCCACTGAGCCAAAATATACAGCCAGAATATAAAAAGTTGTATCCGTTGAGCCATTAAAAATACTTGAAAGCCTTCCAACAAAACTGTCGGCACCATATGTGTTCATCGTATCTATCATAAATCCTCTTGCTCCGCTTCCGCTGAGAGGTCTCATTAATCCTGTAGGTAAAGCAGGTATAAAATCTGTGTTCATGCCGAAAAAATGAAGTGTAGATTCAAGCCCGTTTATCAGATAATTGAGTGCTCCTGAAGTACGAAATACACCAATCGCAACGAGTATACCAACAATATACGGAATGATTTTCACACCAATTTGAAATCCACCTTTTGCCCCTTCAATGAAAGCTTCGTATATATTTACTTTCCGCTTTACACCGTACAAAATAAATCCGGCAATAACAGTAAATAAAATCGTATTTCCGGCGACTAAAGAAATCGTTTGAACACTTTCCTGCGGAAGGGTTGAAAAGGTCCAAATTATAAAAACGATAAAACTCGTAATGCCGAAAAAATAGGCGAGAATAATTTTATCAAATATTTTTATTCTCTGGATGATACTACATGCAGTAATACCGCCGATGGTTGAAAAAAAAGTAGCTAAAATGACAGGAATAAAAATATCAGATGGATTCATGGCTCCGCATTCTGCGCGGTACATCATAATGCTAACCGGTATAATACACAGTCCGGAAGTATTCATAACGAGGAACATAATCTGGGCATTACTTGCAGTATCTTTTTGGGGATTTGCATCTTGAAGCTGCTGCATGGCTTTGAGTCCAAGTGGTGTCGCAGCATTATCCAGCCCGATCATATTTGCAGCTATATTCATGAGCATACTGCTGTAAGCAGGATGGCCGTCCGGTAATTCAGGGAAAATCCTTTTAAATAAGGGATTAACCACTTTTCCTAAGATTTGAATGATTCCTGCTTTTTCACCTATGCGCATAAACCCGAGCCATAATGTCATGATACCAACCAATCCAAGAGATAATGTAAAACCTTCTTTTGCCAGATCAAAGGTGGAGTTGATTAAGTCAGGAAAGATGGTCGCATCATGAAAAAAAATCAGTCTTATTAATCCTATTATATATGCAGTTAAGAAAAATAGAATGAATAAAATATTTAATGCCATAAAAACTCCTTTATTTCATTCATGTTATCCTGAATAAAAATTTTTTCATTCATACATCCTTGTATAAGGATCGGATTTTTATTTATATCCAGCCATTTGATTATTTTCATAAGATCTTTTTCTGAGACTGCAGTACATCCAGATGTAGGAACTTCTGGATTTTTCCATATATGAATAAATAGAGCAGAACCAAGCCCTGAGATACACTCTTTATTATAATCATAGATTATAGCATATTTATAGAGAGGGTTATTTAATCTTTCATAAGAATTCCATTTTGAATCCGGATCACCCTGAAAATATACCAGGGTATTATAGTCTTTTGAATTAGGATCGTCGATCCAATAATCATATTGTGATGTGATATGAAAGGGTATGTTTAATTTGAAAGAGGGTTTTGTGCTGCCAAATGCACCTGTAATTTTAAAAATCCCTTCTGGTGTTTTATTATCTCCTTCTTTAGATTTTCCCAAACCATTTTTCCCAAACACAGCTGGAATATCTTTAAAAATAATATTAAACTTATCATTATTTATTTCCCCGCAAGAAATAAAACCCGTATATGAATTGCGGTCTTTTAAACAGGCGATTATTAATTGTGAACTGTTTCCGAAAATTTTATTTTTTTTAATGACTGTTTTTTTAAATTTCATGGAAGCCCTATACTATTTCCATTTTTGTCAATGATATCCAGCAATTCATTTTTCTTCCTGCTGATTTTATTTTGTCTCCTTATTTCCTATAATTCGTCCCGCATAGATTACGTTACTGCTATATTATCGATTATCGAATGAGTACCATTTTCTTTGTTTCCACGAATTGGTTTTCCACCTGCAATCGATAAAAATAGACTCCGTTTGAAAGTCCGCTTGCATCGAAATTGAACGAATATGTCGTTGGCTCCTGGAATTCATCAACCAAGGTGTACACTTCTTTACCAAGCGGATTATACAGCTTTAAAGTGACAACACTTTGTCTGGGTATCGAATATTTTATGATTGTGAATACGTTGAATGGGTTGGGATAGTTCTGACACAGAATTGGGTTTCGAGGAAATCCAGCTGGCAATTTACCAATAGTAGGAAAACCCAGTTCACTCAAATCGTAGTCTGATTCGGTGAGTTTTTTTGTTCTTGAGCATCTGCCGGCGAATAAAGTATCTTCTTCCATAGAAGCATAAACCAGATAAGTGGTATCTTTCTCGAATGGATATCCGCAGAGGCTTGATTCTATAAATGTTGTAATAATGATTTCACCTAATTCTGCTCTCTTCCATGAAGCATATACCGTAAGTTTTACCCGATAGACAGGAGCCAGGAGAAAATCAAAGGTATCTGTGGTATCAATTGTCATTTCAATCACTTGGCCAATAAACACGGCATCGCTGTTTTTTAGCGCCACTTTTGGGGGAGGTGGAGGAGGACATAAACATGCAAAACCAAAGTCATGGTTGAGGGATATGTTGAAAAGAAAAAACAGGATTATTATTCTTCTTTTCATTTTTTATATCACTTCTCATGATTGCTCTGGATTTCCCAATCCTAGGCGCATTATTAGGGGACTTCTGCCTCATAGTGGACTGGGAAGTCCACTGACTGATACACCTCGGGTAAGGATACCTGAGGTGGTCAAGGTTTATAAATATCAGTTACCAAATTTTTAAACCATGGAGGTTTTTCTAGAACGACATATATCAAAATAAGAGCGGTAAAGGGTATTGGAATAATCATGTCTAAAAAAGCGAATACAATTAAACATATTAGAATTTTCGTTTTTATTTCCATGATTCTCTCTACAATAATTATGTCGATGAAAAATTTGTTTTCCACTTCTGATACCTACGCTTGGCGTGGGGGTCTTTTATCCTCAATCAGCCGATAAACTCATTCCCCACTTTGCGGGCGCGTTCCGGTTTGTCGAGGTCAATACCCAGCGCCAGACCGATTTCAACCAGCAGATTCCATCCCGCGCATAGATAAACATAGGGTGCAAACGCACCTGCATTCGGGACATGAATGGTTGTAAAAGGCATCTCTCGGTCTGCAATCGCTACGACTTTTAATCCGACACCTTTCACCAGAACTTCCTGGAATTTCTTGATTTCATCCTCAATCGGATCGATCACGAAAACAACATCGTTTTTCTCCATCACTTCTTCGATGCCGTGAACCGCGTACGTGCCTTCAAGATAATCTGATTTTCTTTGTGTGATTTCATTGGTCTTCAGAGTCAGCTCTTCCGCAACGCCGTCGTTGTATCCGGCAAAATAGATCGTCGATGCATTCATGGCCGCTTGGACGATGTCAGAATCAATCGATAAGGTCAAAGCCCCTTTGATATGAGAAGCCAACTCCGATAATGACGGAGTGTTGATATTTTCGTTTAAATGGGTGAGAATCGACTCATAAAAAAGGGCCTGCTCGATAACACTTTTGGTCGCCGCGACCGCCTGTTCCCAGCCGCATGTCAGGACAAAAGTGCGGGTGCATTCTTTTTCCAGCAGTGTATCTTGATTAGCCGTTAATCCGTAACGGTGGTTGTTTCCTGTCTGTGCCAGCTGTTTTGCCAGGAGAACCACCTCTTTGGTCCGTCCCGAATTGGATGCACAGAAAACAGCAAATTTGGATAGATCGTACTGTGATGATTGCTGAGAACCGTCCGTCACAATATTGAGATCCAATCCCCATCTCAGCGCTTTTCGAATCGCATTCTTGGCGGGGAAAATACGGCTGGATCCTTCACCCGTCAACAGAAGTCGGCCCACACTCTTGATTTCTTTGGAGACCTCTTTGGTTTGATTCATATCAAAGTTTT
Source organism: bacterium (assembly GCA_016931965.1). GTDB lineage: Bacteria > Zhuqueibacterota > QNDG01 > QNDG01 > DSAB01 > JAFGDT01. The sequence continues at coordinate 161,509 of JAFGDT010000086.1, read as the reverse complement.
GGACAACGCCGATTGTGTCCATCATTTCCTGAACCAGTTTAAATCGACTGTACTTTTCATGATCGCGATTCATGTCCGTTTTCCTTTATTTATCATGTAGTTGTCTCGTTTCTACCGTTTAGTTCCGTTTCATAATTGCCCGAACATCTTTTTCAAATTGATGGGTTTCCGCTCTGACCTGCTGAATAAAGCTGTTGTCCTCGATATCTCCGATGGCAGCCATCATCTCATCGTCATTGCGGAAAGTGGCCCGCCGAAACGGATTGACATAATCCTTCTTTCGAGAGACGTAAACCTGTTCATCGATATATTTCTGTATAACAACCGCTTTTTTGAGAGCGTCTATCCATTGTTCCTTGTATAAGGTTTTGGTCCCCAGTAAATCGCACAGTGTAGCCAATGCGTGACGCTGTTTTTCCAAAGGGTATTGATCCCAGAGTTGGTCATACCGAAGATGAATGTCCTCCCAGGTATTCAATTTTTGTTCGCCAATATCGGATCTCAGTTGATCCACATCTTTCTTTCTGGCGAGTTGGCCGCCGATATTGACCCATGCGGTTTCCCGGTTACCGGCAAGTGTATTGGATAGTGCAGAAAATCCGATATTTTTGTTTTCTTTCATCATTCCCAAGAGTACCTTAACAGCGTAATAGTGCAGCATATCGCTGTAGGCATGGTAGGCTTCAACCGCTTTCAAAATAACCACCTTGCGTTTTGATTTTTCCATGCATTCACCCAGAATTTCCAAATTCTTGATTTGATCTTCAGATTCGTGAAGCAGTTTGCGGCCCATTTGAATCAATTCACTCTTACTTTTACTTTCGATCTTTTTATTTTGATGGCGCAGATAGGCTTTGGCTGTCCATATTTCAAGCAGCAAACGGGCTTGGAATATTTCTTCAGCGGTATCGGGTGCCAGCGCATCAAATTCAATGTGCTGCATTTTGTTGGAACGCTTGTCTCGCGAATGGAATTTCCAGGCATTTCTGGCCAAGGCGTACATGTTATACAACCACCAGTAGGCAGGCAGGACTTCCAATTGATCTTTTGAACTGTTGTTGTTCAATAAAGAAAAAGGCAAGGGGATATCGAGTTCTGCCGGGTAATCGGCTTTGGCCAGCAGGACGAAAGAGGCAAACCGGCAGGAATGCTTGATACTGGTACACAATCCCGGCCAGAATCCGCGTCCTGCCTCTATCTCATTGTCGTTCGCGCGGCTGTTGTGATTCGATCCGATTGTTGCACCGGCTGCGATGTTGCTCTGTCCTTTCACGACGGAAGCGATCAAGAACGAATTGTTGTGATGCTGTTCGTGAGCCGGGAAAATCAAATTGTTCAACACTTCACAGCAGGATATAGTTGAATTGTCTCCCAGAAACGAGTTGATCAGTCGGGCCCCGTACTTGAGATTGGAATTATCACCCAGGATAAAGCGGACGGCCTTGCATCCATAAAATATGTGACAGCCGTAACCGATGATGCCGTTTACGAGTTCAACACCCTCTCCAATTTGGGTCGACCCGGATTCAGATGAGTTGATGGTCAGATTTTTCAGCTTGTTGGCGCCCTTGATATAACAGTGGGATCCGATTTTGACATCTTTCAGAATGCGTGAATTTTTAACCACAGACTGCTCTTCCACCGTACCATACAGGCCGCGACGATCATCGAATCGATTTTGTGTGATTTCTTTCAATCTTTTTTGTAATGGCAAATCGTCCCTGTATTTTGCCCACAGATAAGCGTCTGCCGGGATGATGCCGTCAAACGGCAGGATGCGCCGACACCCTGTTTCATTCATCAGGTCGAGCCATATTCGGACTTTCTCCGGTTCTCCCTGTTTGATGATACCGTTTCCGAATTTGGCATGATCGGTGGTGTGCATTTCGTCGATATTGAAGAGGATACACCGGTTACCGATAATGTAATGGGCGAGGTAGCTCACATTGTGGATGGCGACATGATCCCCAATGTCACTGGAAACAATCACACTGTTTGTGATGCCACATGGCAATTTCAAGTCATGATGTTCGAGAATGGCGCTTTCTAAGGATCCAATTCTCACCAAACCATGAAACTGGCTATTGTAAATGTGATCTGGATCAAATTGATCTGTCACCAGGATTTCATTCCAATTATCCGCGGTGTTCAAATTTCTGACCAATCTTTCGACCTCATTCATCTGCAGATGTCGCCATCGTTTGTCCGGCCAGAACGTTTGTTCGTTTCGCAGGTAATGGTCATCTTTTCCTTTTGGAAGGTACTCCTTCGGGATGAAATCTTGTCCCGTGCTTCCAGCAACTAAAAGGGATACATTATCCACATTTTTCTCCTTAGTATTAAACCAAAAATGAAATATGCTGCAAAGAGAGTTCCATTGACAACCTTTTATGGGTAAAGCAAACAATCCCGTATATGAAATGAAACACGATCAACTCTGGGAGAAGGGATTGTCAAGATGATGTTGTCAAAAGATGGATTTCAGATTTATACTTTTTTGCTTTGAATCGATTCAGATTTTTATGAATTGAGAAAAGTATAATAAATTATTGAGTCATTTTCAAGCAAAAAACATCTTTACATCTTTTTGGTATTGTAGCATATTAGAACTGGCGGGTATTTTAACAACTTTCGGTGGAAAAAAGAGCACTTCGATGGATGAAACGGGATAATATCTGTTGATATAAAATATCTGATGGTCTCCTGGTCATATCTTTCTTTATTGTTTCATGATTTTGATATGATTTGAAACGAGAAAGTTCGTTTTAGAAAAGGAATGATTCGATGCGATGGTTTTAAAATAGTCTTATTTTTCTGATATCAATTTCCTGTTTGACCGAATCGGTGGGTATTTCTGTGTCTATGCGTGTTGAATCAACCGCTGCGGTGAGCACATATTTATCTCGGGCACTGATCCATGCACCAATGTGATGAACAATAATACCAACACCGATACTTTTGACCATTGCATTTGCAATGCCTCCTAAGATCGTTCCTCTGTCCGCCGGAGGTCTGGCATATATTCTGAATGCTTCCCAGTTTCCCCCTATCAAAAAACCCACTCCGAATCCCCATATTCCGCCTTTAATTTGATCCCGTTTTTGGATTTCTATTTCCTGAATTTCCGACAATGGAATGGACATTTCTTCGTCTGTCTCAATCCACAGTAAATTGTCTTCCAATTCCTTGTAGGAACGGAGATCGTATTGCTGGCCGTCTTTTGTAATCAACTTATATTTATAAGGCTGTCCAATTCGATGAAAGAGTGTGGTTAACAGTTGAATATCCTCTTTGTTGATTTCTTTTCGAATGGTCTTTTTGACAGTAATGCTATCTCCATTGATTATACCAGAAGCTTCTACAAAATTGATATTTTCTCCCGTTGTCTTCTGTATGCTTAATATTTTATTTCCTACATAATTGTGTATTGTGTCCAGACTTTGATATTGGGTAGAAGTGCAGAACAGGAAAAAACTTGAAAAGATCCCAAGTGTATATAATAAAGCCGATTTTTTTAACATTAGAGCCCTTCCGTGTAAGCAGATATTAAGAAAATTCCACAAAATAGCATCATCAATAAAAAAGTAAAAGAACCTTTTCATATAGTCAACACCTATTTTTTTTGTCACATAAGGATTTTACACATTTTTTTATAAACCGAACGATACCCAATGATATTATCGTGCTATAATAAACAAAAAAATCGGGAATTTGTTCCTTATTTCAGTGTAGACAGCTTATATGTCCAACGATGAAGAGAACAAAGGTGGATCAATCAGTCAATTTCTGTCTGGGTGACAATCAGTGGAGCGGTGTGATCCTCCAGTGATGAATCCAATTTTTGCTTGATTTATTCCGATTTATCTGTTATACTTCAAATGGTATTTATTGACAATAAACTCTCTTTTCAGATTGATTTTAAGTGTGTCAAATTGTAACGACATGAAAATATAGGATTCTGTTGTGGGTTGAATAATCTTGAGTCTATTTTTTTGGTTGTGTTGTTATAGTTCAATACGCAGTTTCAATGTGTATCCAAAGAGAAAGTGTGATGAAATCCAAATGATCCGTCGATTGATGGTATGAGGACAGGAAAACGGTCTCATTCTTTTAAAAATATCGTACGTCTCATTCAAAAATTAGGAGGGGAAAATGGAGAAAAAAGAATTAAAATGGTCGCGGCGTGATTTTATCGGTACACTCACAGCCGCTGGAGCACTGATGTTGGCTTATGGAAATGGTCGAGGTATGGCTCAATCCAGTGCTTCCCGAATGCTGGATGTGGCTCCGAATGGTCCCTTACTTAAAGTTGGACTCATCGGTTGCGGTGGACGCGGGACAGGTGCCGCCATGAATTTCCTTGCTGCTGGTCCGAACCTTGAAATCGCTGCGCTCGCAGATACTTTTCAGGATCGTCTCAACAACGCACGTGCAACTGTTGAGGAAAGAATGGGCAAGAAAATTCCCGATGGTCACTGTTTTGTGGGATTTGACGGTTTCAAAAAGGTGATGGACACAGATGTAGAAATGGTTATTCTGGCTACACCGCCCCATTTCAGACCGGAACACTTTGCAGCAGCTGTTAATGCAGGCAAACATGTATTTATGGAGAAACCCGTGGCTGTGGATCCTGTGGGTATCCGAATGATCATGGAAACTGCAGACAAGGCCACCACGCTTGGATTGAAGGTTGTTACAGGAACGCAAAGAAGACATCAGCACGATTATGTCGAAACGTATAAACGGATAGCGGATGGTGCCATTGGCGAAATTGTGGCGGCTCGCTGTTACTGGAACCAGGGGCAACTGTGGTACAGAGAGCGTCAGGAAGATTGGTCTGATATGGAGGTAATGCTGAGAGATTGGGTCAACTGGTGTTGGCTTTCGGGAGATCATATTGTCGAACAGCATGTGCATAATATTGATGTGATTAACTGGTTTACGGGCATGCATCCAGTGAAAGCCGTAGGATTTGGAGCTCGTATGCGAAGGGTCACGGGGGATCAGTACGATTTTTTTAATATCGATTTCGAAATGGCAAATGGTATGCATGTCCACAGCATGTGCAGGCAGATTCATGGATGTGCCAATAATGTTTCGGAATATATCGTGGGTACGAAAGGATCGACCAACTGCAGAGATACCATCTATAAAGAAGATGGCAATATTGCCTGGGAGTATGACAGTTCCATTAAGGAAATTACAGGCGATACACCTTATGTACAGGAGCATATCGATCTGATTACGGCCATCCGCACAAATCAACCGATCAATGAAGCAAAGAATACGGCTATTTCGACCATGACCGCCATTATGGGGAGGCAGTCTGCGTACACGGGCCGAGAGATGGCGTGGGATGAGATGATGGCTTCAGATATGAGATTGGGTCCGACTGAATATGCAATGGGAGATGTTGATTTAGAGGCCGTCATCCCTGTACCGGGTCAGGATAGGCCTCAAGGGTCATAATTCTTGGTTTGTTCCTCCAAAATGAAATTTCCTGAGAAAGGCAACAATCCTTTTGTTCATAAAAAAACGGCCGATTATAAAATCGGCCGTTTCTATTCCTCTAAAGATAAATACATGCCATTATCCCTTTCACATTGTCTATTTCCTCTTTAAAGAATTTTCACTTCGATCTGTTTTGCTTTTTTCTCTTTTTCCGGTTTTTTCGGAAGCGTAATCGTCAGTATGCCATTTTTAAAAACAGCGTTGATCTGATCGGATTCAATTTCAGAATGCAAAGGGATATCTCTCTGAAATGCGCCATAACGCCGTTCGACATGAATGGTATTGGATCCCTTTTCTTCTTTTTCTTTCTGTTTTTCCCCTCTCAATATTAAGATATTGTTTGACAGGGTGATGTCAATATCCTTGTTGTCCAATCCAGGGAGTTCCGCCGTGATCTTGATGTCTTTATCCGTTTCGATCATGTCTATTTGTGGATAGTGGGATGCCCATTTTTCTCGGAAGAAAGGCAAGCGAAAATCGCCAAAGAAATCGTCGAAAAGCCTGTTCATCTCCCGTTGGAGTAGACCAAAAGGATTGTTTTTTTCGGCAAGTTGTATGGGATTGTATTTTTTATTGCGTGATATGGGTACCAGATCTTTAATGGACATAGGATTTCACCTCCTTTTTGGGATTTAAGGATTGATTGTGTTCTGCTCAATTCACTGTGATTTTCCTGGCTTTGGCTTCATCGGCTTTGGGCAGCCGCAGTTTCAGTACACCATTTTTTATACTTGCCTCGATTTTATTTCTGTCAATGGTATCGCTCAGTGTAAAGGAGCGGTAGAAATCACCCACATCATATTCCGTATGTACCAGACGAAATGCTTCAGGAATTCTCTCTTTGACGTATCCCTGAATGGTTAATTGATTGTTTTCAAGAGTGACGTCGATCGACTTCTGATCCACACCCGGCATGTCCGCTGTGAGAATGATCTCTTCCTCATTTTCTATGATATCGGTCAGTGGTACAAAGCACCGACTGGACCGTGTTCTTTCAACTGTGGAAACATCCTCAGTCTCCTTTTTCTTGACGGTTGTTGTCTTTTCTGCCATTTTTGTCACCTCCTTTTCTATTTTCCAGATCCCGAAATCTCAATTTGTTTAGGTTTGTCTTCTTCTGCTCGGGGGAGTCTCACGATGAGCGCACCGTTTTTTAAATTGGCTTCTACTTTATCTGTGTTTGCCGGAAATGGCAATTCAAATGACCGTTTAAAAGATCCATAATTTCTTTCCTGCCTGTGGAGGGCTTCGCCTTCTTTTAAATCCTCAGGTACTCGGTTCCCTTCGATAGTAATCGTATTGTTCAAAATCGAGATATGAATGTCTTTCTGTTCCATTCCCGGCAATTCAGCAGTGACCATCGCTTCATCTTTGTTGGTGTAAATATTCACAGGAGGGAATGGAATCACCTGTGGTGACCAGGCATTTTCAAAAAGACGGTTCATCTCTCTTTGGATCCTCGGTAATTCTCTCCAAGGATTCCATCGAATCATGTCATCATCGAATAACATAGTTCATTCCTCCTTTCATTTGATGTTAAAGTACATTTTTCAAACATCACTATATTTTGTTTTCCAAGTTATTATTTCAGCAACTCATATACCAAAGCATATAAGAGTCTGTTTATAATATATTAAATGCATATTTTTTATTTAAAATTGTTTATGCCATATCGACACGTTCATACGATTATTATTGTCAATATGACATTTGGCATTTGTCAAATTTTCACTTCGCTTTTTTATTTTTTTTCTTGTTTTATTGCAGAAAGATTTTAATATAGAAACGATAACTGATGGCAGGGGAAAAGAGGTGTGAATTGAATCTCCAAAAAGCTCATTATATGAAAAAGCAGAAATGAAGATGAATGAGATACAGAATCGATCAAAGAAAACAGTGAGATTATTTGCCCTCGCGTCATTTCTCAATGATTTCGGCTCAGATATGATCTATCCGATATGGCCACTATTTGTAACTTCCTTTTTAGGTACCAATATGGCTGTTCTCGGATTGATCGATGGTCTGGGTGAGGCTGTTGTTTCGATATCCCAAGCCGTTTCCGGTTATCTATCAGACAGAATCCAGAGAAGGAAGGTTTTTGTCTGGACTGGATATCTTTTCGGTTCTTTGTCACGAATCGGTTATGCTTTGTCGATGGTGTGGCAGCATTTGGTCCTGTTTCGGATTTTGGACAGGGCTGGAAAAATAAGAAGCGCACCCAGAGATGCCATTGTTGCCGATATCTCCCCCAAAAGGTTCAGAGGAAGAAATTTTGGTTTACTGAGAATGATGGATCACATGGGTGCTCTATTCGGTATTACGGTATGTATATTGTTTTTCAAATCTTTGGGATTTAAAAAATTATTTTTAATTGCATCAATTCCGTCAATGGTAGGCGTACTGCTTATTTTTTTCTTTATTCAAGAAAAAAAGGAGATTCATCATAAACTCTACAAAGGCCTTTCATTCAGGGATTTCGACCCAAATTATAAATTATTTCTTTTGTTGAGCTCGATTTTTGCTTTGGGTTCTTTCAGCTATTCTTTTTTATTGATCTATGCAAAAAAGTTCCATTTACAGACAGAATTTGTGCCCGTCATGTATCTTGTATTTACAGCAGTCGCTTCTCTTTTTTCTTTACCTTTCGGGAAATTATCCGATCGAATTGGCAGAAAGTCTGTATTGATGGTTTCATTTATGTTTTGGGGAATTTGTTGTCTGAGTATGATTTATATTCAAAACAACTATACAACCATTCTCACATTTATTCTATATGGTTTGCATAAAGGAGCGTTGGAGCCGGTGCAAAAAACATTTGTCTCAGAGCTTGCTCCTGTCCAATATCGGGCAAGCAGTTTGGGTGGTTTTCAGATGGTTATTGGATTGTGTGCATTTCCGGCTTCCTTTCTTGCGGGAGTTTTCTGGGATCGGATCAACAGCACTGCGCCCTTTTATTTTTCATTGGGTTTAACTGTTGTATCTCTTATCATGTTATTATTTGTCAAAGAGAAATAAGGGATGGTATTTTAATCATCAAAATCGGAAAGACAAAAGGATTCACAGGAGGCGGTTGAAATGATATGTCCAAGTTGTGGTCATGAAACACCGGATGATTCTCCAAAATGCAATCACTGTCAGTATGTCTTTAATCACTACCGGGATTTTGGAGATATCAGTCAAAGAAAGTACCCGCCGATTCAATTTTCAGATTTAAAGGACCGGCCGAGATGGATGCGATTTGCCTATATTGTTTTGTTTGCCATTCTTTTTGCGGCATTACTCTATTTTGGTTTCAGGTTTCTAACGGCACCTTGAATCGTGTTTGATGGTGATGTATTTTGATGCAAGGATTACCAGATCATCCCCACCATTTTAGAGGATAAAGGTGTTTGCTTATTTATTTTAATAGACTGACAAATTGTATGTCTTAAAATCAGTTATTAGAAAAGTCCGAGTAGTTTCAGAGCCATTAATAGAATAGCCACGGCGAGAATGATTCGAATCACCTTGTCACCTCCCTTTATGGCGATTCTAGCTCCAATCCACCCCCCTAGAGCCATACCCGAAGCAAGCATGCATCCGTATTTCCAATTGAGATTACCTGTGACGATAAAAACAGTTAGAGCAGGTAAGGTGTAAAGACAAATAATGAACACTTTGTGCATATTGACTTGGATAAGATCTATTTTTAAAAGGTGAAACAGAGATGCCATGAGGAGGAAGCCCACACCGATCTGTATGAATCCTCCGTAAAATCCGATACCAAGCAGTGCAGGATAAATAAGCCAGTTTTTTTTCTTTTTGCTGGAGATCTGTTTGAATTTACTTGATGAATGGGTAAAGAGTATCGTCAATACAATACCTATCATCACAATAGCCAGAATCCGTTGAAACCATTGGCTGTTTATTCTTATGGATAAAATAGCTCCGATGATAGCGCCAGGCAGTGTAAAAATTGCCAGAAAGAGACTTTCTTTAAATTTGTAAATGTTTTGATTTCGAAATGATGAAACGGCAAATAGATTCTGTATCAAAATGCCAATACGGTTGGTTCCATTGGCAATACCACTCTCCAATCCAATAAAGATCAGTGCTGGCAGTGTGATGGATGATCCTCCTCCAGCATTGACATTGATAATGCTGGAAAGTGTACCAATAACGAATAACAGCAATAGTTTCAACCCTTCAGTCATATTGGAAAATTCCGGACGATTTATTGATAAAAAATATTGCAGGATGTAATATTGTATAAATTGAAAATACTATTTGGCATGAGGAAAATATAATTAACTTATTTTGCAAATTCAACTGTTCGTAAAATATAAAGCTCATTTTTAACCAAACTAACTTCATTGGCAGGGGTTTTGCATTGGATAGGGAAGTGTCCCAAAGGTTGTTTTTACAAATATTGATGTTCATTATGGATATGATTAATGTACTAATTATTAAAAAGTTATTTAATATAACAACTATGGGATGACGGTTTTCAGATTTAAAATGTATTTCGAAATGTAATTCTTTATTCTTTTGATCAAGTAGAGGTGCTTATGAATTTCAATTTTATTCGGACCATTCCACGCCACAAACTGTTGATCTATGGATTTGTGTTGCTTGTTGTTACATTCGTGGTTGTGGTTGCAGGTTATATTTTTCTTGAGCATACTTTATCTGCCATGAAACCGTCGGTTTCAGGTTCGATGCTTCTGTTACCAAGAATCTTGTTCATAACAGGATTCTTTTTTGGGTTTTTCATTCTTGCAGGATTGATGTGGTTGGTTTTGCGCAAAGTGGTTAAACCGATGGATGCATTGATGGAAGCAGGTCAAAGTCTTACAAAAAAAGACTGTCCTTCTTTATCTGCAGCGATGATTGAATTAACACAAGGCAATTTTACTGTCGATTTATCCATCCAGTCGAAAAAATTGCCTCTGTCCGAAGATCCTGAATTGAGTCAGTTTGTGGATATATTCAACAATGTGATCAGCAGTCTTCAAGAAACGGCAGAGGAATTTAATAAACTGACCAATACACCCAGTTTACGACTCTGTTATGTCGGAGCCGATTCCTATTTAGAAGGGCGTCGCTGTGGTGATGTAATGGGGGAAGCTTTGAGCGGAAAGGGTGAAGTAGCGATTTCGACAAGTTCTTTTACGGCTACAGGTGCTGAATTGAGGCGGAAGGGTTTTGAAAGTGTGATCAGGGAGCAGTATCCGAATATTCAAATTGTGCATGTTTCTGAAGACAATGAATTGGAGGATTTGGCTTGCAAACAAACAACTGAATTGCTCAAACAGTTTCCCAACCTTGCAGGCATTTACATTACGACGGGTGCCACTCCGCCTGGTGTAGCTAGAGCCGTCGTTGAAGCAAAAAAGGTGAAACAGATTACCATCGTGGGGCACGACTTAACCGATGAAACCATGGAGTATGTCAAGGACGGAATTATCAACGCTACATTGGGACAGGATCCTTTTGCCCAGGGATATAATCCTGTCATTTATCTTTTTAATCATGTAGCCGATGGATGGCAACCCCCTGTGCATCGTCTTCTCACAAAAATGGATGTTGTCACCTCGAAAAATTATAAACAGTTTTGGGAACCCGGTAAAGGATTGATTCAGTCTCAAGAAGCACTCGATCGACTGGCAAAACCCGTTGATAAGGAATCCCCGAAAAAACTACGCATTGCTGCTTTGGGCAGAGAAACTTCGGCATTCTGGATTCCTGTAAAAGAAGGAACACTGGCTGCGGCGAAAAAATTAAAATCCCATAACGCAGAAGTTGAATGGATATATCCAGAGAAAGCCAGAAAAAATAATGATCACAGCGCCCAGGTTTATGGTGAAGTGATTGAATCGCTTATTACTCAAGGTGTTGATGCCATTGCGACATTGGTTGTAGATCGGCACTTGATTCCGTATATCAATAAAGCCGTCAGGGCGGGTATCCCTGTGGTGACCTTTAACAGTGAACCGAGCAGTTTACGCAGCCTTGTTTATACCATATCAGATCAAGCCCAGAAATTAATGGGTTTAAGTCAGAATCTGGCCGCCAGTACAGGACAGGTGAATCAAGCAACCTCACAGATCAATAAAGCAATGGGTGATATGGCTAAGGGAACCGCAACACAAAATGAACAAGTAGATCGTACCAGTAGGTATTTAGAAGATTTACTCAATAACATCAACAGCGTCAGCAGAGAAGCGGAGGAGAGTGCCTCTGCTGCTGAAAGTACGGTCAACGCAGTGGGTGCAGGGACCCAGGCTATGGAAAAGACTCTGTCGAGCATGAAAACAATTGAGAAATCGGTTGGTGATACCTGGCATATCGTCGAGGATTTAGAAAAACATTCAGAGAGAATTGATGTGATTGTTGAATTGATCGATGACATCGCGTCTCGTGTGAATGTGCTCGGTTTGAATGCAGCCATTGAAGCGGCAAGTGCAGGAGAATACGGGAAAGGGTTTGCTGTTGTTGCTGATGAGATTCGTAAGTTGGCAAAAAATACAGCGAAGGCGACCGGTGAGATTATCGGTCTTGTTGATACCATTCAAAGAGGAATCAGCCAGGTTGAAAAAGTCATGGGAGACGGCCTGGAGAAAGTGAAAGAATCAGCCGGTCTGACTGATAAAGCCGTTATGGCACTGGATGATATTCGTAAGTTGGTTAAGGTTGATCAAAAGCGTATGTATAATATTGCTTCATCGATGACGAAGATGAGAGATTTCTCACATCAAGTAGGCGAAGCAATGGGAAATGTATCGGCCGTCAGTGAAAAGAACAGCTCGGTTGTGAAAGAAGTCAATGTTTCTACCCAAGAGATGAGTGCTCAATTAGACGGTGTCGCTACCTTGGCAAAATCTCTCGAAAGTATGGCAAGAGCCGAGCAAGAATTGTTGGTGATGTTCAATTTGTGGAATGCGTAGAATGGATCTTTGCATCAGTTTAGAGAGCCGTTTCGTCAACAACCTTCGTTAGTGTTTACCATGCCACTGAGAGCCAGATCCATATTCTAAGATTCTATTCCTCATTATTGTATTCAGAAACCCGACTTGATGGGAATGATGGCAATTCCAATAAAATGTCGGGTTTTTTGTTGGATGGTTTTGGTCTTTCATCTACAAAGGTCTTCTTGGATTTTGAGAATAACAGCTTGATTTTATCTTATTCGTATTTGTATCTTTATTAACAATAAAATCATGATTTGGATAAAGAGATATTCGAATTGGAGTCTCTTGGAGGAGGCATTTTTTTGTGATTAAAACAATTATATTCGATTTGGGCGGCATTTTTATTCAAATTGACACGAAACAATCCTTACAGAAAATCTGTGATCGACTCCATTCGATGTCCATTGAAGACATACTCAATATATTGATCCGTTCTGATCACTATCTCCAATACGAGAAAGGATTCATCGATAGTCACATGTTTTATGAGCGCGTTAAAAGAGATATGGGCGGAAATTTTTCTTTTGGATTTTTTGAAAAGGTTTGGCAGCAGATCTTCTCTCCTATTCAACCCATGATTGATTTACTGCCTCAATTCAAAACGAGATATCAACTCGTGCTTCTATCCAATACAAATGTTTTGCATATGGAGTATATTGAAAAACATTTCCCCTTTTTTCACTATTTTGATCATATTATCTATTCTTACAGAGTGGGTATGATCAAACCCGATATAAAAATTTTCCATTACACACTGAAGAAAATCCGAGCCCGCGCAAAGGATTGTGTGTTTATCGACGATACTATTGAAAACATTCGTGCGGCCGAAACACTGGGAATTCGCTCTTATCAATTTATCTTTCCCCATTATATTCAAATATCGGATGAGGAATGCATACGCTGTCCGATACAACATGTATTGTTGGATCATTCGAATATGAAAGATAATGGTATCGGTCTAATTTAAAATGAAATTGAAAGGATTCTTTGGTTCACCGTTAACGAAAACGCCATAATGAAGATGTGGAGCGGTGGATTTTCCTGTATTTCCCGTCAGTCCGATAAGGTCCCCCCTTTTGACCTTTTGACCTTCGTTGACGTAAATTTTTGACAGATGCGCATAAAGCGTTTCATAACCATATCCATGGTCGATGAGGATGTATTTTCCATATCCCTTGTTTTTGATGACCTTCGTATTCACAGCTTTTACCGTTCCCGCCGCTGATGCAAAAACTTCGGATTCGGGTTTGATGGAAATATCGAGGCCTGGATGATCTTCCGTTTCTCCAGTAAACGGGTCGATTCGTTGGCCGAAACCGGAAGAGTACCAACCGCCTTTGACCGGTCGAATCGATGGGAAATGACTGATCTCTAAAATTTTTGAAGAAATAGTCTCTTCAAGATCTCTGGTGCTGTAGAGAAGCATATTGATACGATTCTCGAGATTTTCAAGGTTCAATTTTACATTTTGAAGTTCTGGTGGATTGATTCGATTTGTCATCATTGATGATTCTGGTCCTCCAACACCATATGTTATGTCTGGAAGGGATAGGCCAGCAGTGATCCGAATTTGATTGTTTCTTTCTTGTAGATTATTCAGAGTCGAACTGAGATTATCGATCTTTACTTCCATTGATGCAATGGATTGTTTGAGGAGGTTGTTTTCATTTTTCACATGGATCAGTTTATAATTTGTATAGAGTCGGTGAACCGACTGCGATAATAAATATGAAATGGTTGTTAAACTGCCAATGAGAATGAAGATGGCTATTGCCAGTTTTGTGTGTGTCAATCCAAAACTGAAAAAGGAATCTTTTTCCGGTTTGCCTATTGCGATTATGTAAGATTTTCTTGGCATAAATTTATCAATCACTTCATTCAACATTTGATTAAACAGTTATTTAATATCTTGTGCAAAAAACAGGCCAATATTCAAAAACGGGAAAAATGCGCCTGCATTCTAAGATACATTTTAGATGTTCTTTGTTACAGGATTGTACATCAGTATATTCAAGAATTCATATCTCCCTTTTAAATTCAGGTTGATTTTTAGGCTCTGTTGATTTAATTTTTAGAGGATCACAAATTATTTGGATTTATGAAATCATTTTTTATACGATCATCATGCATTCATCCGCCATCATACTGAATCCGTCATCTCATCGGGAAGCCGTCGATTATTTCAAACACCATTTCTCTCTCGGAAAGGGTCTGTCCGAAACGGATCTCTTGGAAGAGATTCTTTCTTATTTTTCTCAATTCCCTTATGAAAATATCAGCAAGATCATCAAATACCAGAAACACTTTGATGGGCCAGTCAAAATCAGACTTCCCTATGAGGTGATGGACAACCATGTCAGCCATCGTCTTGGAGGCACCTGTTTTTCTCTGACTTTTTTTCTTCAGACAATTCTGATTGATTTCGGATTCGCTTGTTATCCCGTCATGGCCGATATGCGATGGGGGAAACGTGTCCACTGTGCCCTTTTGGTTATCATGAATCGAAAGAAATATCTGGTTGATCCGGGTTACCTGCTGAATCAGCCTTTAGAGATCAGTAAAGATCAGAACAGGCTTTATAAGACACCCTTTTCAGGTGTGGAGGTGGATTTTCGGCAAGAGGGTGAGACATACGAGCTGTTCACGTTTGATCAGACTGAGAGAAAGTGGCGGTATCGCTTCCAAGATAAGCCCGTATCGGACAAAGATTTTCTCACATACTGGCTCGATTCATTCTCCTGGAATTCGATGCATGGACTCTGCTTGACCAAGATTGAGAAAAGTCGCATGATCTATATTCACAAGACATTTATGCGGGAGACCGATTTCGAGAGAAAGAAAAATGTCAATATCAAGGACCACTATCATGCGACCATTTCTCAGATTTTTGGAATCGATTCACAGCTTGTGGAGGAGGCCTTGGCGGCAATCGAGTCGAATATGGCGAGGGAGAGAGAGATGGGCATCTGGGTACCGAATAAGGAATGGAGACCGATGTAATGCAACCTAAAAAACCCGATTGTGTTAAATTGTTTGTCGGCATTCTCTACAGCGATGAGGAGCTTCTTCAAAAGGCATTGAATCTGCTTGAGAAACAATATGGAAAAATTGACTTCAAGAGTCGGACTTTTGAGTTTACCATTACGGATTATTATGAACCGGAGATGGGATCTCCGATATTTCGATTGTTCATTTCGTTTGACCGTCTGATTCATCCCAAAGATATTGCCCGGATCAAACTCGAGACCAATGCCATTGAGGGACAATTGTCCATTCGGGGCAAAAGGAAAGTCAATCTGGATTCGGGTTATTTAGATTATGACAAGGTGGTTCTGGCTTCAGCCAAGTACAACGGACAAAAAATCTATCTTGATCACGGAATCTGGGCGGATCTGACACTTCATTATGAGAAAGGGAAGTATGATCCATATCCCTGGAGTTTTCCCGATTTCAAAAAGGGGATGTATAATGCAGTGTTTTTAAAAATTCGGGAGCGGTATAAGGTACAGAGGAAGAAAGGTGAGGGTGTCTGAACCGGGATTTATGGGATTCCAGGATTACCAAGATCAAAAAAATGTAAACAGGACAGGATATCATACATGTATGAAGGTTTTTAGAAGGTCATCATCCCGAAATCTACTGAAAGTAGATTTCGGGAATTTGTCTTCCTCTTAAAGAATGATCTACTATAAATTGGCTTCGGCCTGCCAGTAACCGTGTATGTTGCAGTTTTCTACAATCCTTACTTTGGAGCCGGTTGTTTTCAGGTGAAAACAGCCTGCCGCGTAAACGCCCGGCGTCAGATAAACCCTCGACACATAGTGATCATCCACATAGCAGTCAATCCATTGAATGAAGTGAGCGGCTTCCATGGGATGCAGTGTTTCACCAATGCGGACAATGACGTCAACACAGCCCTGGCCAGGAATCAAACCGCATTCCTTGTTCACTGTGATCGCAGGGATGTGTTTCACGGCCGCCTCTTTGCTCTTTTCTTCCGATTCGATAAAAATACTGTCTTTCTGATCGAAACTCTTCTTGGACGCTCCACAGACCGGACAGCGTTCGGGGGCTACTCCAAATTCGATATGACCGCACACACGACAAATGAAAATGGACATGGATTCCTCCTTCTCGATTTTTTTATAAAGACTTTTTCTAATTTTAATAAAGATTTAACTTTTTATTTCGGATAAAGTTCATTTTATTTTCAAACATGATTTTATTTTATGTATCAACAGAATTGCACTCTCCAATTGTTACGACGACAGTAGTCGTCAATCTTTTTACGGATGTCATGATAACATGCATTCTGTTTTTCTTTTGAGAAACAATTCTTTTGCCATATAGGGAAAAGAGAAGGGTATTCCTTCGTTATCACTTTTGCGATACGGTTCCAGTTTCCACATTTGATATTCAATCTATCGACAAGCACATAATCGACGTTGTTTTTAATTTCATCGAGCAGGGGATTCAATGAATTCGTGGTCAGGACAGGCAGAATCGGCGCTAGGAAGACCCAGGTCTTGATCCCCTCCTTGTGGAGTATTTTGAGCGACTCGATTCGTTTCTGGATGGAAGGGGCATGCGGTTCGAAATGGTTGCGAATATTTTCATCCAAAGTGTTTATGCTGAAACCCACTTCACACGCATTTTGATCAAATTGTTTTAGTACATCGATATCCCTCAACACAAGATTGGATTTCGTGAGTATTGAAACGGGAAACCGATGTTTCAGCAGTTCGATCAGAATTTTTCGGGTGATTTGATACCTATTCTCTGAAGCCTGATACGGATCGGTCACCGTGCTGAGGGAAACCAGACCTCTCGACAGTTTCGTGAGCTGTTTTTTCAAGACTTCAGGGCCATTTATCTTCACATCGATGAAGCTGCCCCATTCAGTTTGATGGTGTGTGTATTTGATCATAAACCGCGCATAACAGTAGATACAACCGTGCTGACAGCCTGTGTAGGGATTGATCGTGTAGTCCAGGCCTGGAATGCGTGAGCGGTTGATGATTGATTGACACGATACTTCCGAAATAATCAGTCTATTTTGCATTCGATTCGCTAAGAAATTTTTTTCATTCTTTTGGCAATGCGTTTTTTTATTTTTTTATAGGAAGGAGGGGGGCCGCTTGTCATTTGTTTGTCATCGATAAAGAGAGCGTCGCTGATGCCCCATTCCAGGAATGTATCTCTGTTGAATGTATTGATTTCCTGAAAAACAACACGGTCGCCTAATTCCGCAGCCGCCCGTTTTGCTCTTTCAAAGATGATATTTTGTGCCGAACACCAGCCATTGAGAAGAGCGGTCACAACCACTTTGCCCTTCTGTTTTTCAGGTTTTTTCTTCTGTCGGATCCATTTTGGCGGAATGGCATCCTGCATGAAAGGTTTCCAAAGGAGCACCTGAATTCCCTGACGATCCACTTTTCGGTATCCCTGTTTTTTAAACCAGGAGGCTTTCATCCAGATGGGCAAAGCAAGACCCCAGGCGGCCAGTCCTTCGGCTCCTTTCGTTTTCACATCCTCTTCAGCTGCACGGATGAGGGCTTTTCCCATGCCCTTTTTCTGGAAATTGCCTCTTCCCTTTTTGTGCCCATGAACCCAGATGCAATTCACAAAATAGAGATCGGTTCCCTCTATTGGCGCGTACTCAACCGGAATGTATTGAATCATGCCGCCCACCTCTCCCTTTTCATCGAGGGCGAGTTTGACACGCAGTCCTTTATCCTTTATCTTTTCGTACCAGCAGGCTTTATGGTCGCCGGTCTCTTTCATCTCCTCAGACCAGTCTTCGAGGCATTGAAAATAGAGTTCTTTATGTTTCTCAGTGAGATCAATAACCTGCATTGATATTTATCCTCTATTCTTGTTATAGTTTATCTTGTTTCTCAGTCGTAGGTCCGAAATGTCCCGATTTTTTCACGGGACTTTCGGACATTTCATTATCCGATAGTCCTTTCACAAAAACAGGTGTCAGGAAATATAGGACCTACAGAATGTCGGCTTATATTTCTGAGTTGTGTTATTTGTTGTCTGCCAGCCTTTTGATCACAATCACGGTCGCATCATCTTCCCAGCTTGTTCTGCCTCCGAAATCGTAGACCGCATTGAATATGATATTGACAATGTCTTTGGCTGACTTGTCCTGATTTTCACTCACGAGCTTTTTGAATTTGTCCATGCCGAACTGCTCTTCAAATTTGTCCTGTCGTTCGGCAATGCCGTCGCTGTACAGCGTCAAAACCGAGCCGGGTTTCATGAAAATATAGGAGCGGGTCAGTTCAATTTCGGGCATGAATCCGAGTGTCAGGCCTGTTGCCTTCAGATCGTAAATATCATTCCCCGCAATTAAAAAGGGTGGAGGATGTCCTGCATTCACAAAGAAAAAATGGCCGTCGCTTTCGACTTCTCCGATAAAAAGCGATACAAAATTGGTCGCATAGGTTGATCGCTGAATCACCTGATTGAGTTTTCGAATGGTGTGAACCAGCCGCATTTCTCTGGCCAAACCCATTCGCAGGCCGATGACCACGTCCCGGACAAGCAGAGCGGCCGGCAGGCCATGTCCGCTTGCGTCACCGATGCTGGCGCCGAAATCCTCTTCATCAAATTGAAAATAGTCGTAAAAATCCCCTCCGACAATTTCGGCGGGCTGGGAATACCCATACATTTCGTATCCCTTGACTTTCGGTACTTCCTGGGGCAGCAAACTCTTCTGGATCTGTTCAGCCCTTTTGAGATCACTCCGCATCATTTCCGAAAAAAGCCGGTAATTTAAGGCGGTTCGCATCGCATTGAGAAAGAGTGTGACTTCTTCCTGAAGCCAGCCTTTTTTCAATTGGAAAACAAAGATCCACTGCCTTGCCGGATTGTGAACCGATATAGCCGCCAGCGTCAAATCGCCCTTGCAGGCGTTTTTACCAAAATCTTTACCCAATTCAGGTTCACTGAAAATAATCCTTCCGCTCTTTCTTATTTGTTCAATCGATTCTGCATTTCGAGGTATCCTTTTGGTCAGACAATCTCCGCTTTTTTTATTCAGCGTATGGACCAAAATGAACTCGTCACCTCTCTGTTCGTATATATAACCGTTTGCGATATTCAGAACCGCCCCAAATTTCTGCTCCAATTCATTTAAGATCGTTTCGAAAAAGTTTTTATCCGATTTTTCTCTTCCAATCTTTGCCAGTATGGAATCCAGCTCCCTGTAAAACATTTTTGGCTCAACCATGGTCTTTCCCTCGTTTAAATCGCGTGAAAATGGGTTTCATCAATCAAAATTGAGTGAGCATTCTCCTGCTGTATCGTTCAACAGTATTGATTATCATTAAGCAAATCACCATACACCGTCGATTGTCATACTACATTCAGGACATTTTCCATCCACCAGCCGGTTGGCCGTTACCTCGAATCCCCAGCGATGAATCAGCCGGGCGCCACAATGATGACAAAAAGTGGACTCGCCTTCTTCGCCGGGGACATTGCCTGTGTAGACATATTTGAGTCCCACATCCAGACCGATTTGGCGGGCTTTTTGAATGGAAACGATGGGAGTGGGCGGACGATCCATCATTTTATAGGTTGGATGAAACCGGCTGATATGCCAGGGGATTCCGGGATCACAGTCGTGAATGAAACGGGCCAGATCGGTCAATTCATCCTGGGAATCGTTCAATCCAGGAATGAGCAAGGTTGTGACTTCAACCCAGATATGTAGTGCTTTCATGGAACGGATCGTATCCAGTACCGGCTGTAATTTGGCTCCGCAGATGGACCGATAATTTTTATCATTCATAAATTTCAGGTCCACATTGGCCCCATCGAGATAGGGTGAAATTGCTTTCAATGATTCTTCAGAAAAGTATCCATTTGTGACGAAGATGTTCCTGATCCCCTTTTCGTGAGCCAACTGCGCCGTGTCGTAAGCATAGTCCCAGAAAATGACGGGTTCCGTGTAGGTGTAGGCAATCGTTCTGCAGCGACGGTCGATTGCAGATTGGACAAGAAGCTCGGGGGGCAAGTCCTGACCCTGTATCCGGTTGTGATCCCTCGGCATCTGAGAAATATCCGCATTCTGGCAGTTCAGACAGTGCATGTTGCAGCCAACGGTCGCCATGGAGAGGGACCGTGTGCCAGGATAAAAATGGAAGAGCGGTTTTTTCTCAATCGGATCTACATGACAGGCTATGGTTTTCCCGTAGACCAGACTGATCAGTACGCCATCTCTGTTTTCCATTACGCCGCAAATCCCTCGCTGCCCTATCGTTAACCTACAGTGATGTGCGCATGTGTCACATTGAATTTTGTTGTCTTTCAGGTTATGATAAAGTCTAGCTTCTTTCATGTTTTGCCCCCCTAAAAGATCAATTCACCCAATCCTCTTGTCAACAGACCCAGTATCAGGGCCAGTATGAATGTAAATCCGACGATGAAGAGCGTGCGCTTCCCACGAAGCTGTCTGTAAAGTACGCCTATCGTGGCCACACAGGGGATATAGAAAACGACAAATATGGTAAACACCAATATCTGTGTTTTGCTCATCACCGTGAGAATTTCGGTTGTACCCAATGCCTGAAAGAGCATCAACATGGAAAGCTCTTTTTTAAGTACACCGAATATCAGTGTGGTGCCGACTTCTGCCGGCAATCCCAAGATCACCGTAACGGGCGAAAGCATGTGGTTGACTTTGTCTGTGAGCTGGTAGTGATCAATTAATCCCAGGATCGCGCTGCCTGCAATCAACAGAGGCCAGGCAATGATAATAAAGTCCTTTAAACGAAGCCAGGTTTTCCGAAGCATGATTTTCAGGCGGGGCATCTGGTAAACCGGTATTTCCAGAACCATACCCGGTGTCACCTCCGGGAGAATTCGGGAGAGCCATGTTCCCGACAGCGCTACAACGATCAGGTTTAAAAGATAGATCATTAAAGCCCAGTTTCCACCGAGGTAGTAGCCGACAAGACCCATAATGATCGTCATCCTTGCTGCACAGGGAATCATGGTGGCGATGAAGGCGGAAATAAACCGATCCCTCGGCGATTCCAAAATACGCGTGCCCATGACGGCCGGCACATTGCATCCATAACCCAGAACAGCGGGGATCACGGCTTTACCGTGAAGTCCGATTCGGTGCATGAATGTGTCCATCAGGAAGGCTACGCGGGGAAGGTATCCGATATCCTCGAAAAAGGCCAATCCCATCAGAAAAGGGAAAAGATAGGGCAAAACAATGGCGATACCGCCGCCGATTCCTTCAAATATTTTCGTTAAAATCACTGTGTACAACAATTCTGGATTCAATTGTGTGTTGATCGATTGAGCTGCCCTCTCAAAAAATGCAACCATCGGAGTTTCTATGAGTGAACCCACTCTGAAAATGAGATTAAAAAAGAGGATGAAAATGATCACCAAAAAGAGGTATCCCCAGATATTGTGCATCAGGATTTCATCAATGCGGTCCCGCCAGTGCAATTGCGGTTTTTTGACAGTGCAGGTCTGCTCGACGATGGACATGGAGAGCGCATGCCTTTCCGCATTGATCACTTCATCGGATGAACGCCCGTGGCTGATTGCCAATTCCCGTCTGCAAGCGGATATTTTTTCCATGAGCTCCGGACGGATCTGCTTGACTTTATTTTCAAAAAAACGATCATGTTCTAAGAGCTTTGTTGCCAACAGATGTTTTGAGAAGGGAATTTCATTGTTCAGATTCTGGGTCAAGATCCTTTTCAGACGGGCGATGACCAGTTCCACATCGCGGTTTCCGCGGATGTGTTTTCCCTTTTTACCGAAATAAACCATTTTGAGCACTTCTTCAAAAAGGGATTTCACACCCTTTCCTTTTGAAGCCACTGTCTTGACAATCGGGATCCCCAGTTTGTCGGATAACTTTTCTGTGTTGATTTCAATGCCTTTTCTCTTTGCTTCGTCGATCATGTTTAAACAGAGGACCATGGGAATTTCGAGTTCAAGAAGCTGCAGTGTCAGTTCAAGACTGCGGCTCATGATCGATGCATCGATTACGTTGATGATCACATCGACGCGTTCCGAAAGTAGATAACGTTGGGTCTCCAGATCCGCCTGGTCGAGAGACGTCAAAGAGTAGATACCCGGGAGATCAATGATGTTGTAAACACGGTCGCCAATACGGATATGGCTTCTGGTATAAGTTACTGTAACACCAGGGAAATTCGATGTCACAGCCCGATAACCCGCGACTTCGTTGAAAAGTGTGCTCTTTCCACAATTGGGCTGACCCACCAAGACGATTTGGGGATGCTTGGAACCGTCCTGCCGTTTTTTATCTGAGATCGTTTGTATTTTTTTTTTGTTCATCGGTTTTATTTTACAACGATTTTTTTGGCCATGCCTCTGCCTATGGCTACTTCTATTCCGTGAATTTGAATCAGAATGGGTCCCCCCATTGCACCACTGCGCTTAATCTGGATTCGGTCATTGGGATGGATGCCCATCTGGTTGAGTCGCTGACGTACTCCCCATCCTCCATTTATTTCAACAACAACGACCTCTTTGTCTTTTTTTATCTGATCCAGTGTCAATGGTTGAATCATTTTATTCCTCAAGATACAATGGATGATTGTTGGATGAATTTATTCTTTTTCTTCTTTCATATAGCGGATCAGACTTTCAAATGTTTCGGGGCTGAGGATATGTTCCATACAGCAGGCATCCCGATCCGCCACGTCCGCATTGAGTCTCAGGACTTTGGAGAGAAAATTGCGAATGATACGATGCCGTCGATAGACCTCTTTGGCAATCTGGGTTCCCTTTGGTGTCAACAGGACCAGATCATAACGGGGATGGGAAACCAAGCCGTGTTTTTCCAGATTTCTGATCGCACTCGATACACTCGGCATTGTGATCTCCATTTTTCCCGCTATATCTTTGATGCGCACATTACCCTGATCCAGCTCCAGCAGATGGATTGATTCCAAATAATCTTCCATACTCTGTGTGAGTTTTAAAGCCATTGCATTCACCTGAAATTAGATGGCTCTAACAAAGTTAGGCATGCCTAATTTATAATATCTATTCTTAAAAGTCAAATGGGTTTTTCCGGTTGGCTTGAAAATATTTCAGTAAAAAGTTGAACCCTTTTTCATTTTTATTGTATACCTTAGTGTAAATCGATAGATGGAGATAGCGTGTGCATAATCAGCTAGAGACATGGCAACTTTATTTTCAAACACAGGGTTTCAAACCATCTCAGGAAGCATTCAATGTCATCTGGATGAAGTATTATAAACCGCTGCTTTATTTTATTCAAAATATGATTCGCCATCACGCCGAAGATCTGCTGCAGGAAATCATGATGAAGGTCTATCAGAATCTCGATCGCTTCAAACCCTGGTATTCCTTTAATACCTGGATATACACCATTGCCAGAAATCACTGTATAAACTATTTGAAAAAGCGGAAACTTGATTTACACCCTGTTGAGAAATGGGAAACAATCGAAAATATCCATGCACATTCACATAATCCCGAACATCAATTGCTCAACCAGGAACTGCATCAGCATATTGATGTAGCCCTTCAGTCATTGGATTGTGATTTGCGTCAGATCGCCTTTTTACGTTTCTATGAGGGCATGAAGTGCAGGGATATCGCACAAATTATGGAGATACCCACTGGGACGGTGAAATCCCGCCTCCATCACATTCGTCAAACCATCAAAAAAGAACTGGAATCCTATGATGAAGCTTAACAAATGGTTGCGTCGATATTACAAAGATCAGATCGAGTCACTGCAGACACTTGATCCTCCGCTCGTCGGTCAACGATCGCATGCTCAAATTCCTTCCAAGAAAAGAGTCGTTCAATGGGATGATATTCTCGGTATCATCGTCACAGCCGCCTATATCCTGCAGTTTTTGATTCCAACGACCTGGTTTTCGTGGGGGCGTTGTCTGTCTATATTTACGCTCGGTTTTTAAAATCAGAACAATGATTTTTCAGAAAGGGCATTATCTGAGAGTGGATATGAAAAAATGTCTCTTTACAATTCAATTTAAAAGTCATTTGTGAAAGGAAATGATCATGGACGATCATAACAAATTAATTAAAAGAAAATGGTGGATAGCGGGTTTGTTCAGCTATCTTGTACCCGGTCTGGGTCAGGTTTATAACGGTCAGGCGACAAAGGGATTGTTTTTCAATTTTCTGATTACTCTGTGGGGAGGTGTTGTTTTTAGTTTCATCTTTCATATGATGAAACAGCCGATCAGTCGAATCAACATCGCACTCCTTTTCATCATCCTGCTGGTTTCTGTTTCTGCGCATCTTTGTATTATCGTTGAGGCGATTAAAACCTCAAGAAAACGGCCAATGGAAAATGGTTTAAAACCCTATAATAAATGGATCATCTATCTTTTCGTCATCATCATCTCTCTGGCTGTTGATTATTCCGTTTCCAATGCGGTCAGAGAGAATATCATCAAACCTTTTCGTATCCCGACCGGATCGATGGAACCGACGCTCCTGAATGGTGATTTCTTGCTGAGTAATCAGCTTTACTATCGAACGACCAATCCGGCGAGAGGTGAAGTCGTGATCATGAAATATCCAGAAGATGAAAGGATCAATTATATTAAACGGATTGTCGGGATGCCGGGTGATACGCTTGAAATCAGAGACAAAGTGCTCATAATCAACGGTCGGCCAGTCGCTGAACCTTATATCAAAATCATCGATCCCAATGTTCAACAAAGATCTCTTGATCGCGATTACTACGGACCGGTGATCGTTCCTTCTGATGAATACTTTGTGTTGGGGGATTATCGGGATAATTCCCTGGACAGCCGGGACTGGGGGACTGTGAAGCGTCATCAAATTATTGGTAAACCGATTTTCATTTACTGGTCCTGGAACGGGAATATTCCAGCCTGGAATGTATTTGGAAAATTGGCGTCGATTCGAATAGGTCGAATGGGCCACATTATCCAATAAATTGAAAGTAAGGTAAAGCTTCCCACGCAGAGCGTGGGTACCAGAAGTAAATATTAACGGATCGATTCGGAAACCGCCGTGGCAGAGCGTAGGTGCCAGTAACTTTCTAGTTCAGTTTAATCAATGTAATCTTTGAATCCTACAAATCCTGGTTCAGACATTTGGAGGTGCAGGAATTCCTGCTGAGTGAAAATTTTCTTGAAAATTACACGATTTTAAACTTGCATATCCACATTCTATTTTATATATTAAGTCGGTGCTCTTTGAAATAGCCATTCAATGGTGTTCCAGTATTTTGGAAAGAATAGGGAATCCCGTGAGAATCGGGAGCTGCCCCGCAACTGTGATGGGTGAGAGGCGTCATCTCTAAGCCTGAATATTAAAACAGAGCGAGAAGCCACTGTCAGCACAATGCAGATGGGAAGGCATGACGTTCTACCATAAACCCTAAGCCAGGAGACCTGCCATGGAATGAATTGTCAAATCAACCTTCGAGGGCGAGGTTTGACTGATCAATTCAGAATCATGATACCCCAACCAGTTAGAAGGGTTGGGGTTTTTTGTTGGTTTCATTGACCCTCAAATCAGTTAAGAAGGAGATTCCAAATGTTAAAACACAAAACAGCACGATTTTTTTTACTTGCAGTGGTCTTTGTGACGCAATCTGTTCTGGCTGCTGGGGGACAGTTGTCGGGGACGATAACCAACAAAGAAACAGGCCAACCGATACCGGATGCCAATATCGTGGTTCTCAATACGAAAATGGGTACTGTTTCAAAAGATGGCGGCTTTTATTTCTTGAACAACCTTCCCGAGGGAAGACAGCAAATTCAGGTCAGCGTTATTGGATTCACCATTATGGTCAAAGACGTTTTGATCCCTGAAGAAAAATTCCTTCATGTTGAACTGGAACCCAAGGCCATTGAATTTGATCCAGTGGTGATCACGGCCACGCTGTCCGAACACCGTCAATCCAATGTGACGGTTGCGATCGACGTTCTCACACAAATCCGCATGCAAGAACTAAGCGGGAATACGACCGGTGAAATTGTCCAATCCATCAGCGGTGTTTATGCAAACAGATATGATGGTTTTGCTGGTTTGAATACACCTTCCATCCGCGGATCGGAAGCGGCTCAGGTGCTTGTACTCATGGATGGCATGCGGTTGAACACGGTTCAGGGGGGTGGTGTGGATCTTAACACCATTCCGCTTGCCACTGTTCAACGTGTGGAGGTTATCAAAGGCGGTCATTCAGCGCTTTTGGGATCTGATGCTGTCGGTGGGGCGATTCATTTGCTCTCCAATGATATCGTCGGTCTGAAAGGATTCAATTATGACGTAAACACGACACTGGGTTCATTCGGTACACAGATCTATACGGTCAGCGGATCGCAACAGCTGGGGCCATTATCACTTTTTGCAAGTTATAACCGCACACAGAGTGACGGTGATTTCAAGTACAAGGATCCCCAATCCGGAATCCTGGAAAAACGGATTAATAATGATTCCAGAACCGACAATATATTCCTTAAAAGCAAGGTGAAGATCAATACACTGAATACATTTCAGGTTGTTTATCATTATTATCATACCCGAAACGGCAATGCTGGCAATGTGAATGTCAGTCCTTGGACGGATCTGCCGCAAACAACCCCCCTTGCGCGGTCCGACATCAAGCGAAATGCTTTGATCGTTGAATCTGAGAATCGGATTACCAACCGATTTTATCTTAAAGAACAGGCTGGATATCACACCTACGACTATCATTATATGAATCCGGATGATTGGCCACCGACCGACGATCTTCACAAGAATAAATCTCTCAGCGCCGAGGTTCAGGGAATCTATACGATGAGCAACCATTTGACAGTTACGGGCGGGATCAATTATCAAAAAGATGATCTTTCAAGCAATAAATTTATCCGTGTCGACAGCCGTACGATGAAAAGTCTTTTTGGGCAAATCGAACTGAAGCATGATTTGGGAATGACACGCTGGATCTGGATTCCAGCCATTCGGTGGGACGATTACAGCGATGTCGGTTCCAGTACATCACCCAAACTGGGTGTCATGGTCAATACGGGGCAAAATACGCATTTTGCTTTAAAAGGCAATGTGGGCAAGTCGTATCGGGTACCCACATTTAACGATCTTTACTGGCCGGCAGATGCCTATACAGAAGGCAATCCCGATCTGGATCCTGAGAAGGGCACCAACTTTGATGTTGGCGTTCTCTTCTCGAATTATGGAAGGGGATTTTTCCAGATAGAGGTCACCTATTTTAACAATCATATCAAAGATTTGATTGCATGGGCATCAGGCACGGACTGGATCTGGCGTCCGACCAATGTAGGCATAGCAAAAATCAGGGGTATCGAAAGCGAAATTCAATTCAGATTGCCTTCAGAAATGGCCTATATCCATATCAATTACACAAGAATGAAAGCCACAAATGAAACAAAAGGTTCCGGAAACAAGGGTAAATGGTTGATCTACAGGCCAGAAAACAAATGGGATATTCTTGTGGGTACAAAACTGGGGCCTTTTTATGGCAATCTCAATTACAGAGTTGTGAGCAAGTCCTACACGACAGCAGACAATTTGACGAGCCTGGATGGTTATCAAATTTTAGACGGGAATATAGGAACGGCCATCGCGATCTCAGGATTGAAGATCGGTGTAAGACTTCAAGGTTTGAATTTAATGAACAAAATGATTTTTCTCACTGACGGGTATCCATTGCCGGGGAGGGAATTTCGTTTCACAGTGGGGATTGAGTATTGACCGATTAAAAAAAGGCACCCACGCAGATCGTGGGTACCAGAAGGTTATTGTCTGAACCAGGATTTTTACGATTATTGGATTTACAGGATATAACAATGTGTTATATTTCAGTGTTTCGAAATTTTGCTTGAATCCAGGTCATCTTTTAATCCTATGAATCCTGGTTCAGACCAATTAAAATAATCCTATCAGATTTTAACCAGAACATACCTCAGAATAAACAGGACCGCTACAAGACCGATCAGCCAGTTGATCTCCTTTCCCCGGCCGGCAAGCAATTTGATGACCGGATAGGCGATGAATCCCATAGCCAGACCGTCATGGATATTGTAACTCAAAGGAATTCCCAGTATCATCAGGAATGCGGGGATGGCTTCCGAATAATCTTCCCAGTCAATCTTATGGACATTTCGCACCATCATGGCACCCACAATCACCAATGCAGGAGCCGTAATCGGTAGATACCGGCCCACCATGCCGACAATGGGGGTGAAAAACAGAGCGACCAAGAACAATAGACCTGTTATAACACTTGCCAGTCCCGTTCGCGCACCGTATTGCACACCGACAACACTTTCGATAAACGAAGTCACCGTGCTGGTACCCGTACAGGATCCAACCACTGTACCCACCGCGTCTGAAATCAATGCCCGGTTGGCTCCGGGCAGCTTGTTGTCTTCCATAATCCCCATCTGTTCTCCCACACCGATGAGTGTTCCGACCGTATCAAACATGTCCATAAAGAGAAAGACCACAATGAAAGGGATACAGGTAACTTTTAAAGCGCCAATCAGATCAAACCTGAAAAAGGCGTGATCCTGGGGTAATCCGATGATCCCTGAATATTGTACTTTTCCAGCAATGATTGATATTAACGTGGTCAGCAGAATGCCCCAGATGATTGCTCCTCGGACATGCCGGACAAAAAGGGCGGCTGTAAAAAAGAGACCAAAAAAGAATATAATCGGCTCTGCCTGGAGGAGATTTGTATTGAACTGGACCAGTGTGCCTTCAGATCCCAAAATCACTTGACCGTTCTGGAAACCGATAAAGGCAATTAAAAGCCCGATCCCGACAGCAATCCCATTCTTCAAACTGGGACTCACCGCATCTATGATGGCTTTTCGGAATTTTAATAATGAGAGAATCAGAAAGATCAATCCGGCGATGAGCGTGATGCTGAGAGTGACCTTCCACGAATCGGCCACGCCCATCGCAGTCAAAGTCATTACCACGCTGACGAAGAAAAAATTCTCCCCCATGCCAGGAGCCTGTGCAATGGGGAAATTGGCGTACAAGCCCATGAGTGTGGTTGCCACAAATGCAGCCAGGCAGGTTGCCAGCATCGCTGCTTCGAGGGAAAGGCCCGTCGGATTCCCCGCAAAATCGACAGAGAGGATGGCCGGATTGACAAAAATAATGTAGGCCATGGTCATAAATGTGGTTATTCCCCCAATCACTTCAATGCGGATAGTGGTTCCCTTTTCCTGCAATTTGAATAGTTTTTCGAGCATGATTCCCTCCCACAAATGATACTTTCATTCCTTTGTTTTGTTGATTATATTTTTGGATTGAATTGAATTCTGTTTCCTTCCCAGATCAATTTCTTTTCATCTTTGAGCCTTGATAACAACCGGGAAAGCGTTTCCGGTGTGGTCCCAATGGCTGAGGCGACATCCTTTTTAGAAAGATCGATTTTCATCGCTTCTTTATTTCCGGCTTGCTCTTTGAGAAACCGGAAAAGACGGGCTTCGACATCATATGAGGTTAAATACTGTACCTGTTCCGCAAGATATCTCATCTTGGCCATCAGATTGGCAATGAAATCTTTTTTAAAATAACTGTCTTCAAGAAGGCAGAGGAATTGGGCTTTCGGCAGGATGAAAACAGCACTTTTTTCCAGGGTGATTGCTGTCACCGGATATCGCTCCTTTTCAAATAGAATCACCTCTCCGAATATTTCCCCAGCCCGTACCACTTTAATGACCACTTCCTGACCTTCGGGCGATGTTTTGTGAAGCTGAATTGATCCAAAAGCGCAGAGATAAAGTGCATGCCCCTTGTCCCCTTCCAAAAATAGGATCTCTTTCTTGTTGAGATTTTTCAGGAGACAGATATCGGCCAGTCGGCGTTTGTTTTGAGCGCTCAAATTTTTAAAGTAATCGGCCTGTTCAATGATCGAAATGGGATTGATATGCATAAAGAAAAAAATACACTTTTCTTGATTTAAATCAAGGAAATTTCTTGAAAGGTAAAATATATTTTATCCTTGAAAAGTGAATCTTTGATTTGAAAGGGAAGCAATCATGAAAAGAAAGATTATCCATATCGATGAAGAAAAATGCACGGGATGCGGTCTCTGTATTCCCAACTGCCCCGAGGGAGCGATACAGATGATCGATGTAAAAGCCAGGTTGATCAGCGATTTGTTTTGCGATGGTCTCGGTGCCTGTCTCGGTCATTGTCCGGAAGGGGCCATCACCATTGGGGAACGGGAGGCGGAACCTTACGATGAACGGAAGGTAATGGAGAACATCATCAAGCAAGGGCCCAATGTCGTTCACGCCCATTTGATCCATCTGAAAGAACATAATGAAGAGAATCTTCTAAAGGAGGCCATCATGGTTTTGAAAGAGAAAAGTATTAAAGTCCCCGAAACAGTTCTGCAGGAATCTGGTCATCCATCCCATGCACATATGAACGGCGGATGTCCCGGATCGAAAGCCTTTTCTTTTTCGTCTGTCCAGAGTGCATCAGCAGTATCTCTGGTGGATAGCCCGTCCATGTTGAGTCACTGGCCGGTTCAGCTCCATCTGATTTCTCCCATGTCATCCCATTTTCAGGGATCGGATCTGATTCTGGCCGCCGATTGTGTGGCCTATGCTTTGGGCGGTTTTCACCAGAAGTTTTTAAAAGGCAAGACCCTGGCCATTGCCTGTCCCAAATTGGATGAAGGTCAGGATATCTATCTGGCAAAGGTCACCGCACTGATCGATCAGGCAAAGATCAACACATTGACCGTAATCATCATGGAGGTTCCCTGCTGCAGTGGTCTACTCAGCCTGGCCAAAAAAGCGGCGGAAAATGCGTCTCGAAAAGTTCCGTTAAAATGTATTGTCGTCAGCAGACAGGGAGAGATTTTAAAGGAAGAGTGGGTCTGATGGAAAATAGGGAATAGTATTATGATAAGGCAAAAAAACATAAAAAAATAAATCCAAAATCCAAATACTACAAAACACCAAATAAATCCCACGTACCAAATCCAAAAAGTATTTAAAAATTTGATTTGGTAATATTGGGATTTGGGATCTTCTTGGTAGTATTGGTACTTATTTGAGTTTGGGATCTTGTTATTTGAATTTCACACTTCAACTACGCTCAGTGTGACTTTGCTCTTTTGTCTCATCAAACACATTTAACAGTAAATTTTTATCTTTCTATTATGTTGATTCAATTTGTTAAATAAAAATTGGATGTTACTTCAATCCTTCAAAGGCTTTTTTAAATATATTAAAAGCCTCTTTCCCAAAGAGACAGAAAACCACCCTTTCAAGCGCTGTCTCTTCCCGAATATATTCCATTACAGTTGAGAGCATGATGTGTGCACACCGGTCGATGGGATATCCGAAAATCCCTGTGCTGACCGCTGGAAAGGCTATGGATTTGAGTCCGTGCCTGTCAGCCATTTCAAGGCTGCTTAATGTTGCCATGACCAGCTTATCATCTTCTCCGCCTTCTCCCATCCTCGGTCCCACGGCATGGATCACGTACCGGGCGGGAAGCTGGCCACCAGTTGTAATCGCTGCCGATCCTACAGGAACTTCCCCTCGGGCAAGGATCCATATATCACTCTCCTCCTGGATGATGGCGCCTCCCTTTTTGACAATCGCTCCGGCCACGCCGCCTCCGTGTGCCAGCTGTGAGTTCGCCGCATTCACAATCGCATCCGTGTTCATTTCCGTAATATCACCTTCTATCAATTCAATCACAGTCTTGCCGAATTTCTTTTTCATATCTCTTCCCTCAACAAGTGATTCAATGGATGAAGTGCACAAATATGCTTATATTTTTTTATTCTCTTCTTTTTTTTGTCTGATTTTTACCTTCGACCAAAATAACCTACGGGTAAAAGAATCGCTGTACAACACAATATCCCAATCAATATGCCGCCCAATACATCGGACGGATAATGCACACCCACATAGATACGGGAATAGGAAACCAAAAGAGCGATCGAAATAAAAAGTGCTGTGTACCGTTTATATCGGATAGAGAACAATGCGGCCATAGCAGCGTTGTTCGCCGCGTGGGAAGAGGGAAAGGAGGGAGAGCTGGATTGGGCGATGAGCAACCGGACGTTTTCCAGAGCAAAACAGGGACGGAGACGGTTGATCCAGGGTTTGATGACGGCACTGGAAAGCTGATCGCTCAATGTTAATATGATGACAACAAGAAGAGCAGTGGTTCGGCCTTTTCTTCCGCCAAAAATGATCAGAGCCAGCCAAACGAGAAAAAGAGGAATCCTCCAGTAGTCCAAATTGGTAATATAGGGCATGATGAAATCAAACAACCGATTGGAGAGTGTTTGATTGATTAGCACAAAGATCGTCCGATCGATTCCATACAAAAAAGCCACAACCCTGCCCTATCTAAGTTTAAAACCGGATTCTGTAACAATACTGAAACGCATTCAGTACAAGGTTCAGGATGACGATAGAGTAGATGGTTATGTGATTTATAAAATGGCCTTTATTTAAAAACAATCCGCTTGTACCGTTTCTTACCCACTCTGAGAAGGAGAGTGCCATCGACAAGATCATCCTCCGATATTTCCTTGTTTTCGTCTGTAATCTGTTCATCGTTCAAATAGACACCGCCCTGTTTGATGAGGCGTCGCGCTTCACCGTTGCTTGAGCAAAGGTCTGCCATAACCATAAGTTTGACAATCCATGTTCCTCCGGAAAGTAAGGCATCAGAAAAATATTCAGTTGGTATTTTACTCTTGGTATCAGGATTAACAGACATTATACCAGAAACTGTCAAAACTTCTCTGTCAGGATCACTTTCAGCAAATTGTTCGATAGATCCCTTATATGCACGATCCGCTTGCTCTTTCCCATGTGTCAATCTGGTCACTTCATAGGCCAAAATTTCTTTGGCGCGATTGACATTCTGTTTGGGGAGTCTTTTAACCTCTTCCATCGGCAGCAGTGTAAAAAGACCCAGATATTTCTCCACATCACGATCATCCACATTCCGCCAGTATTGGTAAAAGTCGTAAGGAGATGTCATTTTCTTGTCCAGCCAGACGGCATTCCCGGCCGATTTTCCGAATTTCTCACCACTCGAAGTCGTAATGAGAGGAAAGGTCATTCCGTAAATCTGCTTATTTATCATCCGCCGCGTGAGATCCGATCCAGCCACGATGTTTCCCCACTGGTCTTGGCCACCCATTTGGAGCACACAGTTATAATCACGGGCGAGAATATAGAAATCGTATGCCTGGAGAAGCATGTAGTTGAACTCCAGAAAGGACAATCCTGTCAACAATCTCTGCTTCACGCTTTCTACAGTCAGCATCCGGTTGACACTGAAATGGCGGCCGATATCCCGAAGAAATTCAATATAATTCAAAGGGACCAACCAATCGGCATTGTTCAGAAGAAGGGCTTGGCCTTTTTCAAATGAAAGGTATTGGGAGAATTGTTTCTTGATTTTCTCACCGGAAGCCTTGATCTGTTCGAGGCTGAGCATCTGGCGCATTTCGGTCTTTCCGCTGGGATCACCAACCAGGGTCGTGCCGCCGCCTAAAAGGGCAATAGAGCGGTGTCCACAGCGCTGCATATGCACAAGCCCCATGATCGGCACGAGGCTGCCCACGTGAAGTGAATCGGCGGTCGCATCAAATCCGATATAACAGGTCACTTTTTGTCTGCCCAGCAATTTTTCCAGCGCTTGATCGTCTGTCGTCTGGTAAACAAATCCTCTTTCCTTCAGTGTGTGAAATACATTTTCCTTCATCCATTCTCCGAAAATGATTTATTCTTGAATGTGCGTTCGAGGTCCCTGTCTGCGTCTCTTTTGGCAATGTCGGCCCGTTTGTCGTAGAACTTTTTCCCTCTGGCCAGAGCCAGTTCCACCTTTGCCCTTCCTCCTTTAAAATAAACCTTCAGGGGAATCAGTGTCAATCCTTTTTCTTCGACGCTTCCCCGAAGTTTACGAATTTCTCTTTTGTGAAGCAACAACTTTCTCGGTCTCACAGGGTCGTGGTTGTAAATGTTCCCCTTTTCATAGGGACTGATGTGGAAATGATACAGAATAACCTCAGCATCTTGAATTCGGGCATAACTGTCTTTGAGATTGGCCTTTCCGGTGCGCAGGGATTTAACCTCTGTTCCCTGCAAGATAATGCCGGCTTCCCACGTATCCAATATGTGGTATTCGTGTCTTGCTTTCCGGTTCTGTGTCACCATTTTGACAGACAATCAAATATCCCCTCATTTCGGATTTTCTTGGACCACACGATTAAGAGGACAATTGAAATGTCGGCATCGTTTACACAAATAGAAAAGCAGTCTTGCGAGGGTTGGCAAACAAAATATCCAGAATAGAATCAAAAGCATGTCCCTTTTCAGTAACCAGTATTGAGGGATGATAACCAATCCTCCCATGACCATGAGAAAACCAACCTTATCGAGAATATGCATCTGCTCCGAACGCGATTTGTAGAGTTTCTTGATCAGTCCAGCGGGAAGGAAAAGGCAGTCTGAATATTCATAGGGATATGGACAGTGAGCACATAGACAATAAAGAAAAACAAAACCGAGTCCAAAAAGAACAAAGCCGGTATATAAAAGTCCCCAAAGAAGAGTCGCTGAGTAAATACCGTAGGCACCGATAAAAATAAACCCATAAAATCCCATTCGCATAAGGATTTTTTCAATAAGAGAAAATCCATCGACCAAATGGGTGTCGTTTTTCAAATTTTGTTTATCCATCTTGAACCTCCCTTCCTTGTATGTTCAATGGAACTCAGAAGTATTTGTGTCATTCAATCGTTTGTGCACCGATCAAACACCTTGACATTTAACTTGAAATTCTTTACATTTTTTCACTTGCCGAAGTGGTGGAACTGGTAGACGCGCTGCGTTCAGGGCGCAGTGTCCGCATGGACGTGGGGGTTCGACTCCCCCCTTCGGCACTTCTTTTTTCATTTTTAAAATCGTTTACCCACATAATATATTAAAACTTCAGAAAGATTCAATATGGTATTCTAATTGATCTTGTTGTGAACCTTGTGTTAAATATATTTCAGTATGATTTCGGGATTTCTTAAAACGAGATCCCGAAACAAGTTCGGGATGACAAGAAGTGTGAAAGATTCTTTCAAAGGTTTCATATAAAAAAGATTCATTATTCTCAATGCGCTTCATACCAATTCTTACCCCAGCCGATATCAACTTTGATCGGTACAGAGAGCTTGATGGCCCCTTCCATCTCCCGTTTGACCATGTCAGAAAGCGCTTCAAGTTCACCCTTTGGCACTTCAAAAATTAGTTCATCGTGAATTTGGAGAATCATTTTTGATTTCCATTTCTCTTTTCTGAGATGCTCGGCAATCCGGATCATCGCCACCTTGATCAGGTCTGCGGCTGTTCCCTGAATGGGCGTGTTGATGGCTGTGCGTTCGCCGAATTCCCGGACATTCCGGTTCTCGCTTTTCAACTCCGGCAGGTATCGTCTCCGGTTCAGCAATGTGGTGACAAATCCGTTTTGATGGGCATCTCCAATCATCTGTGCGATGTATGCGTTCACCTTTGGATAACGGGCGAAATAAGCAGTGATGAATTGCTGCGCCTCCTCCTGTGAAATGGCCAGTCTCTGTGCGAGGCCGTAGATGCCCATTCCATACATGATACCGAAATTGATTGTTTTGGCCTGCCGCCGGTGTTCCTCTGTGATTTCACTTTCGGGAATATTGAAAATCTCCACAGCGGTCCTTTTGTGCACATCCTCTCCTTTTTTGAAAGCTTCCAGCAGGGTTTCATCTCCGGAAAGGTGGGCCATGATTCTCAGCTCAATTTGGCTGTAATCTGCGGAGAGAATCACACCGTCTTTCTGTTCCGCAATAAATGCGCGGCGGATCTCTTTGCCTAATTCCGTCCGGATGGGAATGTTCTGAAGGTTTGGATCACTTGTGGATAATCGTCCTGTTGCGGTCACGGTCTGATTAAAAGAGGTGTGTATCCGGTTGGTGACCGGATTGATCAGCTTGGGCAGCGCAATCACGTAGGTCGAGTGCAGTTTCATCAGCTGACGGTAATCGAGCATTTTCCTCGGCAGGGGATGAATGGAGAAAAATTCCAGTGTTCTAATATCCGTGGCGTATCCCGTTTTCGTTCTTCTGGGACGGCGTTTCCCTAACAGTTCGTGCACTTTCAGTCTTTCGAAAAGGATTGTGCCCAACTGCTGGGTCGAGTTGACATTGAACTGTTCTCCCGCGATTTCATAAATCTCTTCCTTGATCCGATCAATTTCCTTTTCCATTTGTGTTGACATTTTTTCAAGCAGTGCTCTGTCGATGGCCACACCGTTGTCTTCCATTTCCGTCAGGACTCGGACGAGGGGCATTTCCACTTCGCGGAAAAGGTGATCCAATTGATTTTCAATGAGCTGTGGGGATAATATGGATCTCAGGCGAAAAGCCACATCGGCGTCTTCACAGGCATATTCAGCGACTTTCTCCAATTCCACCTCGGCCATGCTGATCTGGTTTTTCCCCGTTCCGATGAGAGACTGGGTGGGTATCTTTCTCATGTGGAGATATTCTAATGCCAGCGCATCGATGCCGAACTGCCTGGCCGAGGGATTGATCAAATAGGCGGCCACCATCGTATCAAATTCGATACCCTGGAGATCGATGCCGTGACGGCGAAGAACCAGCATGTCATATTTGATGTTTTGACCACACTTCCGAATGCTGGGATTTTCGAGAAGGGGTTTCATTTTCTCCAAAATCGTAGCCAGTCTCTCTTTTCCCTGAGATCCAAACAGGTCTCCCGAATCATCCGCTCCGGGAAAAGTCACAGGAAGATAGACGGCTTCTCTCTCTTTCCAGGAGAAAGAGAATCCGATAATCTCTGCGGATATCGGATCGAGCGCCGTTGTCTCCAGATCCAGAGAAAACAGAGAAGCACTTGTCAATTCCGCAATCAGATGATCCAATGCTTTCAGTTCGGTCATTGTCCGATATTCCCGGACGGAATCCGCTTTTTCTCCATGCTCAGGCAGCTCAGTGAGCAGTGAGGCAAATTCAAGCTCCTGAAAAAGAGACACCACCTTTTCTCGATTAAACGGGGATATTTTAAGATCAGAGATTTTAAGATTTAAAGGAACATCCGTGCAGATCGTCACCAGTTTTTTTGAGAGCAAAGCCTGATCTTTGTGGGACAGGACCATTTCACGAATCCGCTGGCGCGGGATTTTATCGGCCTTGTTCAACAGAGCCTCTAAGGAGCCGAATATCTCTATCAGCTCCTTCGCTGTTTTTGGGCCGATGCCGGGAACGCCGGGGACATTGTCCGAGCTGTCGCCTGTCAGTCCCAGCAGATCGATCACCTGTTCCGGTTTAACTCCCATTTTTTCAACCACACCCTCCGGTCCAACGATAAGTGATTCGTTTCCCCTTCCTCCTTTGCTCAGACTGTACATCTTCACACGATCGGAAACCAGCTGCATAAAATCTTTATCGCCCGTGACCAAAAAAGTGATGATGCCTTTCGCTTCAGCCTGCTTGGCCAACGTACCCATCACGTCATCTGCTTCAAATCCCTCTACTTCGATGAGCGGGATATTGAAGGCTTCAACGATCTGACGAATCATGGGAAGCTGTTCGGCCAACTCGTCCGGCATTTTTTGGCGTGTGGCTTTGTATTCGAGAAATGTCTTATGTCTGAAAGTAGGTGCTGAGGTATCGAATGCACAGGCAATCAAATCGGGATTGTTCTCTTTTATTATTTTTATTAAGGTATTGGTAAATCCAAAAACACCGCTCGTATTGACTCCCTTGGAATTGATCAAAGGGGAACGGATGAAAGCGAAATAGGATCTGTAGGCCAGTGCGGTTCCATCTAATAAAAATAATTGGTTTTGTTCTGACATAACTGTTCTTCGTTTCTTTGTCTGTTTCATATGACAGAAAGCGAATCGTTTTCTATGTTGTCCCGTTTGAAGGCGGAGTCACTTTTTCGATGATGGGAATCGTCATGATTTCTCCGGGTTTCACACGATTCGGATCTTTGTCCTGATTGTAAGCCATGAGAAGCCAGAGGGGCACATCATATCGATATACGGCCAAGGTCCATAGGGTTTCTCCCCTTCCCACTGTATGGGTAATGGATTTTTCGATTCTGTATTGTTCGAAAAATTGTTTTCGGATTTCCTGATGGTAGGACAATCTTCTCTCTTCAAACTGCGTTTTTGAGACACGATCGAAGCTGAGGATTATTTTTTGTCCGATTCTAATTTGTTGATAGAAATTCAAGTTATTCAGTCTTCGAAGTGTCCATGTGGGAATTTCCAGCCAGTCCGCATAATGACCCAGCGTTTCGTCGGGCTGTACGACAACCGATTCACCGTCTACATGCAGGGAAGCTGTTATTTCGAATTCTGTCAGTTGTAAATCAGAATAGATGCTCACTGCATTCTCTGGAATAATTGAACTCGATAAATCCATTTCCGGCTTATTCGCCATTTCACTTTCTTCAACCGACCAGAAAAGAGGATTTTCATCTCCGGATTGTTGGGTCTGTGTACGGTTGAGAGAGAATACTGTTTTCATCCAAGTCTCGACATTTTTTAAAAGCATTGTCCATTTTCCGGTTTCTGGATTGTTATTTTGTTCATCAATATTCTGCGGTGATGGTTGGTTTTCCAATATTGTTGAATTGTCAAATACGTATTCATCACCGCGAATGGGAAGTTTCAACCGATATCCCTCGGGGATATCTTTCTCTTCTCGGAATATGGGTGTACGTAGAGCTGGATTGAGATCTTTTAATTCATCGATTGACGTATCAAACATTTCGATCACTTTACTTAAAGGCAGATTTTCCTGAAGCTCGTGGTTTGTCATCCGTAGTGGCGATGCGTAGTGGACTTGTCCGAAATACTGGGATACATTTTCGGATACCCAAACGGCTGCCATAAACTCGGCATAAAAATTTTTCGAGGCGAATCCGAAATTTTTATTTTGGTATTCTCGAATGATTTCGCTCAGATCGGTCGAACCCACTCTGCGAACTGCCTGCCTGATACCCGACAGGCCGTGATTGTATGCTGTAATGGCCAGAGGCCAGCTTCCCAAATTGCGGTATAGCATTTTTAAATGTCTGGCCGCGGCCTCCGTTGAAAGATAGGGATCCCTTCTTTCATCAATTTCAGTTCGTATGGTCAGATATTCTCTGCCGGTGGTTCGTGTGAACTGCCACATGCCCACTGCACCGTATTTTGATTGTGCATGCGGATTGAAGGACGATTCGATGTGGGGAAGATAGGCCAGCTCTTCCGGCAAATCATAATGTTCGCAAATGACTTTTACTTCGGTTAGATATCTACCCGAGCGAACCAGACCGTCAAGAAAAGTCTCTCTCATGCCATCTTGAATCCGCACTGACTGGGCGGCCCGTACGAATGTATTCTTTGTCGGTTTGGTGCCAAACAGACGGTATATTCTCAATTCCTCTCTGGAAAGCGAGTCCGTTATACCAGTCGTGCTCAGTTTTTTCAGGATTGAAATGACTTTGTCCTTCTCTCTCTCCAGGATTTCTCTTTCCTGAATTCTATCGCC
This sequence comes from bacterium, assembly GCA_016931965.1. Lineage (GTDB taxonomy): Bacteria > Zhuqueibacterota > QNDG01 > QNDG01 > DSAB01 > JAFGDT01. The sequence continues at coordinate 121,435 of JAFGDT010000086.1, read as the reverse complement.
GCCTCCATCGGGGAAATAGGCTCTGAAATCGACAATCTTATATATCCTTTCCGGCTTGTCTGCATCGTGGATGATCATTTGATGATCAGAGTAGAGTGTGAATACATTGATCCAGAATTGAATTTGCAATGCCATGCCATCGGGGACAGGGAAGAGAGGCAGTTCCTCCGAACCTATCGGACGAGGTATCAAACTCAAAAGAGCGATTATGAGAAGACCTATTTTCATTTTTTTCATCATATGGACAATAAGGCTATTCCAAATATTACCTATCTCCTTTCGGTAGAAAGCTTTTGTAGCAAAATACATTCCTTGAGTAAAAGTATGTTGAGTTCATCCAAATCAACCAAAAAGATACAAAGTTAATTATAGAATAATTAAAGGGTAATCAGTGCAATCGATCGGCATGTTCCTTTTTATGTTTTGTTTTCAGCTAGCGTGATGTTGAACAATAGGAAGCCACTTACGTGTTCCTATCCATTGAGAATGTTCCGGATGAAACGTTGGCACTTTTCGTAACCCAGGATTTCAGCCACTTTTGAAAGATCCGGTCCGTGCATCTGTCCGGTCAATGCGATTCGAACGGGCATCCATACCTGTTTCCCTTTCACACCGGTCTGGTCCTGTACCCTTTTCATGATCCTGGCAAAGGTTTCGGTGTCCCATTTTTGATTCGGCGACATCTCATGCAGAAAAGCCTTCATTATGGGTCTGGTTCCGCTGCTCCGCACCATGGTTTTCGCTTCCACGCTTTCGAAAATCACCTGATCCCGGGTGAAAATTTTAATTTTTTCCTGAATAGCCGATAGATTTTCCAATTTGTCCTGAAGCAGAGCGACGATGGGTTTGATTTTATCGATCGCTTTCGATGAAAAATCTTCCCTTTTTAGAAAAGGGTCAAGCAAGTCTGTCAACGTGTCAACATCCAAGTTTCGAATGTAGACACCGTTCATCCATTTCAATTTTTCCACATCGAAGACAGATGGGGCTTTGGAAACGCGGTTGAAATCAAACTCATCGATCAATCTTTTGCGGGAAAGGATTTCCTCTCCACTTTCAGATGACCACCCAAGCAGGGAAAGAAAGTTGACCAATGCTTCAGGGAGATAACCGAGTTCTCTGTATTGTGAAACCGACGTGGCACCGTGTCTTTTGGAGAGGCGCTCACGATCCTTGCCAAGAATCATGGGAATATGCGCAAACAAAGGGGTCGTCCATCCAAAAGCCTGATAGAGGAGAAACTGCCGGGGGGTATTGGAAATATGGTCGTCTCCCCGAATGATGTGGGTTATATCCATGGTGTGGTCATCTACAACACAGGCGAAATTGTAGACCGGTGTATTGTCAGGACGCAACAGGACGAAGTCTCCTAGGGTTTCTTTGGAAAAGGAAAGATGCCCCCGGATTAAATCCTTAAAATCCGCTTCATCCTGGTCCACACGGAAGCGAATTGAGGATTTAATACCGGCTTGCATCAACCGTTCTCTTTCTGTTTTGTCCAGTTCCCGACAGCGTCCGTCGTACTTTGGGGATTGTCCTTTTGCCAGCATCTGCAGGCGCCGGTTTTCCAATTCTTCAGGTGTACAAAAGCAGGGGTATGCTTTTCCGGCGTCATTCAACTTTTCAATATATTCACGATAGATCCCCATTCTTTCGGATTGTCTGTACGGACCGTATTGTCCCTGCCGGTCAGGCCCTTCGTCCCAGTCGAGACCCAACCACTTCAGGTCTTCCAGAATGGATATTTCTGACGTTTCGGTCGATCTTTCCCTGTCCGTGTCTTCAATCCGAAGGATAAACTTTCCGCCGCTGTGCCGAGCAAAGAGCCAATTCATCAATGCGGTTCGGCCGTTTCCTATATGCAAATGTCCTGTCGGACTTGGCGCAAAACGTGTACGTATCTCTTTTTTCATCGAACCATAAACTTATTTTTCGATCTTCTTTTTGATTGCTGTTTTGATCCACAGAAAAATCAAAAGCAAGAACAGGAGACACAAAACCCCTAATTGATAGTTTCGAACGATCATGATCCAATTTTCGCCGATCCAGATGCCCACTCCCATCAGAATGGAGTTCCAGATCAGACAACTCAGGAATCCCAGAGAGAGTACAATTTTCATATCCATCCGAACGATGCCGGCTCCCAATGAAACCACTCCCCGGAATCCGGAGAAGAATCGGTTTAGGGCAATTACGGTGTTTCCATACCGGTCAAACCACCGCAATACGCGGTTAAAATGTTCCTGAGAAAAGAAACGCCATGCCCTTCCTTCGAGAAATCTTTTGCCCAGTTTTCTTCCCACAAGGTAGAGTGTCATAAATCCGGCCAAACTGCCCAACGTCGTCGAGACATAGGCCGGGAAGAATCCCAGTTGTCCTCTGCCGACCAGGAATGCACCCAATATGACGAATGTATCACCCGGAAATGGAGGAAAGAGGTTTTCGACCATTGAGCTTAAAAAAAGGAACAGGTAAGCTCCCCAGCCTTCCAGAGAACGAAAAAAATCCTGCAATCCTTCCACTATTTTGTTTTTTCTTCTATTGAAACAAGTGCATAAGCAACGATGGCTTCACCCTGGCCCACTGGACCGAGTCCTTCATGGGTTGTGGCTTTCACCGATACGATTCCGGGATCGATATCCAAGGCTGCGGCTATTTTTTTAATCATCGCTGATTTGTGGGATTGAAGTTTAGGGGCTTCGGCTACGATCGTAGAATCGATATTTTGAATCCAGTATCCCGCCTGGTTTACTTTTTGGCCCACCCGATTGAGCAGGTCGACACTGGATGCATTTTTATAAATTGGATCTGTATCGGGAAAATGTTCGCCGATATCTCCCAGTGCTGCCGCACCCAAAAGACCATCGGCAATGGCGTGACAGAGAACATCTGCATCCGAATGGCCCATCAGTCCCTTGTCTGAAGGAATGGAGATGCCCCCCAAAACCAATGGTCTGCCCTCAACCAGAGGATGAAGGTCATATCCAAAGCCCACCCTCATCGCGATGCCTCATTCATCCATTTTTCTGCCATAAACAGATCCATAGCAGAAGTGATTTTGAGATTTTGTTCTTCTCCCTGCACGATTTTAATTGGATATCCCAACCGCTCGATCAACAATGCATCATCAGTAGCAAAGATATTGTCCTCGTCGGCTTTTTTGTATGCTTTTTTGATCCAATCGATCTGAAAAGCCTGGGGGGTTTGAACGCTCCACAGAGACTCCCGTTTCAAGGTCTCTTTGACCCAGCCGTCTGCTCCAGATTTGATCGTATTTTTTACCGGAATGGCCAGTATGGCGGCCCCTTCTTTTTTGGCCATTTGTATGACTTCCGTGATTTTCTCGACCGAAACGAAAGGCCTTACCGCATCGTGTATGACCACAATGGTGGTTCCCTCGGTTATCTTGTCGATTCCGTTTCTTACGGAGTGCTGCCGTTCAGGTCCGCCCTCAACCATTTTTTTCACTTTCTGAATATGGTATTTGTCGATGCTCTTTTCTGCGTTTTTCATTTGATCAGGCTGCACAACGAGGAGTACCTCATCCACTTCTCTGCAAAGGTCAAATTTTCCCAATGTGTGGATAAAAATCGGTTTCCCAGAAATTTCAAGAAACTGTTTGGGTGTGGTCTTTCCCGCTCTCTTTCCCGATCCGGCCGCAGCCACAATGGCAACCACTTTTGAATATTGAGCTTGCAAAGGATCTCCTGAATCACAGGATGAGCATGGCATCTCCGTAAGAAAAAAAGCGATACTTCTCACGGATTGCTTTTCGGTAAGCCTTAAATACGAGGTCTCGTCCGCCAAAAGCACATACCAGCATGAGCAGAGTTGACGCCGGCATATGAAAATTGGTGAGAAGAATATCAACAATACGAAAGTCGTAGGGAGGATAAATAAATTTGTCCGTCCAACCGCTGTTGGGTTTGACATGTCCGTTGGTAATGACAACCGATTCCAGAACACGGACCACCGTTGTTCCGATAGCCACAATTCTGCCCCCTTTATCGATCGATTTGTTGATGATATCTGCCGATTCAGGAGAGACTTCATAGTATTCCGAATCCATTTTGTGACGCGTCAGATCCTCCACCACAATGGGACGAAATGTACCCAATCCCACATGCAAAACAACGGGGGCAATTTTGACATCCATATGTTCGATTTTTTTAACGATTTTTTTATCGAAATGCAGAGCGGCTGTGGGAGCAGCCACGGCGCCCCTCTTATTGGCAAAAATGGATTGGTAACGCTGTTTATCGATGTTCTTCGATTCCCTTTTAATATAGGGTGGTAGCGGCACCTTACCGATTTTATCGATGATTTCATTGAAATCCCCCTCGTATGAAAAACGAACCACACGACCACCTGAAATTGTGTTATCAACCACTTCACAATTGAGATGCCCTCCGACATTGAGTTTATTCCCCACCCTGACTTTTCTTGCCGGTCGTACAAGCACTTCCCAGAGATCTTTTTCCAACTCACGAAGTAAAAAGATTTCAACCACAGCCTGGGTTTTGTCTTTGATTCCCTTTAGTCTTGCCGGGAAAACCTTGGTTTCATTGACGACCAGGCAATCCCCTTCCCGAAGGTAGGATAGGATGTGTTTGAAATGTCTTTCTTCAATTTTCTGACTGTCCCGATGAAGAACCATCATTCGCGAGTCACCCCGTTTTTTACTCGGATACTGTGCGATATATTTCTCTGGAACCCTGTACTTGAAATCGGAAAGTTTCATTTCACTCTCCCTTTATTGTTAAATCGAATTGTTCTGATTGATTTTCGTTCCCCTTCTAATTAAAACAAATTGCTTTGAAAATCGTTCTTCGGAGGTATGTCCAATGTGCGATAAGCCAGTTCCGCAGCTTCTCGACCTCTCGGCGTCCTTTTCAAAAAGCCTTCTTTAATGAGAAAAGGTTCGTATATCTCCTCAATCGTATCGCTCTCTTCTCCCACGGCAATGGCCAGGGTATTGATCCCCACCGGACCCCCACTAAATTTTTCGATGATCACTGTTAGAATGCGTTTGTCCATTTCATCCAAACCGAAACCATCCACATCCAACCGTTCCAAGGAAGTGAGGGCAATTTCCTGGGTGATACGTCCTTCTCCTTCAACCTGCGCGAAGTCCCGGACTCTTCTGAGAAGCCGATTGGCCACCCTGGGTGTGCCTCTTGAACGTTTTGCGATTTCTTGAATACCCTCTTCCTCGACCTCTATTTTAAGCAATCGGGCCGATCGCACAAGGATTTGTGCCAATTCACCTGGCAGATAATAATCGAGCCGATTGACGACGCCAAAACGGCTCCGCATGGGGGCCGTCAGAAGACCCGCGCGTGTGGTTGCACCCACCAGGGTGAAATTGGGCAGGTTGAGACCAATGCTTCGGGCATGGGGTCCTTTGTCAATGACGATATCCAGTCGATAATCCTCCATGGCTGGATAGAGATACTCTTCCACAACGGCATTCAGTCGATGGATTTCATCAATAAACAAAACGTCGTGCGCTTGAAGGTTTGTCAGAATCCCCGCCAGATCACCCGGTCTTTCCAAGGCAGGCCCTGTGGTCGATTTAATTTCGACATCCAGCGCATTGGATATGATGTGGGCCAGTGTGGTTTTTCCCAAACCCGGAGGTCCGTAAAAGAGGACGTGATCCAATGCTTCTCCCCGCTCTTTGGCCGCCTGAATGAAAATGCGCAGATTGGAAACAATCTTTTCCTGTCCCACAAATTCCTCAAAAAAACGGGGCCGTAATGATTGATCCCATGCTTTTTCGTCGTCAAGAGGTGCAGGATTTGTGATACGCTCTTTATTCATATCAAAAACAAAAAGAATAGTTCATGTTTCAATTCAGAAAATGGAATCCATTATCATCACAAATGGATGCCTTACGTTTTGAATAATGCCATTTCATGTGCTTGTTTACAACTCGCGCAATACCCGCCTGATGAGTTCTTCCAAAGTCAGTGATGGTGTTTTTTGTAGAGTGCGTTGTACTTTTTCCTGTGCACGCGCGCGTTTGTATCCCAGAGACATCAAGGCGAGTACGGCTTCTTCTCCAACCGAATTGGGTATGATTTGAGGCATTGTCTTCCAAGCCGATTTGGCGTCACCTATTTTTTCTCGAAGCTCAAGAATGAGTCGCTCTGCTGTTTTTTTACCCACTCCGGGGGCAGAAGTCAGGACATCGAGATCCTGGTTCAGAACAGCCCGTTTAAATTCTTCAACTGTTATCCCTGAAAGGATGCTCTGAGCGGATCGCGGCCCTACACCCGTTACCGAAATTAAGTGTAAAAACAGTTCTCTTTCTTCTTCCCTGGCAAAACCGAAAAGTTGAAGGGTATCTTCTCTGACGTGGAGATAGGTGAGTATGGAGATTTCATTCCCCACATCACCAAACGCTTCGAAACTGGCAAGGGAAATCAACAATCTGAATCCAACGCCGTGCGTTTCGACGACGATATATGTCGGTGTTTTTTGGATTAACCTTCCTCGAATCGAGTCGATCATACAGTCATCTTCGATCCAATACCACTGGTTCGTAAGGCATGACAAAGCGCCACAGCCAATCCATCTGCTGCATCTTCCTGCAATTCATCGCAAGGCAGACAAAGCATCTGTGTCATCATCCATTTGACTTGATCCTTTGAAGCGCCACCCCTGCCGATAACCGCCTGTTTGATCTCACGTGGAGCATACTCTGTTACAGGGATATTTTTTTCTGTTGCCGCCAGCATGATGACTCCCCTGGCGTGCCCCAATCGAAGGGTTGTTTTTGCATTTTGACTGACATAGACTTCTTCAATGGCCACAGCCTCAGGTTGTAAATCGTCCATTAAGTGAGAAACGCGTTCATAAATATCTTTTAATTTCATTGGAAATGAAAGGTTTGTGTTTGTACGCAAAAAACCATAATCAACTGCTCTGTATTGCTGATTATCGATTTGAATGAGTCCGTATCCAATGTATCGTGTCCCGGGATCGATTCCCAATACCCGTAATCCCACTTTATTCATCCACCTCTGAATCTTCAATGTCAAAGTTGGCATGAACCCGTTGAACATCGTCGGAATCTTCCAGCGCTTCCATGAGTTTCAAAATTTGTTCAGCCTCTTTTCCTTCCACTTTGACACTCGTTTTCGGTATCATGGTGATTTCTGCGGAAATGGCGGGTATCTGATTTAGATCCAGAGCCTCTTTGACCTGGTTCAAATTCTCAGGTGCACATACGATGTCATAACCATCATCCACTGCAGCCATGTCTTCGGCGTCTGCTTCCAATACAATCTCCATCAATCGATCTTCAGAACACACCTTTCGATCCACAGAAATCGACCCCTTTTTCTCGAACATCCATGCCACACAACCGGATTCGCCAAGATTACCTTGATATTTGGTCAGTATATGCCTTATTTCCGAAGTGGTTCTGTTGGTATTATCGGTTAAGGTCTCGATGAGTATGGCCACCCCTCCGGGTCCGTAACCTTCATAGATCTTTTCTTCATAGACCACTCCAGGGAGTTCTCCGGTTCCTTTCTTGATTGCCCGCTCGATATTGGCCTGGGGCATATTGGCGGCCTTGGCTGTCATGACGGCTGTTCTCAGACGCGGATTCATGTTTTCATCTCCCCCGCCCTGTCTTGCGGCCGTGATGATTTCACGAATCAGCTTTGTGAATATTTTTCCCCGTTCAGCATCTGCCTTTTCTTTTTTTCTTTTAATTGTACTCCATTTCGAGTGACCGGACATACCCTTATCCTTAATTCTTAACCGTTTGTAAATTTAACAATTTTTTTTGTTTTTTCCAAGATTAAAATGGCAAGTATGCTAAAGTTAAAAGCGGTACACCTTTGAGAAGGAAATACCGCTTTATCTCAATCTTATGTATAAAGAATCAGAAATCGGAACTGCTACCACTTTTTCGATATATCTTTGATTGCACGCGCCAAGCGTCATCATACCCTTTTCTTATCGCTTCGTTCATCAGCTGTTCCGCCTCTTTTTCGGTGAGACAATCGCCTATACGAATTTTGTAATAGGGTGTTTCAAAAACCATATAAACATCCACTTCAGGGAATTGAAAGATCGCCCGCTTCTTGGCTTCGGTAGCCAGTTCTTCATCTCTGGATATCAACAACTGGACGCGATATCCCTGAATCATTTCTTCTTCGTTTCCCGGCAATGGAGATGAAGGTGTTTCCAGTTCGGATCTGGAGGGATTTTGAGATGGTTCTGTGCGATCCACCGGTTCAATGACGATGTCATCATCATTCAGGGTAAGCGGATCGAAATCTTCAATATAACCGCTGCTTTCGTTTTCACCTGTTACCGGTCCTTCCTGCCATCCGAATTGAGAAGCAGAACAGGAGAGCAATAGCAAAACAATGATCAAATATTCACAGATAGAATTGTATTTCATTTTTTAATCCCCATGAATTGATGATTGAAACAACAGATTAATATACAAAATCAAGGCTTCAAGTTCAAGGTGTTTCTATGGATTAAAAATTTGAAATTTTGTTTACGAAATAAAAAAGTTGACAATATCATTTTTTCTATTATATTGTGAAGTATTATACCATTTACATTATAGCATAATAAAACATCATTGTTTGGAGAGGAAGGAGGTGAAGGATAACAGTCTATCCTTATTGTTATTGGACCAGAAGGCTTGATCATGTTTATGAACTAAAATAGGAGATGATAAAATGATCCATAAACCTATATTTTCGTCTTTTTTGATAATCCTTATTGCTGTTTTTGTCGGCAATCTATTTGCAAGCAATGGAACACAGATAGGAACAGTGGGAACCAAAGCTACGGGCATGGGAAGCAGTTTCCGCGGGCTTGCCGACGACTGGAGTGCCTTCCATTACAATCCTGCAGGTTTGACCCAGCTCAAAAACAAATGGACTATCGGTTTTTCACTGGGGATGATTATGCCGAGAGGGAGCTATACGCCTTCCGCATTTCCTGCGACCGTAGCTCCTTTTCCTGGTTTGTCAACCGATAAGGCTACTCTGGTCGAGCAAAACTTTGCTGTTCCGTCATTGGCAATTTTTTACAAGGTTTCCGAGAAATTAACAGTCGGTCTTGGTGTGGCCGGCCCTTTCGGTCTTGGCGCAAAATTCGATATTATCGATATACCCGCCACATACGGTAACAATACGCCACTTGAAGATGCAGATGAGACAACAAGCGATCATCAAGTTGTGGATATTCAGCCGACACTCGCGCTCAAATTATCGGATAAGGTTTCTGTTGGTATCAATATCGGTTATATCGGTTTGCTTAAAAGTCCCAAGCTTGTATCCAGCTATATGAAACTGAACCAGATAGCCGTTCCTGAATATGGAGCTGTGATTCAAGAACAGAATCCCGCGGTTTATCCAAGTTACCTGCAACTGGTTGGATTGCTTCAATTGTTCGGTGTATATGATACCAACCACTCAAGACTTGTTCTTGAAAACATTATGGATGGAAAAGAGGGGAAAGCCTGGAATATTGGTTTTGGTCTTCACATGAAAGTAAGCGAATCTTTTAGTTTTGGTGTAGCGGGAAGGTATTATACCGATCTGAAGCTCAAAGGGACGATGATCAGAAAGATCCATTTCCCGGGCGATACCGGTATTTATGCAGGTACTGTTACGGGATATTTTGCTCAGCTGCCGGGCGCTCAAACGCTTGATAGTTTAACGGCTTTGGGCGGTATCCAGCAGATTTTTCCTGGCGCGACAAGTACCATCACATATGATGCCGAAGCCGATTTACCGTTGCCTATGACAATCGGTGCTGGTATTGCTTATAAACCCATACCCAAACTGACATTTGTTGTCGATGTTTCCTTAACCCGCTGGTCAACGTGGGACGTCATCGATATCAGCCTTACGGATGCGACGGGTGCACAGGAAACTGTATCCATGAAAGAAAACTGGAAAAATACGTATGAGTATGGGGGAGGTCTCCAGTATTGTGTATTGGAACAGGAAGGGATGAAGCTTGATCTCAGAGGCGGTGTCTATATGGTCGATACACCCTCACCACAAGAGACTATTTCTCCGACGATACTCGATCCCAAAAAGAGAACAGTATTATCAGCCGGTTTGGGTCTCACTCTTGGTCAAATAACCTTTTCAGCTTCTTTTGAGCGGGTGATGCTTGGTAAAGCGACGGTAGCCGATTACGTATTTGATACGGGCGGTTTAGGAACGAATGAAAACTGGGCCGGTATTTATGAACTTAATGCCAATGTGATTACATTCGAAACAACAATCAATTTATGATTAAAAAATTGTTAATTCGTTATGAGGCGGGCTTATGCCCGCCTTTTTTTTGGAACCGTTTATTAAGATGCAATCTCCTTCATTTTGTTGAGATTGCCTCGCTGATGCTCGCAATGACAAGATAAATGATGAATGATTTTTGAACACCCTCTTTTCAGTTGACCGAGTAATATCAATTTACCATCAATAATTGACGTTTAATGACCCAATTCCATCTGCACTCCCAGAGAAAAATTCCGGATTTCACCCATGCGGCGCTCAATCTGAGCATAATGATAATTGAGAGCATTGTTAACTGCGCATTGCAGCGTCCAGTTCCGCCACTTGAATTCCCCCCTCAAATAGAGCAGTTTCAATGGAACACGCGGGTCGAGAGGATGGATCTCGACTTTTTCAACACGGCTGGCATATCGATATTCGATTTGAAAAGAGAGAGGCCCAAGAGACAATGTACCCGTCACGTTTCCCGACCATTTGGGTCGATAGGGCAGTGTTTCAGAACGGGCAAGGTCTTTTGGATCCATATAGGTAATCTGTGTGCCGAGCTCCAGGTGGTTTTGCCAGAATCCCATGTCTGTTGAAATTTCCACTCCCCGAATTCGTGCGCGAACATAGTTCTGAAATTGAATCGTGCCGAGGAAATTGATTACCGGTTCGATCATGTCCCAGTACTCGGTCTGAAAAAGAGAAACTTCAATCAATCCGCGGCTCGAGATCGATTGGCGCCATCCCAAATCGAAGAGCCACGATTTTTCCGGTTTTAAATCGGGATTCGGCATGACGTGAATGCCGGAGTAGTCCGCTTTCATGTATCTTTCCAGAACCGTGGCTGCTCGAAACCCTTTTCCGATGCTCATCCGCAGAATTGACTGGTCAAAAGGTTGCATATTTAATCCGATCTTCGGACTGATTTCTGTTTCTGTTTTTTCGTCAATCAGGACATGACGGTCCAGACGCATCCCGCAAATCAGCGTCAACCGGGGAAGGAGCGCCCATTCGTCCTGCAGATAAGGGGAAATCGTGTACCCCTTGTGGTCTCCAAAATATTTTGAACCTGAGATATCCCAGCGGAATTCATTGCCGAACGTCAAGTGGTGGAATCCGGCAGGAATCCAGTCGGCCTGGATTTCCCAGCCGGTTCCCTGTCCCGGCTTAAAAGCATTCGGGTCATCCGTTGTAAACTGGCTTCCCATTTGTGAAACAAGGTGGGATATTCTGAGCTTTAAACCCAATCGATCAGAGAGCGCCAGGTAGTATTGCGCATACACATTCCATGTTTTGAATTTGGCCTCATCCTTTTTATTGAACGGAGCGATCTCGAAAGGATCGTTTTGGCTCAGCCATTGTATGAGCCAGCCCATTTTCGTTGAGTTCCATCCGACATAGAGATCCAGCCGGCTGCTGTTTGAAATTTTCCAGACCCATTTTCCGGAACCGTTCCACTGATCGATCTCATTGTTCTCCATATAACCCGTTGTTCTGTAACGGGAAAAATGGATTCCAATGCCCAAAGGGCCGAATTGTCTGCTGTAACTCCCATCGATGCGTTCGTAATGGAGTGTTCGGTTTGTCCAGTGCCATTCTTCATAGTGGGGCTGATCGTAAATGCCCGCTGTGGCCATGAGTTGAAATCGGCCGTTCGGGGAAGGCGTACGTGTGATGATATTGATCACACCGCCGATGACGGAAGAGCCATAGAGGGCCGATCCGGCGCCTTTGACCACTTCGATATGGTCGATCTCGATCAATGGAAGCATATCCCAGTTGATGGCACCCAGGTCCGAAGTCAGAACGGGGATGCCATCGACCATCAACAGGACGCGGCTCCCGACATTGATCACATTGTACCCGGAGGATCCCCGAATACTGATGTTTGATTCATTGAAATGAACACCCGAGATCCTCTGCAGGGCTTCCGGGATGGTACGGCTTTGCCGATGGATGATTTCGGTATAGGGGACCATGTCGATCGCCTGTGTCGATACGCTTAGGGATTGCGGATGCTTTCCCGCTGTGACCACTATCGGATCCATGGGTATCGGTGTGTCCGTAAGGGAAATGTTCAAATCGGTCGTTTCGCCCGATCGAAACACAATGTTGGGGATCGTTTTCGTTTGATATCCCAGCATGGAGATCTGGAGGGAATAAGAGCCGGGAGGGACAGATACAATTACGTAAAATCCATCCCGATCGGTACTCGTCCCCAGGACTGTTTTCTGCAGGACAATATTTACATTGGAGAGCGGCTTCTCCGTTTTTTCATCAACAATCCGACCCTGTATGGAGCCTGTTTGTTGTGCATGTAATGTTGAGAGAAAGAATAGAAGAGAAGACAGGGTATAGAGAATGGCCTTCATGTCTATTTTCCCGTTTCTGAAAAATCGACAACGATATCGATATTCTCGATTCGATCGAGACCTTCCGGTATGATCACAACTCCCGGGGAAGAAGGATCCAGACTGTCTCTGTAAAAGCCGATGTCCTTCAGTGCGCCCAAATCATAATCTTGGTTAATCCAGAGAACGGCGATATATTCCAGAGTGTCCGTCTTATGCACACGCAATTGATAAGCGGTTCTGGCCACCCATGTGGGAATCGAATAATTGATATCAATGCTCTTGAAGAAATAATCGATGACATTTCCCTGTTCGGGGATCTCTATGAATGCACCAACACCGATGGCTCCCGTGTCTTCGGGCCAGGCTCCTTCAAAAAGAATTTCACCCTCTATTGTAGCGTCGCGGTTTACGCGGTTTAAATTTGCTTGAATGTCAATTCCCTTGAGCACAGTTTGTTTGTCCGGAATGGTAATCGGCTGATAGGTTGGAATGAGCTGATCCCCGATAAAACTTCCGCCGTAAACACCGATCAGATCGGAGATGTTCCATGACCGGCTTTTTTCTTTCCAGATGAGGGCAATCACTTCATATTCGCCCTGGGGTAAATAGAGTTCGTAGTCCACCGTATCCTGATCGTAAGGAATCTGTTCACTGAAGAGGAGTTCGTTGATGTCCTTTGGCGGGAAGTCGTGTGCCGCCGCAAGCCGAATTTCGTCCGTGCGTCTTGGAGCATCCCCTGTATAGATAATCCGACCAGTAATTTTGCTGAAAAGAGGCTCCAGTCCATGATCAATGCGGCAGTTTGTGAAACAGAAAAGAATCAGGCCTGTCAAAAAGGAAACATGGATTGACCATCGGATTTTTCTGTTTGGTGTTTTCATAACAAGTCTCGCTGAAACAAATCGTGTCTGTATACAGAAAAGTATACATTTTCGTCTCACCATTGTCAAGTGTATTTTTAAGATGGGTTGGCGAGATAAAAAGCCGCCCACATGATCATGCGGGCGGCTTTTCGATCCCCCCCCTTTTTGTCAGAGGCAGGTCTTACCGCATCAGTATCATTTTGGAAGATGATTGAAACGGACCGGCTTCAATGCGGTAGAAATAAACGCCCGAACTAGACTGTCTGCCACCGGCATCTCTGCCGTCCCATGAAACCTGATATTTGCCAGCTGAAATAGTCCGATCCAGCAATGTTGTCACTTCATGGCCGAGTAGATCATAAATTTTCACGGTGGTTCTGGTTGTGAGTGGGAGTTCAAATGCGATGGTTGTTGCCGGATTGAATGGATTGGGATAGTTGTGGGATACCAGAAAACGGTCAGGTTTCTGATCGGTTTCAATTGGTTTGACCCCCGTCGGTGGCGATCCCGCATAAAATGTTCCCCAGATATCGATATTGACATTGTCCGCCGGTGCGTCATAGTCGTATGAGATCATGAATTCGTTGTTCACGATGCCGTGGGACGGTGCCGGATAGGATTTATTTCCTTCGTCAGGAATTAGCACTGCCGCAATGGGAATGTTCAGGGCTCTGTTTTTTGTCGGGTTTCCAGAATCGTCCAGCCATAACAGTGAGGAATCAGCAGGATTGAGATAGAGGCGTTGACCATAAACATCTGCTGCCGGAGTGGGAGATTGCATGCCATCCCATGCCACTTTGCGCCAGTCATTCCAGACAACGAGATATTCACCGTTGTTCTGGTTGTAGGTCAAATCATTCCAGCTCTGATATTCGGGATTGTTTGTTACTGGATAGTTCGGCCAATCAATCCATCCGAAAAACGGACTGGCCACGTGCCCGAGTGTGTCGAGTAAAACCGCTGTGAAGAGACTGTCATCCCCCGGTGTTGTTTTCCAACCCATTTTCACAGCAATCGAATCGGGATAGTAAGCGACTCTCTGGCCGTAAATATCGGGCAGATTGTTTCTAAAATCGGTCCAGGCGACGAGGAATTCGGGAAGGGAGTAATCATATCCCTCCTTCATCATGCCTTCCGGTAGCCATTTGGCATTGCTAAATGTATGGGGGCTGCCCTGGATAAAGTCTATTTCTCCCCAGATATTGAGGCTGTCAAAGCCAATGGGAAATTCAGGAAACCAGGGGGGTCCCCCCAGAGCGAGATTCGATTTGGTCAGAGGAGGTGGGCCATCTTCTTCTCCCCATGTATTCAGAAGTTTACCATTCGTTCCGTTCACACGAACGCCCCAGATCCGTGTAAGAGTATATGAAATCCCTCGTGCAAAGACAACGAGCCACTCATTGAGTTCTGTACCTTCGCTTCCGTGGAATGCCACATCTGGAGTAACATCATCATATGACTCGCCCTGGAATAGTGTTTCCAATCCTCTCGAAAGCGGATAATTTACGTCGGTTGCTGGAGGAGAATAAGGAGCGAGAAGATTGGAGTTCCAATCCAATCGCTGGCCATAGATGTCATACCCTGTTGTTAAATAATTTCTTGTATCATACCACACAACGAGATAGGTGTTGTTGATGTAGTTATGGGCAACTCTGGGATGGTATTGACACCAGGAATTGTCACTGATGATAAAACTTGTATCGGCCAGAGACCGTGTTGAATTGATCTTTCCTCCATCCATATTGAGTCGGATGCCGTAAATATCATTACCGCCTAACCGATTGTCCTGCCAGACCACGATATATTCCATATTGTACCGATTGTAATCTGTGGCCGGATAGATTTGATCGGCCTGGTCGATGCAGATCGGGAAAGCGGGACCCAGGAAAGATCCATCTGATTTCATGATCCGGCCGTATATGTCTGGATTTGCATTTTGGTAATCCTCCCAGACAATGAGGAACTCATCCCGTTCGTAATTGTAACAGGAAGCAGAATGAACCTCATAAGTGACCAGCTCACTGACGGGAATGTCCTGACCCACTACGGCTGTCAGGCCGATGAATAAAATACCCAATATCCCCCCCAAAAATAGTTTACTCATGCACATTTTCCCCTCCTTTCTTTATTGTTTATAGATACAAAAAGAATTGATTCATTTCACCCCCTTTCGTCGTGATTTCAGATAAGAATGTTAGAATTATATTTTTGTGGCAAGACAAAGTGTCTTTGAAATCAATAAATGATGTTTTTTATCATAAATTATATTGGGAATATGATTCACTTAAATAGTAATAAGAAATCTGTCAAAAATCAAGTAATAATTGGATTTTTTATTTTTTATGGATGATGAAAGGGTGTGTTGTCTTTTGAATCGGATTGATTATTTTAAAAGGATTGGTTTTTTTGTTTCAATGAGTTGATAATCTGCAAGCATGTGAATAAAATAGATGTCTGAACCAACTGTTTCCCCTGCCGAGGTACAGACATTGTTTCCCTGATTGAGGATCGACCATCTACCTGCCGCTCCATAACCGACAGTATCCGCTGCTTCGAATCCCCGGTAGTCGATCTCCTTTGACCAGAGTCTGTTTTTTCGGTTGATCGTACTGCTAATAAATTCGATAAATCCACCGTAGATTTCTGGTTGAACGACATGATCGGAGGAAATGGACAAATCGATTTCGACTGTGGCTTCTGTATCGCTGGCCAATATGTGGGAATGGAGGAATCCAACAAAAATAAACTTAGAGCAAGAGGAGATTGATTTTCGGATTTTGTCTGTTTAGTCGATGTTGCAAATATTGTGCGGGATATTGGATGTTATGCGCGAATCTAATTTGCGAAGTTGTTCAGTCGTCATCAAATTGTATTAAACTTAAAAAATTAAAAAATACTTGACTTTTTCCGTTCAATTTGCAATTTTAATGGATCGAATCTGCGGATTTGGGTAATCAATTATATATTTTCATGTTGATTCTATTTCTCTCTAATATAAATGTTTATCATAGCTGTAGAGACTTGTTGACTGTTTTAATGTGGATTGTCAAGCGAAAAGATCGAAATGATAGGGTGAAAATATGCAAAATGAAGGAGGTAATTGATTGGACATTTTGAAAGTGGACCAGGTCAGTAAATCGTTTGGTGACGTGCATGCGGTCAAGGATCTGTCTTTTTTTGTCAAGGAGAGGCAAGTTTTCGGACTGCTCGGACCCAATGGAGCTGGCAAGACCACGATGATCCGGATGATCATGCAGATCCTTCTGCCCGATCGGGGATCAATCCATATTTTTGAAAAACCGCTTTCACCGGACATTTTGGATGAAATCGGGTATCTTCCCGAAGAACGGGGGCTCTTTCCAAAAATGAAAGTGATCGATACGGTGACTTTTTTCGGTGAGATTCACGGTATCGGTCATAGCGAATCGGTTCGCAGAGCGGATACACTGCTTAAGAGACTCGAACTCTACGAATGGCGGGATAAAAAGGTCGAGGAGCTTTCCCGCGGCATGCAGCAAAAGCTTCAGTTTATCTGCACCATTCTGCACAAACCCAAGCTTCTCATTTTGGATGAACCTTTCACGGGTCTGGATCCGGTGAATACCAATCTTCTCAAAGATGTCATGGTAGAGTTGAAGGGGGAAGGGACCACGATTATCTTTTCCACACATCTCATGGAACAGGTTGAAAAGCTCTGCGAATCGATCTGTCTCATCAACAAAGGCGAAGCCATACTGAGCGGTTCCTTACGTGAGGTCAAATCCAAGTTCGGAAAGAACCGGGTGCGGCTCAGTTATGAAGGCAAAGCCGATTTCCTGAAAGACAAAACGCTTGTGGATCAGTATGATGATTACGGACAGTACGTTGAGATCGGTTTAGCCAAGAATCGGACGTCAAAAGAATTGCTCCAAAAAGCCATCGATACAGTGACATTACACCAGTTCGAAATGGCGGAGCCTTCACTCAATGAGATTTTTATTACGGTTGTCAAAGCCGAAGGAGGATCCCTTGAATAAAGTATTTGTCCTAATCAAACGGGAATATCTGATTCGGGTCAAGACGAAAGGATTTATCTTCGGCACTCTTTTTCTTCCTTTGTTTGTGTTGTTCATCGGCTTGATTCCCGTTCTTCTCGGTCGTTTCGCTGGAGAAGGTCAGAAACAGATTGCCGTGATCGATTTGTCTCAACGTGTTTTCAATCCCCTTGATACATATCTCAACGAGATAAAGACAGATAACGAGGGGCAGCCCCTTTATCAATTGGAAAGGATAGAAACGGATCCGGGTACCCTGGAAGCAAAAAAATCGTCTCTCAATGAGCAGGTTGAGAAAGGAGAATGGGACGTTTTTCTCGTCATCCCCGAAGATGTATTTACAAGCAATCAATTTGAACTGTATGCCAAAAATGTGAGCAATTTTGATTTTAATGCGACACTGGAAAATGCGGTTTCAAATGTGGTTTCGGTGATGCGTTTGAATGAAAGCGGACTGGATCATGAATTGATCGACAGACTGATTCAGAGAGTACAGGTAAAGACATTCAAAGTGGATGAAGCCGGTGCAAAAGAAGAGAGCAGCATGGCGTCATTCTGGATCAGTTATGTGATGGTCTTTTTATTATACATGGTATTGATTTTTTACGGACAGTTTGTGATGCGGGGTGTAATCGAAGACAAGGTTAGCCGCGTGATTGAGGTGGTACTCTCTTCTGTGAAACCTTATCAGATGATGGCCGGGAAGATCATCGGCATCGGCAGTGTGGGATTGACCCAGTTTCTGATTTGGATCGGATGCCTCTTTTTCATATCCTCTTACGGTACGGTCCTGTTGGGACAGATGGGAACCGGTTTTAATATAACCATCCCTTCATTGAGTATATGGGTTTTTCTCTCTTTTATCCTTTATTTTCTTCTCGGTTATTTTTTGTATGCCGCGCTCTACGCCGCTATGGGCAGCATGGCCAGCTCGGAAAGCGATGCACAGAACCTGCAGTGGCCGGCCGTGAGTATGATCATTCTCAGTTTTATGTTGATGCTTTTTGTCGTGGTTCGAGATCCTACAAGCACGCTCTCGGTGGTTCTGTCCCTGGTTCCCTTTTTCTCACCCATTTTGATGTTTACACGCATCTCGGTCAATTCGGCACCATTAAATCAGGTGATTCTCAGCATTGTCCTTTCTGTTGTCATGATCATCGGATTGATCTGGATTGGCGGCCGTATATTTCGCGTCGGTATATTGATGTACGGCAAACGGGCAAATCTGAAGGAAGCCATAAAATGGATTAGATACTCGTGATTGTCTATTTCATGAAAGACGAATGATCCAATTGAAATTGTCTCATTTTTTCAGAAAACGAGTGGAGGAGGAAAACATGAATATCATCAGCTCAAACAGAGTATCAAACGGATTCATCGTCATTTTGGCGGTTCTGCTGGCGCAATTTGCCTATACTCAAGAAGACGAT
Source organism: bacterium (assembly GCA_016931965.1). Lineage (GTDB taxonomy): Bacteria > Zhuqueibacterota > QNDG01 > QNDG01 > DSAB01 > JAFGDT01. The sequence goes on along the minus strand of JAFGDT010000086.1, from coordinate 102,480 downwards.
GCATTTTCCAGTGCTACATACAATTTCCGAAAAGGCTTGTGGGCTCTGCAATTTCGGATTGATCATAACTTTACTTTATCCTCTTTTCAAGGAGGAACGATCTCAGCAAAAGTGCATACTTCGGATAAAAGTGCGATTCGTTTTGGATTGTCGGTAAGCGGTGAATATCATAAAGACGAAGAACAAGAAAACGCATTATTGATTTATGATCCGGATATGAAATATCATCAAGAGTCATTGACTTTTGATTTGCAATATATTCGTTATCCATCTGCTGATAAGCAAGCGAAGTTCTTTTATGGTTTTGGTCCTCTAATTACCGGTTCTCATCAGTCAACGATTTTACCAAGCTCATCAAGGATTTACAGTATCGGTGTTGGTCTGACAGTTGTTTTAGGTGCTGAATATATTGTGTCGCCTCATCTGGGATTGACAGCCGAATACGGAACAATAGTGAAATATGTCAGAAACTATAGTCGGTATAACTCTGTAGGCTATCCCTATAAATATATCGGAGAAGATATCATTGTGGATACGAATGCTGTCAAATTTGGCGTGTCTGTTTATCTGTGATGATCATCGTAATCGGATTGTATGGGAGAGAAAATGCAGAAAGAAATATCTATTATCGACAGGAAAAGATGGAGACTTTTTCATCTGATATGCGGTGTTTTTTTATTGATAATGATACCTTTTTATATGGTTGATCATTATAGGAATATGAATTTTTTTCATTGGCTTTTTATCCTTGGAATGTCTATCAATGGAAGTGTACAGATATATCTTGGTCTGCTGTCAACAAGGGTTTATATTAAACTTGATGCCGATTACCTCACTATTAAATGGGATAACAAGGTGAGACGAGAAATTGTATCGCTCCATATGATTGATTATGTGATACTGAATGATTGGAACTTTGAGTTGAAATTGAGTGATGGCCAATCCAAAAAATTCAGCTGCGGCAGTTTGAAATATAATCAAGTTATAGATGTGAAAGCATACTTGGAAGAAAACTTTTCAAAGAAAATCAAATACGGGGAATAGATCCATGAGAAGGAGGTTTATGATGAAAAAAGCGCTTATGTCTTCAAGCATCGTTTTTATGATCTTGGCATCGGGTGTTATGCCCATCTGGGCTGGTGAAGTCTCGATCAGCTGGTACGGACAGGCCTGTTTTTTAATTGTAACATCCCAGGGGACAGAGATCATTATCGATCCCGTGGCGATGGGTGGGTATGCTGTTCCGGAAAATATCACACCCGATATTGTGACTGTATCCCACGAACATGGAGATCATAATGCGGTGGGTTCGGTTTCGGGCGATCCTGTCGTAATCAGAGGATTGACATCCGAAGCCAAAGCCTATGCGGAAATCGATCAACAGATCAAAGATGTTAAAATGTATACTGTTGCAACCTACCATGATAAAGAACAGGGCAGTCAGCGCGGGTTAAATGCTGTTTTTGTATTCGAGTTTGACGGCATACGTCTGGCCCATCTCGGTGATTTGGGACATCTGCTTAGCGAAGAACAGATCGACGAAATCGGTGAAATTGACATCTTGATGATTCCTGTAGGCGGTGTGGCTACGATTGATTCGGAAGAAGCGGATCAGGTTGTTGCACAACTCAATCCCAAGATGATTGTTTTTCCCATGCATTACCGGACCGATGTCGTCACATTCATGCCCGATACGGCCGAAGATTTTGTGGCCGAAAAAGAACATGTCCAGAGAATAGATGGCAACCGTTATGTGCTCGATTTGGATCAACCTCCCGAAACGTTGGAATATGTGGTTTTAAACTACAAGTGAATGAAACCTTGAGAAGGATTTATTTATGACCATTGAATGGTTTACAAATTTTCATCCCATTTGGCAAGCTCTGTTGGCGACTTGTTTTACATGGCTGATGACGGCACTGGGTGCGGGCATCGTGTTCTTTTTTAAATCGATCAACCGTCAGCTGTTAAATTTGATGCTGGGTTTTGCCGCCGGTGTGATGATCGCTGCCAGTTTTTGGTCGCTTCTTGCTCCGTCTATTGAGATGTCAGAGGAGATCGGCACCCCCTCGTGGATACCGGCAGCAGTCGGATTTTTATTGGGAGGCATTTTCTTAAGAATTGTCGACAGGATTCTACCGCATCTTCATATCGATTATCAAATGGAAGAGGTGGAAGGGATCAAGACGTCGTGGCGAAGAAGTGTTCTGCTCATTATGGCCATTACGCTTCACAATTTTCCTGAAGGGCTGGCTGTTGGGGTGGCTTTTGGTGCAGTCGCTGCCGGTTTACCATCAGCTACGCTGGCCGGAGCCGTGGCACTTGCCATCGGTATCGGCATCCAGAATTTTCCCGAAGGTGCAGCCGTATCTGTCCCCTTGCGGCGTGAGGGATTATCGCGTTTCAAATGCTTCTGGTATGGCCAGCTTTCGGGCGTTGTCGAACCCATAGCCGGTGTTCTGGGGGCAGCGGCTGTTATCCTGATGAGACCCATATTGCCTTATGCGCTATCCTTTGCGGCAGGGGCCATGATCTTTGTCGTTGTGGAGGAATTGATCCCGGAATCGCAGATGGAGAAAGGAGCCGATGTGGCGACGATGGGGGCCATGGTGGGATTCGCTGTGATGATGGTTCTCGATGTGGCTCTGGGATAATGTGAGTGGCGGCTTGTTCTTTTGATGCATGGCTTTCACAATGGCAATCCGGAGTTATAGAATGAATCAACTCAGTAAAAAATTGAAGCATGAATTCAGGGAATTGATGGAAAAGGCATATGAGAGGGAAATCGCAACCTATATGCATGATCTCCATGAAAAGTTTAAGGATTGGGAAGCAGGTAAAATCCCGGCCGGTGAACTGAGTGTCTTGATTCATCAATACGACAGGGGTCCTTCCAGTGAAATGTTTTCCAGGTACAACCGTGTTGATCCTCAGATTTCAGTGGCGAGGGGATTGTTTAAAGGTTTGCTGAAAAGAGAAGAGATCAGTGATGAAGCCTATCAATTCATAAAAGATTTGGTTGAATTCTATCATAAAGAATCGTAATCGTTGATTTGAATCTCGTGATGATGGGAGGTATTATGATCGGTCAGTTAAATCAGAACATATTGGATGCACTGCTGGAAACGTTGCCTGTCGAATTTTCGGTCGTTGATCATGAAGATCAGGTGCTGGCCTGGAACAAACATGAAACACGGATCTTCAAACGCCCGAAAGGTGTTTTGGGTCGCAATGTTCGCGATTGTCATCCGAAAAAAAGTCTTGATAAAGTTGAGACCATACTTGAAGAAATGAAATCGGGCAAGCGGGAAAGGGCACAGTTCTGGATTGATCTGCCTGTTGAAGGGAAAAGTGAGCCTCAAAAAATATTGATTGAGTATTATGCACTCCGCGATGCCACAGACCGATACCTCGGGTGTCTGGAAGTCACTCAGAATATCACCGAGATTCAGAAAATCAGTGGCCAAAAGCGTCTGCTCGATTGAATCACAATAACAAATATGAATATGGATTTTTCTGAAGGTGTTCGGATGAAAGGACTGTACTGTTCGATTTTTGTGTTTTTGATTTTTGTCATGGTCATTCCAGCCATTAGCATAGCTGAAGATGGTGAATCAAGATTGGGTGTTGAGGTTGAATTGGGACCGGTTTGGCAAAGCCGGAATGATGTCAGGATACCGAATAATGAGAGCAGCACCCGGTTCTCCCTTGTCGATCTAATTGATCGCGGTCCGTACCCGGCCGGTCGGATCTATTTTTCTTGGCAAATCAAGCCGAAGCATGGGCTTCGCATCCTGCTGGCTCCTCTTTCGGTCATGCAACAGGGTATCCTTGTGTCACCCGTCAGCTTTGCTGGAGAAGACTTTGATCCCAGCATACAAACAGAGGCTACTTACAAATTCAATTCCTTCCGGTTGACCTATCGATATCGGTTTTTGGACAGACCACGTTGGATCGGGTGGATCGGTTTCACCGCCAAAATCCGAGACGCCAAGATCCAACTTGAACAAGAGGGGAAATCGTCTCAAAAGACAGATCTCGGCTTTGTCCCCCTGCTTCATCTCAGCATGGATTATCGTCTGGCGGAGCGATGGCGGCTTTTGTTTGACCTCGATGCACTTGCCGGCGGGCCAGGGCGTGCGGAGGATTTTTCTCTTAAAATTGGCTATCAGCTGAACAGACATTTGCGTATTACCGGAGGATACCGCACGGTCGAAGGCGGTGCAGATGTGGATGCAGTCTATACATTTGCCTGGCTTCATTATCTTGTCGTATCGGCAGTCTGTTTATTCTAGGATCCGGCAGTTCGTATCGGATCATCTATAATGGATTTTGATTGTGAACAATCAAGATGGTCGGGGAGGGAGGCACTTACTCGCTTAAAAGCGATAGCCGGCAGAAAAATAGAATTGATTGTATCCATCACTCATGTGACCATATCCCGTTTGTATCGGTCCTAAAGGTGTGTTGACCGAAAGAATAAGACCGATTCCCTGTTTGAAATCGCTGGTTTTGATTTTCGTATAATCGGTCCAAATCCCCCCAAAATGATATCGAATGGAGAGATAAGATTCCAGCCATTTTGGCCAGGGCAGTTGGAAGGAAAGTTCTCCATCGATCACAAAAAACCGTTTGCCTATAAAAGTATTTTCGCATACTCCTGAAAAGGAGTCCATACCCCCTACCCGAAACTGTTTGACAAAAGGAATCGTCAGGTCTGATGTTCCCCACCGGATTCTTGGATGGAATATGACCGAAGGGGAAATCGCATAATAGGATTCCATTGAAGAAAAAATCTTGAAATAAGCGATCGCACTCCCGAGAAACTGGTAAGCCGATTCATATTCCAGAATATGATATTTGCCGGCATGCGGAAACGGCATGCGATCCCGGGTATCAACTTCGGAACGGAGAATGATATTAAACAGGGTAAATTTTTCTCTTGGTGTATTGAATCCAGAGTTGGGTTTTAGATCAATATCTTCGATTTTTATACGCAGGGATAACGTACCCAATCGGCGCATTTGCTGTCCGAATGCAAGTGATCCTTCCGTAATCGATTGGGTATAATTTCCTTCGATCTGGTGATTTTCATAATAATCGAATTGGCGCTTCTGCATGGAAAAATTGAAATTGAATGTCATATAGGTATTATATAAACGATCCGACCAGAAGCGAGCCTGCAGTAACTCATCCCGTTTACCCAAAAGACCGGTCAACGATCCCTTCCCACCGAAGCCGAGCAGGTTTTCTCTGATGATTTCAAGTAAGCCCTGTGAACGCCTCTCCAAATCATATCGAAGTCCCAGCCTCAGCAGGGTGTTTCTCTGTTCAACAAGGTGCAGATTGAGATCCCAGTTCTGACCCTTACGCTCCACGTTCAACCGGACACTTTCAAAATACCCCGTACTGTATATGTTTTCGATACCCTGCTTGAGAAGAGAGATGTTCATTAGATCGCCTGATTTGAAAGGCAACTCACGATCTATTACAAACGAATGGGTGTGATCATTACCGTGCAGGTTGATGCGCCCGATCTCCCCTTCATTGATGATGATATTCAGAACGCCTTCATCCATGATGACCGTATCAATATCTGCTAGACTATAACCGGCTGTTCTATACTTTTCAATGATCTGTATTCGGTCGCGGCGACCTTTCTGAATATTGAGGACCTCACCGGGTCTGATGGACATGCAGGCGTAGAGAGCTGAATCAGATAAAATATGATTACCGGAAAAGGCAATTTCATGAATCATCGGATTCTCGTTTACCAGAAATACAAGACGGTCTGTTAAAGTATCCACGAAAGTTGAGATGTCATGAAAATAACCGGTTTGAAGTAAGGTGTGCCCGGCCCAGAGAATCTGTTCTTCGGGTATTGCATAGGAAGTATCGATATTCATATTTGAAATGAGAGGATCTGAGTCAAGATAACGGCATCCGGATATAGCAATCTCTTTGATTCGATATAATAAATCGGACTGCAAGTTTGACTTCCAACTTAAAAATTGTTCTATCATGGGAATGGCTTCCTCGGCTGCCTTTTCACCCGATTGAATAATCGCTTTGATATCATCAAAATCTGTATTCGAGATATCTTCTAGGAGTGGTTGAATGGCAACGTCTGCTTGGTCCATTTCAGAACGGACTCTGTTGTTTTGCATGATTGTTGTGACCTGATCGGCGATTTCCCATGGTGCATTGAGTGCACCTGGGTTTCGGAGTTTTGAGGATGTGTCTATGGCAATGACCAGATCACCGCCGAGTGTCTTTGCTTCCGATACCGGAAGATTCTGAATCAGCCCGCCATCCACCAGCATCGCATCGTTCATTTCTACCGGCGTGAAAAGCAGTGGGATGGCCATGCTGGCCCGGAGCGCATCAATCAGCGAACCCTCTCGAAGAACGACCCCCTCACCGGTCAACAGATCGGTGGCCAATGCTCTGAATGGGATACGCAAGTAATCAAAGTTGGAAGAACAAGAATAAGGGGAATTCATAATCAATTCGGTGAGAAGGGTTGTCAATTTCTGACCCGAGGTATAGGCTGAAGGGATCTCTGGGGAGAGACCCTTGAGACGGAGCTGGAGAATGTATCGTTCTTTCTCTTCTTTCTGGCTGAGAAAAAGCTGATCCCGTAGTGGAGCATCCTGTATGATTTCATTCCAGCGGATCTGATAGGCCAGGCTTTCGATTTCGGCTGCTGAGTATCCGACAGCAAAAAGACCGCCCACAATGGCTCCCATGCTGGTGCCGGCTATGCCGTCGATGGGCAGTCCGTGACGCTCGAAGACTTTCAGCACGCCGATTTGGGCGAGTCCGCGGGCGCCTCCACCGCTTAGTGCCAGCGTGATCTTGGGTCTTTTAAATTGATAATAGGAGATAAAACTGTCTTTTTTAGGTTGTGTTCTGTCAAGATCAAGCGGGATTTCAATCCGCGAACTTTGGGCTCGGATTTTCAGGGGAAAAAGGATGAAAAATCCCAGTATCAAAATGAGTAAACAGGATTTTTTCATGTCAAAAGATACAACAATGGATAGTGAAATGCAAGGTGGATCGTTTTGCGTCTGGATAAAAGTATAAAATTTCCTTTCTTTTTTATTCTCTCTTTTCTATATTATCTTGTGTTCTGAATGATGATGTGATCTATTCCGGTATCTTCGTTATTATTCCGAAAGTAAAATGAATTTTTTTACCCGTTTCATTGTTCAAAAATCGATTCGCAACTGGAAGCGTACACAGCTTCAGTCGGTTCGGAGCCAGTATGGCATGCTCGAAGGCTGGGTGAGCATCATCGTCAACAGTGTCCTTTTTGTACTCAAGGGCATCATTGGTATTCTGACCGGATCGGTTTCGCTGATTGCCGATGCTTTTCATACACTTTCCGATGTCTCCACTTCTGTTGTGATTGTGATTTCATTCCGTGTCGCTAAAAAACCATCCGATGCCACGCATCCCTTCGGACACGGCCGTATGGAGGCTATTGCTACAGTCGTCGTGGCCGTCCTGCTTGTGGCTGTGGGACTTGAGATTTTAAAAGGATCACTGGAACGGCTGTTTCATCCCGTGGATTTCAAAGCATCTTGGTGGATTATCGGTCTGATTCTTTTGACCATTGTGGTCAAGGAGTGGCTGGCCCGCTTTTCTCGCGATCTGGGAAAGGCTATTGAATCCGATGCCATTGAGGCCGATTTCTGGCACCACAGAACTGATGCAATTTCTTCTCTTCTTGTTATTGTCGCTTTTGTGGGCCAGCGTTTCGGTCTTTCCGCTCTCGATGGCATTGTCGGGATCCTCGTGGCCGGATTGATCGTTTATACCGGTTGGGAGATCGCCAGAAAAGGGATTGATGATCTTTTGGGTAAACCGCCGCCAGATCGATTGATACGGCGTGTGAAGCGGGCGGTCAGGGCATTCTCAGAGGTCATCGATGTTCATGATCTGGTGATTCACCAATATGGCCGGTTTATGGTTTTATCGTGTCATATCGAAGTGTCTGATCAGTTATCACTCAAGTATGCCCATGATTTGGCAGAAGAGGTTGAAAATACGATCAATCGGAAATTCCAAACCTATACCACTGTGCATCTGGATCCAATCAATATAAAAGACACCGATTTAAAAGAAATCCGTCTGTTCCTAAAAAGGTACCTGAATAAATGGCAAAGCACATGGATTTCTTATCATGCACTGAAAGTGGAGACGGATAATCATGGTAAAACGATTTTTTTTGATCTGGTTGCCGATCCCAATATGAAGGATCAGGAGATTGAATCCTTGATAAGGGATATACAGCAGAATATCCTCAGAGCATTCCCTCAGATTAAAAAGGTGGTTGTTGATGTTGAACCTCGTTATGCATTTTGAAGTCATCAAAAGGGCATTATGATTCGCTGTCCATTCATGAAAAAAAGTCTGTTCATTTTGGTTCTTGGTTGTTTCAGCGTGGTGTGGTCACAGGGTGAAAAGGATTTTCAAATAGACTTTCCTTCTCAAAATGCGGTTATCGTCGACTTTTCACCGACACAATTTCAACTGGATACACTGGTCATCGATAATCGATCCTATATTCATGCAGATTTTTATATGGCGAGCTTCTCCGACCAGCCCGGTGAGCCCTCCGTCCCCTGTCGGCTAATGGTTGTGGGTATCCCTTTAAATGGTGAGGTGAGGATTTCGGTTGAATCTTCCGAATTTGAAGAAATGCAAAATTGCAGACTTGTTTCTGTCCCTGAGCTTCAACGGAAAGAGGGGTTGCCTCTGGAAAATTATTATGAAAATGAACACTATCGTGAACAAAGATATTTACCCGGTTCTCTTGTAGAAACCGAAGATCCTGGTTATGTTGGTGCTCAAAGAATTGTTCGCATAAAACTGTATCCCCTTCAATTCAATCCTATGGAGAATCGCATACGGTTCTATCGCAAGATTGTTTTGAGGATCGATTTTGATGGAGCAGTCGATAGAGAGGGATTCTGGCAGGAAACCGAGAACGAAGAGATATATCGTCATCTGTTGATCAATTATGATCAAGCCAGGCATTGGCGAATCAAAAGAGAACAGCCATTACGCAAACCGGGAAGCATTTTTGAAATGGGCGAAAAATATAAGATCCCAGTGTCTCAAGAAGGCATCTATAAAGTGACCGGAAATTTTTTAAGCGGTCACGGCATTGATATCGGTTCCATTGAAACATCGACTTTGAAAATATTTAACAATGGCGGACACGTGCTCCCGAGAAATATGTCGGATTCCCGTCCCGACAGCCTCATCGAAAATCCGATTCTCCTGGTGGGAATGGATGACGGCCGATTTGATTCATACGATTATTTCCTCTTTTACGGAATAGGCGTTACCGGCTGGGAGTATGACGCCGAAGAAGATCGATTCAATCATTACATCAATCCCTATACGACTGAGAATTTGTACTGGCTCGTGTTCAATGATGACAAAGAGGGGAGACGGATTCCGACGGTCTCTTCGATAACGGATCCCCATGCACAGACGATCGATTCATACCGAGACTATGTATTTCTTGAACAAGAATTGTATAATCATCTCAAAGGAGGCATCCATTGGGGTGGCCAGTTGTTTACGACCTCTGCACAGGAGGGTTCTTATGATGTGGTTTTATATGATCCTGTCCCCAATGACACCCTTTATTTTCGTTTCCGGTTTATGGGAGCGGGCGATGGAATCAACACGTTTCAAATAGATTTCAATGATCAGGTCATCGGTACGGTAAATTTTTCAGGGTCCTCACAAATTGGGGGTCCGCTGATCAATTTGTATTCCCATGCGGTCGATTTGGCAGTTGCCACACCGTCCGGAACAAACAGTCTCTCATTCCATTATGCCGGTTCAAAACAGGAAACGCAGGCCTATCTCGACTGGTACGAACTGGCATATCGTCGTTATCTGAAGGGTTTGCAGGGAAAGCTCCGATTCTTTTCAGAATCGGAAACGGGCAGTTACGATTATCAGCTCTCAGGATTTACATCCGAACCGACCGTGCTCGATGTGACAAACAGTGCATCCATACGAAAAATGGATCTCCGATCCGTTACGGGGGGATGGGCATTTGTCGATACGGTCAGCAGCAAACCGCGAAGCTATATTGCCTTTCAGGAATTGGCCTGTCTTTCTCCTGTGGGTATTGAGGAAGATGAGCCTTCGGACCTCAGGGATCCAAACAATGGAGCCGATTACGTCATTATCACCCATCCGGATTTTTATGACCAGGCACTTCAGTTAGGCGATTTGAGAGATGATTCGATGGCTGTTTTTATAGCCGATATTCAGAATGTGTATGACGAATTTAGCTGGGGGCTTTTTGATCCGACAGCCATTCGGGATTTTATCCGATATGCCTATGAAAACTGGACTGTGCCGCCTTCCTATCTTCTCCTCTTCGGGGATGGCCATTACGATTACCGCAATATCCAATCTGGTGCGGGTCAAAACTGGATACCCCCTTTTGAACAGAGCGGTTTGTCGGAAAGCGGATCCAGAGCCACAGATGACTGGTATGTCTATGTCCATGGGAATGATTCAAATATGGATCTGGCTGTGGGTCGTCTTCCCGTGCAGAGTGCCGATGAAGCCCAAATTGTCGTTGATAAAATCCGCTACTATGAAATCGAGCCGTCGCGGGGAGATTGGCGGAATCTCATTACGATGGTGGGAGATGATGAGAAAGCCGGTGAAGGGGATGAGAACGAAACCACGCATACGAGGTCAGCGGAGACCATTGCTGAAGAGATTATTCCCCCATCATTTAATCTGAAGAAAATCTATCTCACCGAGTACAATGAAATCATAACCGTCGAAGGCAGGCGAAAGCCGCAAGCACACGACGATCTGCTGGCTCAAATCAACCGGGGAACCCTCCTCGTTAATTTTATTGGACACGGCAATTCAAGTCTCTGGGCTCATGAGCGGGTATTCAGCCGACAAAGTTCATTGCCCTATCTGGACAATCCGGATGCGCTCCCCCTTTTTTACGCAGCCACGTGTGCTTTTGCTTTGTACGACAATCCAGAAGAGCAGAGCTGCTCAGAGGATCTGCTCAATGGAGGCGGAAGGGGAGCCATTGCCGTCATTGCCGCATCCCGGTTCTGCAGCTCCGGTCCCAATGAAGCCTTGAATAAGACATTTATGGAGGAGTTATTTACCGGTCAGGGCCGTACACTCCGGTTGGGAGATGCGCTGCGTCTGGCCAAATTAAACGTATCCTCCAAAACAAACAATGAGATGTACCATCTGTTGGGTGATCCCGCCATGCGGTTGGGTATTCCGCGATACCAGGCTGTATTTACAAAAATGGAACCGGATACATTTCAAGCCCTGGCTGTCGTTCAGGTGGAAGGATATATTGAAAACGGGGGTGTTATGTGGAATGGTTTTCAAGGGAAAATGGGACTGAAATGCTATGATTCCAAAAAGGACATTGTCTACACCACGCAATATGGTACACCACTGCCCTATACACTGCCTGGGAACGCCATTTTTCGGGGGGAGACCAATGTGACAAATGGACAATTTCAGATCGCGTTTATCGTACCGAAGGATATTTCCTATGGGGGCAATACCGGCCGCATGAGCTGCTATTTTTGGAGTCAGGGTACGGACGGGAGTGGGTTTCGCAATGATATTGAAGTCGGGACCAGCAGCAATCTGATCGATACGGATGGTCCCGATGTGCATCTCTATTTTACGGGGCGGGAGGATTTTATTTCTGGCGGCATGGTTTCTGGAGAACCGGAGTTGGTTGCCGATATTCTAGACGACAAAAGCGGGGTCAATATTACAGGTGAAATAGGGCATAAAATGATATTGACACTGGACGGGCAAGTCAAGACAGATGTGACGGAATATTTTCAGTATGAAGAGGGCAGTTATTTAGGTGGTCGGCTCATTTATCGCTTGTCCGATCTGGAAAACGGAATCCATGAATTGTCCTTTAAAGTGTGGGACAATGCCAACAATTCCTCCACGCAGACGATTGTATTCGAAGTGGTCTCCCGGGGGGATTTAAAAATTGATGATGTATTGAATTACCCCAATCCGTTTGAGACGTCAACCCATTTCACATTCAAGCTAAGCCAAGGGGCTGATGTTGAAATTAAAATCTTCACTGTGGATGGTCAGCTTATTCGGGTAATGGATGATATTCTCGGAGAACCGGGATTGAATGTAATATTCTGGGATGGCAGGGATGATGTTGGAGATGAATTGGCCAATGGTGTTTATCTGTACAAAGTGATTGCTCAGACCTATGTGGATGGAAAGAAGCTGAGTAAAGAAGAGATCAATCGTCTCATGATTATGCGATAGCCGAGAGGTTGACTGTGTATAACGATATTGTGAAAGATCATTTTGCCCGTCCCCGCAATGTCGGGGAAATGAAGAGGCCGGATGTCGTCGGACGTGCGAAGAACGAGGTTGATGGCGATCAGGTCCAGCTCCATTTTCAAATCGAGGACGACAGAATTGTCGATGTCAAGATGAAGGTGATGGGTTGTGTAGCTGCCATTGCCTCTGCGAGTTTGTTCACCGAACTGATCAAAGGGAAGAAAATTGAGGAGGCCATTCAGATCACAAAAGAGGAATTGAATAAAGAGTTGGGCGGCCTTCCTGAAAATAAAATACGATGTTCTCTGACCTGTATCGATGCCCTTCAGGCTGCATTTGGTTGCGAGGAACAGAAAATCACATAGAGGTTTTTGGGGATCGGGCGAGCAGATCTTTTTCTTTTCATCACATGGATGAATTGAGACAATTGTGGATGCTTATTATACACTTCAGAAAAGCGCTTCTCAGGAAATCAAGATCAAGGGATCACGCTTCATCGGGTATGCAAAATCGGTCGACAGCCAACATGAAGCCGAAACTTTTATTTCAGAGATATCTCAAAAACATCATCATGCCACACATATCTCTTACGCTTATCGTGTTGGTAGGGGTGACGGGTCTATTTTTCGGTATCATGATGCAGGAGAGCCGGCCGGTACAGCTGGAAAACCCATTCTCGACGCTATTGAGGGGAGAGATTTAACGAATGTGGTTTGTGTGATTGGGCGTTATTTCGGAGGAACCAAACTGGGAACTGGCGGTTTGGCGAAAGCGTATGGAGAGTGCGCCAGACAAACGCTGAGCAGGGGTGGAAAGATCGAACGGTTTGTAACGGTGGCCTATCGCATTGTTTTTGACTATGATTTTACGGGAGTGATCATGCATCTGGTGGCACGCTATTCATGTCAAATCATCGAAACGGTTTATGGTGAGAAAACGGAGCTTGTTTTGCAGATCAGACAATCACGGATGCATGCATTCGAGCAGGATGCTCTGAACAACACAAACGGACAGGTCAACCTGTTGCGGGAGGAGGCTTCCGATTATTAATATCATTATATTGCTTTTTGTTGTAAGCTGCTCCGCATTTTTTTCGAGTGCTGAGACCGCCATGATCTCGACAAGACGGGTGAAATTGGAGGTCTGGGTGCGGCGTGGTGTTCGGGGAGCCAAACAGGCTCTGCAGTTCCTGCATAAACCCGAAAGGTTACTCACGACGATACTGGTCGGCAACAATATTGCCAATGTAGCAGCCGCTTCTCTCATTGCCGTCTATTTGGAAGCCCATTTCAACGGTTTTATCATTACAGCGATCAGCTCTTTGTTCTTATTGCTGTTCGCCGAGTTTTTCCCGAAAACATTTTCCCGAGATCGTGCCACAACATTTATAATCAAAGCCACCTTTTTAATCCGTGGATTTTATTATTTACTCTATCCCTTTACCTGGACAGTCATGACGTTTTCACAGTTTTTGTTAAAGCTGATCGGTCTACAAAGCGGTCACGTGAAAGGGTTTTTTACGCGTAAAGATCTCGAAATGTTGGTCAGAGAAGGCGAAGAGTGGGGGCTGGTAAATCGGGATGAGCGCAACTTGATTTCTCGGCTTATTCTTTGCGGCAATCAGAAGGTGCGTGAAATCATGATCCCCCGTACGGAAATGGTGGTCGTGAAAGTCAATGATCCTGTCAGCAAAGCACTGACCATTTTTCAAAAGACAGGATATTCAAGGCTCCCCGTGACAGGGAAAAGTGTGGATGAGATACAGGGTATGATTACAGTCCGGGATATACTGCTCGAAGAACCCAAAAAAATACGAGAGATCATGCGCGATGTCCTTTTTGTACCGGAAACCAGAATCATCGCTTCCCTTTTGAGGGAGATGAAAAGAAAACATTTATGGGTGGCCATTGCCGTGGATGAATATGGCGGCACGGCCGGATTGGTTACATTGGAAGATCTCGTTGAAGAGTTTCTTGGAGATATTCAGGACGAATTTGATGAGGAACTGCGTCTTTATCGAAAGATCACTCCGCGATACATAGATGTGAATGCAAGGGTGGAAATTGAGGAACTCAACAAACGGTTTAAATTTAGTTTTCCTGAAGGGGAATATCAGACATTGGGGGGACTGCTCATGGGCAGTTTGGGTCACATCCCGAAGCGAAAAGAAAAATGGGAGACGCCCACCTGTTATTGTGTTGTTCTTTCAGCTTCTCGAAAGAAAGTCAATTGGGTTCGGATTATTCGAAAAAAGTTAATTGAGCAAAATTGACTTGATTTCCATGATTATAATGCTTAAAATGGGTTGATTTATCTTGAGATATCTATTTATTGAAGGGATAGAGAAGTGATGAAACAGTGTCTGAACTATGAATCCAATTTGGCCAGGTGTAACTGCAGTTATGAACCCTGCTCAAGAAAAGGGATTTGCTGTGAATGCATGGAATATCATCGGAGAATGGGTGAACTTCCTGCCTGTTATTTTCCGGATGAAGTGGAACGCACATACGATCGATCCATTCGCCGTTTTATAGAAATGCAGAAATAACCACAGAAGGATCGTATAGGAATGAGATATTTATCATGGGCAAAATATTCTGGTTGAACGCATTGAATAAATTTGACAGGTTAAACAATATTAAATTCTCTTTAACCCTTCCTTCATTGTGTATAAATGTTGGTTACGAAATACATAACCGTTAGATAGCAGGAGACACGATCATGGACCTCGGATTAAAGAATAAAGTGGCTCTGGTTGCAGCATCAAGTAAAGGTTTGGGGAAAGCCATTGCATGGGGGTTGGCGCGAGAAGGAACGAAGCTGGTCATTTGTGCCAGGCACAAGGAGGTGCTTGAAAAAACGGCTGACGATATTTTTCTAAAAACAGGCGTTTCTGTTTTTCCGTTATCCATTGATCTTTCCGAGAGTGATCAAATCGACTGGTTGATCAGTGAAACATTCGATCTGTTCGGCAGAGTGGATATTCTGGTCACCAACGCCGGTGGACCGCCGCCCGGTTATTTTCAGGATCTTCAGGAGGTTGATTGGCAGAAGGCTGTCGATTTAACATTGATGAGTGTCGTCAGACTGACAAACGCCGTCATCCCTGGAATGCGAAAACAGAAGTGGGGACGAATTATTCATTTAACGTCCGTTTCTGTGAAGCAACCTATCGAAGGTCTTCTGTTATCGAATGTATTGAGACCGAGCATCGTTGGACTCACCAAGAGCTTGTCGCAGGAATTGGCACCCCACAACATCCTTGTGAATTCTGTCTCATCGGGTTATTGCATGACAGATCGTCTGAGAGAACTGTTTCGCGAAAAAGCCAAAAGTCGTAAAACCAGCATCGACAAAGTCACCCAAGAGTTTGTGAAGGAAATTCCCTTAGGGAGAATAGGCGATCCGGAAGAATTGGCCAATGTGGTTGTATTTCTTGCCTCCGAAAAAGCAAGTTATATTACCGGTTCGAATATACAGGTTGATGGCGGATTTGTAAAGGGATTGCCTTAACGTTTTTGATGCCTGTAAAATTGATTTGCCATATTGATTTCATTCCTTATTTTGCACCCATATTTAAAGAACTGTCTATCACTGTCTTTACGGTTGTTCAGCGATTTAGCGGATCAAAATAAAAATTGAAGCGTTTTTTTAACAATGGTAAAATCTTTGATATCGAAAAAAGGCAAGATCGGTTTGTTGGTGTTTTGTATGGCTCATCTGTTTGTTTCAAGCGTCGAATCTCAAAACATCACTGAAAGACTCCAATATGCTCAGCAGCTCGAGTTGTCAGGGCACCTGCAAGAGGCATTGTCCATTTATGAAGACTTGTATCAAAGCTATCCAAATAATGAGACTGTTTTTAATCAACTGCGAAACATGTATCTCAATACACGTGCATACGAAAAAGCAGTGGATCTCATTGAGCGATACCAAGAAACCAGACCCGATGATATCGGATTGGAAATGGCACTCGCACAGGTCTATTTCAGAATGGGTGAGGAAGAGGAAGCTCGGAAACGGTGGGATCAATTGATCGAACGCTATCCAAAACAGGCTTATGTGTATCAGATGGTAGCCAACGGATTGATTGAAGAAAGGCTGTATGATGAGGCAGTCGGTGTTTATCTTTCAGGCAGGGAACGTATCGGGAATGAGGATCTCTTTGTATTCGATCTGGCCAATCTATACGGAAACATGATTGAATATGGAAAAGCTTCCGAGGAATTGATACGGTATCTCATTCAGCATCCCAATAACGAAACCCTCGTAGAGAGTCAAGTTCTCAGGTATCCAAAAACAGATCGTATTATCAACGAAATTCTCGACCAATTTGAGAAGGCGATTGATGCACACCCGACAAATCTGGAGTTGAGAAAAATCATGGTAAGCATCTATCGGTATGCCGATCGGTACACGGACGGATTATCTGCTGTCCGCGAATTGGAAATACTCACCGAACAGGAAAAACAGGGAGAGGCTTTGTGCCAGTTCGGGAAAGATCTTTTTCAGGTCGGAGAAACCGAAGTGGCCGAGGAGGCCTTCCTTGAAATACTGGAATCGTATCCCCAATTTCAGCTTAGGGAATACGTTTTATTTGATTTGGCGCGCTGTTATGAAGCTCAGAAACGGTTTCGGGAGGCTATCGAACTATATGATAAGATCTATCAGGAATATCCGCAAAGTCCACTGGCCCCCCAGATTCTCTATCAGAGGGGTCTGTTACAAATGATGGAGATTATCGATCTACCCAGCGCTGCTGCCACATTTCGATTCATCGTCGACCGGTTTTCTTCCGGTCTATACGGGGATGAAGCCCGACTGGCTTTGGGATCCTGTATGATCAAGCAGGGGAATCTGGATGAGGCAGAGAGCATCTACAAGGACATTTTGGATCAATCCAAAGAAGAAGGAAGGTTGAATATTCAAGCCCTGGTTGGACTGGCAGATGTGCATTACCTAAGGGGGGCGTTTGAAGAGGTCCTTTCATTGCTGGACGGTTTTAGACCGGGGGAAATGGGTGCGGAGGCGATGCAGGACCCTGTACTCAATGACGGGTTGAATCTGCGGCTGTTTATCAGAAAATACTTTCCACAATCACCGGATCCGCTCTCTCTTTTCGCCCGTGCAGAATTTTTCGAGAGGCAGAGAAAATACGACCAAGCTTTGACGTTGCTCGACAGCCTCATGATAACCTATCCTGACGAGTCTATCTTGGCTGATGCGCTTTTTAAGACGGGTGAAATCCTTATTCAAACAGAAGCCTTTCGCGAAAGTCTGACGCATTTCAATGCACTGCTTTCACGATTTCCCAAAAGTCTCCTGGCCGATCAGTCGATCGAACGGATGGGGTGGATTTACGAAAAGATGGGTGATCGGGAGAAAGCTTTGCAGCAATATGAAATCCTCCTGGTCGACTATCCGCACAGTTTTTTTGTCGACGATGTCCGTCAGCGTATCCGTAAAATTGAGGAAACCCGTTGATTATGGTAAAGAGCATTTGGATTGGTTTGTGCTGTATTCTTTTTATGGGAACTTCCACAGGTTTTGGTCAGCATCTCTTTATCCCCATGGATTTGAGTCAGACCGATCATTTAAAAGCCTACGGTATTGCCTACTGGGCTTTGGAACGCGGGGTCACCGTGGAGTGGTTTCTCAATTATCGGGCGGGATCTTTTATGATGCGATATGACGAGAGTCTGATCCGGCAGTGCAGAATACGTGGTGTCGGTTTTGAACTCGTGGATGGTTCTACACTGGTTGAGATCACCAGCACCATTGAAGAGAACAATATGGAGGTTATCCTGCTGGAAAAAGCGCCCTCCATCGCCGTTTATACGCCTCCCAACAAACAACCCTGGGACGATGCGGTCACTCTGGCCTTGACCTATGCGGAAATTCCTTATCAGACTGTCTGGGATGAAGAAGTGTTAAACGGTCAGCTTGACCGTTTTGACTGGCTTCACCTTCATCATGAGGATTTTACAGGCCAGTACGGAAAATTCTACGGGAGTTACCGGAATGCGAATTGGTATATCGAACAGCAGCAATTGTTTGAATCGGAGGCGAAACGATTGGGATTTGTCAATGTGCCCCAGCTTAAACTGGCTGTCGCCAAACAGATCAAGGAATATGTGATCAGGGGCGGTTTTCTCTTTGCCATGTGTTCAGCGACGGATTCATACGACATCGCTTTAGCAGCTGAGGGAACCGATATATGCGATGCTGTGTTTGATGGAGATCCTATCGATCCCCTCTATGAAAGCAAACTGGATTACAGCCGATGCTTTGCGTTCGAAAATTTCAAGCTCTTTGTTCATCCGACTGTCTATGAATTCTCTGATATCGATACAACGCCGATGACGGTGGCTGCCGCAGCAGACAATCAAGATGATTATTTTACCCTCTTCGAATTTTCCGCAAAATACGATCCCGTACCGACGATGCTCACCCAAAATCATGTCTCTGTGATCCGGAATTTTATGGGACAGACAACAGGATACCATAAACAGCTGATCAAAAAATCGGCGGTCATCCTGGCCGAGAAAACCGGGACAGACGAAGTGAAATACATACACGGAAATATGGGCCAGGGGACATTCACCTTTTTGGGCGGGCACGATCCTGAAGATTATCATCATTTTGTTGGCGATCCGCCCACCGAGCTTGTTCTGCATAAAAATTCTCCCGGCTATCGTCTCATCCTGAACAATATTCTTTTCCCCGCAGCTAAGAAGAAAAAACTGAAGACATGATTTGTCCCTTTTTCTGTTTAATTTCTTTTGACAATAGGCCGCCAGTTAATTATATTGTTTTTCAGGTAACCGACCATGCGAGCCAAATACAAACACATCAATATCATTGCGCGGGATTGGCAGAAACTGGCTGCCTTTTATGAGCAGGTTTTCAGCTGTATTCGCGTTCCGCCGGAACGTCACCTCTCGGGGAAATGGCTGGAAGAAGGAACCGGTGTGGCGAACGCCCGGTTTTCGGGTGTGCATCTGCGTCTCCCCGGCGATGACGATTGTGATCTGATTCTGGAAATCTTTCAATATTCTGAAAACAAACCCAAGTCACCGCCGGCGGCGAACCGGGAAGGGTTTTGTCATATTGCATTTGAAGTGGATGATGTCAGATTGGCCACAGAAGCATTTTTAAAAAATGGGGGAAGTCCGGTTGGCAAACCCGTATCGGCGGATATTCCAGGCATCGGCAAGCTGACATTTGTCTATTTGGCCGATCCAGAGGGAAATATTGTCGAACTGCAGGCATGGAAATAGTCTCGAATCTCATAGATCCTCAAATCAACTCGTTAAAAAGGTGAAAATAAATGTTAAAGGAACTATCGATAACCACCCGCTCCCGAACAGAGCTCATCAATATTGATCGTGAGGTGACGGATGTTGTTAGGCAGAGCGGTGTTCAAGAAGGGATTTGTCTGTTGTGGGTACCACATACGACCGCCGGGATAACAGTCAACGAGAATGCCGATCCCAGCGTGGTCAGGGATATTTTGTATGAAACAGAGAGGGTTATCCCTTTTCAGGATGGATATCAACACACAGAGGGGAATGCCGCTGCACATATCAAATCGAGCCTTTTCGGGCCGTCATTGAGTCTCGTGATTACGGGGGGGCGTTTGCTTTTCGGTACCTGGCAGGCGGTTTATTTCTGTGAGTTCGACGGACCCCGGCAAAGACATCTATTCATTAAAGTCGTAGAGGGTTGAGTGCGGCTGACCGAACTTGGAGAGTTTGGGTTGATTGGCCGGATTACTCGGATCGTCAATAATGAGGGAGAAATGCGTGACGTGGTTGTGGGTATTGGCGATGACGCTGCCGTGATTCGTACCCATCCGGGGAAGTTGGCTGTGTTGACTACCGATATGCTGGTCGAAGGAGTACACTTTGATCTTGCCTATACGCCGTTTGAATCACTGGGATGGAAAGCATTGGCGATTAACGTCAGTGATGTCGCAGCCATGGGTGGTTTTCCCCTTTATGGCATTGTTTCGCTGGCATTGCCAAAGTCCTGGCAGGTTGAGGATGTGGAGTTGTTTTACAAAGGAATGAAACGGTGTGGTGAAAGGTATCACTGTAAAGTGATTGGAGGGGATACCGTCCGATCCAATGGTCAAGGATTTATTTCGGTCACCGTTATGGGAGAGGTTGAAGAAGGGTGTGTTGCCAGACGGAAAGGTGCGAAAGTCGATGATCTGATTGGTATCACAGGCCGGTTAGGGGGAGCCAGAGTGGGTCTTGAAGTGCTGAAGTCGGGTCATGATCGAGACCGTTTTCCGGACTCTGTGAATTGTTTTCTTGAACCCAGAGTGAGACTTAAGGAGAGCCAGTGGCTTGTGAAAGAGGTGCATGTCTCATCGATGATCGATATCAGTGACGGACTTTCTTCAGAGATCACGCATCTCTGTCAACAGAGCGGTTGTGGCTGCAGGATTTGGGAGGATAAGATTCCGGTTGCTGATGAGACCGTTCATTGGGTCCGTCAGTATGAAAAAAAAATCTCCAACTACCTTTTGGGCAGCGGCGAAGAATATGAGCTCCTGTTTACCCTATCGAAAGCGCAGTTCGAAGCATGGCAGCACAGTCATATGAATCAGAAGCGACCTGAAATAACCGTCATTGGAGAAATGACGCAGAAAGAGAAAGGCATCTGTCTTGTCAGAAACGGTGAAACAGTCCCCCTTGTTTCTGAAGGATGGGACCATTTTGTCCAGTGAAAAGAGCATTGGCAAAATGGCTTTATCAACAAGAGGATGTGACGCCATACACCCGGCTTGCAGCTGTTTATGATCGGGTGATGAATCATGTCGATTATGACAAATGGGCCGATTTTATCGTTTTCCTTTTTCAGAAATTCGGATCCGATGTCTGCCGGGTGGTTGATGGGGGTTGCGGTACGGGTTCATTGTTACATGCCCTGGTCTGCAAAAAAATGCGGGTTGCGGGCTTTGATCGATCCGTTGAGATGGTTCAACTGGCGAAACAAAAAACGCAATGTCCGATCTGGGTGGATGATTTGCGAACCTTTTGCTGTAAGGTAAAGTGGGATGCATTTCTCTGTTTGTATGA
This sequence comes from bacterium, assembly GCA_016931965.1. GTDB lineage: Bacteria > Zhuqueibacterota > QNDG01 > QNDG01 > DSAB01 > JAFGDT01. Next base: position 81,034 of record JAFGDT010000086.1, on the reverse strand, counting down.
TACAATTCAGTATCTGACGACAGAAGAAATCCAGACATTGTTACATCATATAGGGGAAGTATTAACACCAGGGGGGCTATTTATTTTTGATGTGGTGACCGAATCTCATGTTTTAAGATACTGGGCGAATTATACTGAAAAAGTGGAGTGGAACAGTCTGGAGATGTTACGGAGAAGCTGGTATGTTAAAAATAGACGATCCCAGCACACCGAATTCGAAATCATTGATAAGGATCATAACAAGGTCTATCGTGAACGGCATATCCAGTATATTTATCCTTTAGAAACATTCATCAAGATGTCGGGAGAAAGCGGATTACGGTTCGTGGGGCAATTCGAGGATTTTACTTTAAATCCCGGCAATGAAAAATCGGATAGGATTCATTTTGTTTTCAGGCGAGCAGCAATATGATTCAATTAACAGAGGTCTGGTACTGGGCTGGAGAAAATCAAATCCTTTCTGACATCAACATCCATGTCAAGGGAGGAGAACTTTTATGTATCGTCGGTCCAAGCGGAGCGGGTAAAAGTACGCTTCTGCGTCTCATCCATATGGAGATTTTCCCCACACAGGGTTCGGTTATTGTTGCTGATTACAATGCACAAATGATGACCGAAAAGCAAATTCCCTTTCTTCGACGTAAAGTGGGGGTTGTTTTTCAGGATTTTAAACTGCTTGAAGATCGGGATGTTTTTGAAAATGTCGCGTTTGCCTTGTGGGCTACTGGTGTAAGACGGAAAAAAATTAAAAAAAGGGTTTTTCAGGTTCTCGCTGAGGTTGGATTGAGTCATAAACGGTACACTCTGATTCCTGAACTTTCAGGTGGTGAACAACAAAAAGTGGCCATTGCCCGTGCCCTTGCCAATGAGCCGTTTGTTCTATTGGCCGATGAACCTACCGGCAATTTGGATGCGGAATCGACAGAAGAAATATTGGAGCTTTTAAAACGGATCAATGGAAGAGGTATGGCTATCCTTATGACGACCCATAAGGAAGATCTGGTGAAGACCTTGCCTGCAAGAATGTTACAGATCAGAGAGGGTAAAATCGTCGGATGAGTCTTAATCTTTTATATTCAGCCCGTGAAGGCATTATCGGATTAAAACGGGCGCGAATGGCAACCGCCATTACCATCTCCACTGTGACCATTTCGTTGATACTCTTGGGGATTTTTATGGTCTTAACCCTTAACGTACACCGCATTGTGAGCAATTTCAGAGACCAAATGGCTTTAGAGGTATTTATTGATAACAGCTTAAGTTCTGAAGAGATTCGTCTTTTGGAAGATCAAATCACACAGGAAGAAGGCGTAGCAGAAGTTCTGTTTATATCAAAAGAAGAAGCATTGGAAAGGTTCAGGGAAGAATTTGGAGATGATCCTCTGGAGTTGTTGGGAGAGAACCCCCTTCCGCCGTCATTTCAGATCAAGATACAACAGGCATGGCAAACGCCAGAAGGGATTGAGGACGTAGCCAAAAACATTGAACGGATTAGAGGTATAGATGAAGTGGTCTATCATCAGAATCTCTTTCGAATGTTAGACCGATACAGTCGTATCATCATTATTGTGGACATTGTTCTTTTTTCGATTGTATTGCTTTCGGCTATTTTGCTGGTATCCAATACATTGCGTTTGACGATCTACTCTCAGAGGAAAACAATCCAGATTATGGAATTAGTGGGTGCGAATCAATCATTTATCCGACGTCCCTATCTCATACAGGGTATTTTACAGGCAGGTGTTGGCGGGTGTATTGCGTCATTGGTTGTCTGGGGCATCTGGAGGGGAATTGAGTTTCGATTTCCCCATCTCATTGAAATTTCACCTCTCCTCCTGCTTGCGTCTGTCTTTCTAAGTTTACTACTTGGTTTTTGGGGGAGTCTGCTGGGACTTAAACGGTTTTTAAATACAACATAAGATCTACAATTTCCACATTTTTACCTTGACACCAATTTTAAAAATTCTTACCTTAAGTTCGGTTTCGTATGAACGATAGAGAGAGGATTGTTGTTTTAAAAAATGGATGTCTGCACGGAAAGACATAAACACGTTCTGCGGTTTATCGTGAGAAGCTATATCGATACAGCATTACCGGTCGGTTCGAAGCACTTGGTCCAAAAATACGGTATGAAGTACAGTTCTGCGACTGTGAGAAATGATATGGCCACCCTGGAACGTATAGGATATATTAAACAGCCGCATACGTCGGCAGGTCGGATTCCGACCGATGAGGGATATAAGTTTTACGTTGAAAGTTTGATGAAAAAGGAAAAATTATCCACTCAGGAAAAAGAAAAAATCTATAAGAGAATGGATCAGATTGGTGGTAATGTCCATCTCTTTTTGGAAGAAGTGTCAAAAATATTGGGACAGATCTCTCAAGAGCTGAGTATTGTCATTACACCCTGGATTTCCAACGGGATATTTGATCGGCTTGAATTGATCAGACTCAATGAAGCAAAAATTTTAGTCGTCATTCATGTTCAAAACCGGATGGTTAAAACAGTCATTCTGACCGTCAATTCGGATTTAAAACAGTCCGAATTGGAGAAAGCAGCCTCGATTTTGAATGAGAGATTGAATGGCTTGACTCTAAATGAAATTCAACAGACCATCCAAGATCGGGTTCAAGACATTCGGGATTCAAATCGATTGCTATTACAAAAGGTGATTGATGCGGCGTCTGATATTTTTGATTTTTCCGAACCATTCGAAGTTTATACGGGAGGAACACAACATATTTTATTTCAACCGGAATTTACAGATATCCATATGCTGCAGAGTATTCTCTCTCTTATTGACAATCGAAAAAATCTTATTCATCTTTTTAACCGGAATAGAACAAGAACCGATGTGCGGATTGGTCAAGAGAATGAAGACAAGAGACTCCACTCGTTCACTGTTATTACAACCAGCTATAAAAGAGGAAATGATGTGGGAACGCTCGGTATTGTTGGACCGACTAGGATGCGCTACAGTCGGATTCTTCCCCTTATCGAGACAATGGGTGCAATGATGAGTCGGTATTTAAGTTAATTGAAGAAGATAGGAGATTGATTGAACCGTTTATGAGTCGAGATCAAAAGTCTGCCGAATCAGAAAAAAAAGAGGTGAAAAAGCGTTCAAAAATAAATGGTCCACAAGAACATAGAGAAGACCGTCTTCGGAAAAAATTAAAAGAAGCGAAACAGGAAATTTCGGTCCTAAAAGATCGGCTTCTGCGCACTGCTGCTGAAATGGACAATTATCGGAAGCGAACGGAACGGGAAATTTCTCAGCTCATAGAGAGTGCAAATAGTGGCATTGTTAAGGAACTGTTGCCGGTTATTGATGATCTTGAACGATCGCTCAATTCAACACATGATGAAGTGACAGCAAAGGAATTTAGGAAAGGTATTGAGTTAATCTATCAAAAACTCATCTCCATTCTTCGAAGTTATGGATTGAAAAAGATCGAGTCATTAAATACCCCTTTTGATGTCGAACTGCATGATGCGCTTATGCAAGTTGAAAAAAAAGGTGTTCAATCGGGATTGATTATTGAGGAGCATGAAAAGGGCTATTATTTCAAGGATAAAGTGCTTCGCCATGCAAAGGTTATTGTGAGCAAGTGAGGGGGAGGTAGTGGGTGAGCATGGCAAAACGCGATTATTATGAAATTCTTGGTGTTGCAAAAGGGGCCAGTCAAGAGGAAATTAAAAAAGCATATCGACAGAATGCAATGAAATACCATCCCGATCGGAATCCGGGAGATAAGGAGGCTGAAGAAAAATTCAAGGAGACCGCTGAAGCTTATGAAGTCCTGAATGATCCATCCAAAAGGGAACGATACGATCGTTTTGGTCACGAAGGTTTAAAAGGTGGGATGGGTGGTTTTGGGGGTTTCGATTTTGATTTATCAGATGCTCTCCGAACATTTATGGAAGGTTTTGGCGGTTTCGGTGATTTTTTTGGTGGATCTTCTCGTCGTTCGGGTCCAGAAAGAGGGAATGATCTGCAGATACGGCTGAAATTGAGTTTGAAGGAAGTGGCGACGGGTGTTGAGAAAAAAATTCGAATCAAAAGGATGATCAAGTGTAAAGCATGTGGTGGAAGTGGTGCACAATCTTCTCATTCAATCAAAACATGTTCGGTTTGTCATGGGACAGGCCAAATTCGTCAGGTGAGCCGCTCATTGTTAGGTCAATTTGTGAACATCACGCCTTGTCGCACATGTGGTGGTGAAGGTAAAATCATTTGTGATCCATGTATAAATTGCAACGGGATGGGAAGAGTAAAAGGTGAAACAACCATAGAAGTCAACATACCTGCTGGTGTTGCAAGTGGAAATTACATTACACTGAGAAATGAAGGGGATGTGGGGCCGAAAGGGGGGCCAAGCGGTGATGTTTTTGTTTTTATTGAGGAAGAAGAAGACGAATTATTTGAAAGACATGGGGATGATATTCTTTATCATCTTCCCATTAGTATACCTCAAGCTGTTCTTGGAGACGAAGTGGAAATTCCAACATTGACAGGGAAAGCGAGACTTCATATCGATCCGGGTGTCCAATCGGGTAAAATTTTCCGGATGCGGGGCAGGGGTATTTCCCATCTCCATGGGCATGGAAAAGGCGATCAACTCGTGAAAATCACTGTTTGGACACCGACGAAGATTTCAAAGGAGGTGAAAGGACTTTTTCAAAAACTGGCCAAACATAAAGATGTTTTGCCTAATTGATCGAAATCTAAATATGAAATAAACAAGAAAAACGAATTTTAAATGGACATTTATTGTGCTGGGTTTCACACGAAATGAAAAAATGGTGTTGCTCTTCCTTGCTTTTGGTTTTATCATAGGCATGGGTGTGTGGATTTATCGACAGTATTACGGACCGGTGCCCATTATTTCAGATTACGTTTTTAATCAAGAATTATTTTCAAGTGAGAAGGTGAATGAAAAAGAGATTAATCCAGAAGAAACAAAAAATCCCAATCTGCTGGTTTCCATCAACAAGGCCACTCAGGAACAGTTGGAGTATTTACCGGGTATTGGACCTGTGATGGCATCACGGATCATTGCATACAGAGATCAGCACCATGGTTTTAGTACCATTGATGAACTCGTGGAAATAAAGGGAATTGGGGAAAAAACAGTTGAAAAATTAAGGCCTTATATTCAAATTGTAGAATAATCATATCATCATTTATACTCAAACTCCATAAAGAGAAGGGAGGACGACAAATGGCAGAAAAACCAAAGGGTAGTATTATCTATGAAATCTTAATCGTTATCCTGATTGCTGTACTCATTGGAACGATTCTGTACCCCGCGAGAGTATGGGAGAATGAAGAAGAATTACAAAGTGTTTGTCAAACACGTATGGAAACGATCCAGAATATGGAACTATTTTTCTACATATCTGATCCGAGCAGTGGGAATACATACACCGACAGTATCCCAAAGTTAAAAGAAGTCGTTTTTTCAAAACCAGATAATTTGGTAACCCTGGATACACTGGTCAACTGGGATGGACTTATCACTGACGATGACCTGAAGCAACTTATTTTGGGGAGCCAGTTTCCTGAAGAGTTACGAGCGTATGTTCTGACAAAAGTACAAAATAGAGAACCTTTGGGCAATCTGGGTGTATGGGATTCATTGAATGTCCGTTTGGTTCATGAATTACACCAACTGCTTGAGGACGCTGAATTTTCCAGAATTGGTGCAGTTGACAGTGGTATCGTATGGCAAACACTTGTTGGAGAGAATGAATTTCAGAATATACTTAGCTCACCCACAGTCTCCAGCCGAATACGAACCAACACGCAAAATTTGGTCAGAAGAGGACAGGATATTATCTCCACATCGGGCTGGAATCAATTTCAACCTCTTTTTTATCAGGAGCTTGTGAGTATTGTCGAGACAGCTGAGAGAACGGATGTTTGGCAAGAGGATGAAGAGGATCAGTGGGAGAAAGTGAAGAAGGAAGAATGGTCTGCTGATATGGATACCCTCTCCAGTGCGGTGAGAGATTCTCTATGGCAAGAATATCAGTTACGCTTCTGGGAAAACGAAAAAGAGATTATTTGGAGAAAAGAGAGAAACAAACTTTGGAAAAATGAAAGGGATGAATGGACTGAGGCGAATACCTCATTGTGGGAGCGGTCTCTTACACAACAATGGGAATCTGAAAGAAAAGCAACATGGGAGGGAGAGACTTTAGAAACCCTATCAGATTCGCTTGCTGAAATATTTCCCGCTCAAAAAGACTCGTTGTGGAGAGTCGTGGTTGATTCGATCAGGACCGAAGAATATGGATCTTGGAAGCAGGACAACAAAAGAGATGTCGACGAATTGATCCATACAGTATGGGAAAATGCTCGCCGAATCACCTGGGAAGATGAAACGTTTCAAACTTGGATCGCGGAGATGGAGGCAGATAGAGAAGCACTGTGGGGAAAAATCAAAGAGGAAATGTGGAATACGGAACGTATTACACTCTGGCAAGAAGAAGAGGTTCGGCTGACAGAAAAGAATGCAGCTTTGAAACGACTGGATCAATCCGTGAAATGGGCAAGCGTATTGGGTATGGGACGTATGGAAGAGATTATCAATCAACTTGATCTCCCCGATAATGAAGGGATGTGGAAAGCCGTCGATCAAAGCGATCCGGCAAAAGGCTCTTCTCTCTATCAGCTGGGCATCGTCGGTCTATTTCGGAAGGCTCTGATTGATTCCGTTGCATTGTGCCCGGTGGCTCATCTGCCCTATTTGATCCAAGTTGATGATACATCCACCATTAAGCGTATCAGCATTCGTTGTCCAATAGTGGATACTTCAGATGTTGTCGTTGCCCTCAAGGTAGATCCGAAAAGCAATGATACATCGGAAGTGGTCATACAACAATCAACGGTTCAGAAACTGATTGGTGGGGGGAGTGTAAAAAATCATGGTTTGATTGATATGGATGGAGCGAAGAGTTGGGAGAGAACAGGAAGTTAGTAAGACAATCGAATCGGATCATGTAGTGAATTCCTCTTTGAAAAATTCCTATCTCGGTCTTTCTCTCTGTACGGATCAGTTCTGTGTTGTTGAGATAGAGGATGGTGTCGTCAAAGCCATTGCTGCAAAAGAATTGATTCAACCCTTCAAAGTTGAGTCTTTTCATGAAGGTGCTGCGTGGCTGAGTAGTCAGAGTGAAGTTTTACGCCATCTTTGTCAAAAAATTGGAAATCAGAGCCAAAAGGTTGGCGTTGTTATTAACTCAGCGATGGTTTTTATCAAAAAGATATCGGTTGCGCTGGGATTGGACGAGGAGATACTGAAGCAGCAGATGCTGTGGGAAGCACAGCAATGTTTGATTTCGTCATTGGATGCTTACTCGATGGATTATCAGCGGCTTCCCTTCAAGACCAAAGAGGGTAATCCTATATTCCTGATTATTTTGGTTCGTAAAAGTGTATTGAAGGGAGTACGTTCCCTTGTTGAAAGTGTAGGCCTGAACTTACAAGAAGTTGACATTGATGTGTTCTCGAATATTCGTACGATTATATCAAACTATGAGTTGAATTCGGATGATGTTTCAGTCGTTATCGATATCCAGAGGGAATATCTTACGTTTGCCTTTATTCGTCAAAAAGAATTCTTTCTTTCACATCGTGTGTTGCTGCCGAGCGTTGGATTCATTACACAGGAAGATATTCTCAATCTCGTTCAAGTGTTAACCAAGGAGCTACGACGTCTTATTTTTGGACACCATATCGGCCGAGAAATTGAGGATCTCAATCATATATTTTTATTGGGTAGCGATTTGGCTCAAAAAGTATACAAAGAACTGTCTTCTTCTATTTCGGTTGAGATTGTGAATCCTTTTCGTAAAATTCATGTTTCACAAAATGTATTAAAAACAAAAGAATACAACAACGCTCCCGAAAAATTTGTCGCACCAGTTGGAATTATGCTGAAAGAAGTACCGTCACTTGCGAAATAGGCTTGGATGGATCAGGAGAAGATGATATAAGGAGGGTATAAATCCATGGTTGACATTAATCTTTTTAAAGATGAAGAGGAAGAAAAATGGGAATCCGATTCAGGCAGAGAAGAGAAAAGTGAGAGTGGAGATGATCTTATAGATGAATTCTCAATGGACGAAGAATTGACTCAATCGTCTGCTCTGAGCGATAAAGATCTTTTGGACAGTGATGAACCTATTCCCGACTTTGATGAGCCCGGAGAGAATGTAGTGGAGGAAGATTATCAATTCGGTAATATAAAGGAAAGAAAAACTTCGCCCTGGATCTGGGTTGCCTTGGGAGTTGTTTTGGTATTTGCAGCGATCTATTTTTTCTACATCCAGCCAAGACAGACCCAACCAGAACAAATTGTTCCCAGAATGCCTTCCGGTGTGAGCGAAGGTGACTTGTCCACAGAACAGACAACCGATTCAGGTGAAGGTTTGGTGGATAGCGATTCTGGAGAGCGCGGTGCTGTATCGGAAGAAGGTACTGCATTGAGAGAAACAGGAGCCGAGAGTCAAATCAGCGGATTGAGTGCGCTGGCTACGGTGGGTACAGTCGTGGACGCAAGTGTTGCTGTTTTTAACAATCTTACTCAGGCAGGACAATTGGGTACCATTGTGCTTGAAGGGTATCGGTTTCATGTAGGTTATGTATCGGAAACTCCGGGTGTAGCTCAGGCAATGGGAGAGCGTATCAAAGCAATTTTAGGTAGTTCAGGATATGAAGTGTCTCCAGAGGATCCACACAGAACAGCAGGCAAAATGCATTATTGGGGTGTCATATCGGGAGTCATACCTCAGAAGGCAAGTACATCCCCTCCATCCGTGGAGAGCAGACGGTTTACGTCAATGGATCAATTTATTCAAGAGATCAACACACTCGTGCAGAATAATCGCCTCTCTGTGCAGGAGACACAGAAATTTTCGACACGCTCTGAAGAAGGTCTTAGTCAGACTCCAGTCAGAATGAAGATTGAAGGGAGCAAGGCGCAAACTTTGGTTTTTTTGAATGCATTGAAAGGATTTCAAGGGAATTATCGATTGCTCAAACTGACTATGGCGCCTGTGGATATCTCTGATTTTCAAGCCAATCAAGTCAGACTTGTATTGGAATTTGCTCTATTTTTCGTTTAGACCAGCAGGTTGAATAGATCTTAAGGCATCGTTTGACATTGAATAGTCGCTATGGGGGGGAGCGACTTTTTCATTAAGGGATATGATCCGGGTATTGGGTGGAACCAGTCGGGGGAGAAAATTGCATGGTCCGTCGGGTCTGCAATTCAGGCCCGCGACAGGACGGGTCAAAGAATTTATTTTTTCCTTTTTGGGAGAAAAGATTGATCAGGCCCGTTTATTGGATCTTTTTGCAGGCACGGGGGCCATTGGCATTGAAGCATTGAGTCGGGGTGCGAGAGAAGTTGTTTTTATTGATCGTTCCTCTTCAAGTATGCGATTGTTAAAAAAAAACATTGGGATGTGTCATTTTTTAAACAGGGCTGATCCATTAACCGGAGACGTTTTCCGGGTACTCCCCATGGTGCATAAAAAGTATGGATGTTTTGATGTGGTGATTGCGGATCCCCCATTTAAAGCTCTCTTGAGGGAAAAAATTGTCCAGATTGTGAGTCAAAATAGGCTTCTTCAAGCTGGAGGATATTTAATCATTGAGCACGATATTCGGGATGCCGACCGTGAAGATCACCCAATGATTTTGCAAAAGCAGAGACGCTTTGGAGATTGTATCGTTTCGATTTATACATAAAGGTTTGATTATGAAAATTGCCGTTTATCCGGGAACGTTTGATCCCATCACCAATGGTCATCTGGACATTATTAAAAGGGCCTCTCAAATTTTTAAACGGGTCATTGTGGCTGTATCGGAGAATCCACATAAAAAACCCATTTTCTCAATGGAAGAACGGAGGCAATTAATCCAGGATGCAGTCATCGATTTGGACAATGTCGATGTCGATGTGTTCGATGGTCTTCTTGTTCATTATGCTCAAAAAAAGGGGATTTCAGTACTCATCAGAGGCTTGAGAGTTTTATCTGATTTTGAGTATGAATTTCAAATGGCTCTGATGAATAGAAAGTTAATGCCCACATTGGAGACGATTTATTTCATGCCGAGTGAAGAATTTACTTACATCAATTCAACCATCGTTAAGGAAGTCGCCAGACTTGGAGGTGAAATTGGATGTTTTCTCCCTCCGGGCGTTGTAAAAGCCCTTCACAGAAAAATCAAAGAAATAAAAAAATAAGGATAAAAAATAGGAGTATGCAATCAGTGACCATTCTGAAGGAAATTCGTAGCCGAGCTTCGAAACTGCAGAAACGTATCGTTCTGCCCGAAGGAGAAGAAGACCGCATGATCAAGGCGGCAGCGCACATTCGTCAGGAAGACATATGCAGTGTGACCTTGTTGGGTGATAAAAACAAGATATCACAAAAAGCAAAAAAACTGGGCGTGTCGCTACAAGATATATCGATCGTTGATCCATTACAGGCTCATCTGTTTGATTCTTATTGCGATCAATTTCTTGAACTGAGAAAACACAAAGGGATGACCGAAGAGATAGCGCGAACGACCGTTTCTCAACCCCTCTATTATGGTGCAATGATGGTCAGGGGAGGAGAGGTCGACGGCAGTGTGGCGGGATCGATAAACACAACCGGTGATGTGTTGAGGGCTGCGATTCAGTGTATCGGTCTGGCCGATAACATATCGATTGTATCGAGTATCTTTTTAATGGTCGTGCCTGGATGGGAAAAACCGTTCACCTATGCTGACGGCGGCGTTGTTCCCGATCCGGATCCTGATCAGCTGGCCAGCATAGCCATCACATCGGCGGAAACCCATCGTAAATTAACCGGCGAGGAACCGATTGTGGCCATGCTCTCTTTTTCGACTTACGGCAGTGCCGGTCATCCGATGGTGGATAAAGTTCAGGAAGCCACGCGCTTGGTCAGAGAGCGTGCGCCCAACCTGAATGTGGACGGTGAATTACAGGTGGATGCCGCTATTGTGCCCTCTGTTGCGGAAAAGAAAGCGCCCGGCAGTCCGGTAGCCGGAAGGGCGAATGTGCTGATTTTTCCCGATCTCAATGCAGGCAATATCGCATACAAATTAACACAGCGTTTGGCCAATGCAGAGGCTGTCGGTCCGATCATCCAGGGTCTTCGAAAACCGGCCAATGACCTTTCCAGAGGATGCAGTGTCGAAGACATCGTCAATGTGACGGCCATCTGCTGTCTTTTGGCTGAGTAAGAATAGTCACAAAAATAGTTGAAGAAACAGGGACAAACCCATCGCCTGATTTAGGGATTTGCCTTGGGGGTAAAATTAAATTTCTGTTCTCTCATTGATGGACAGTGTAGGGTGTGTACTCCCATCTGTTGTTTTTCACCTTTTCCCCCGGGTTATCCTTTCAATCATTCGGTTTTATTTTATCAATCTTAATCGGGTACTATAAGGAATAGCCAAATGACGGGGATCAACTTCAGTGATGACATCCATGCAAGGGGAAGGAAGCTCCATCTTCAGACAAATACACTTGAAGCAGATCAAAAAATCATATCCACACTTTACGATGGTGGAAGGGTTTTGTGCCAGGATTCCGGTTATTATTCTTCTCGCCATTCAACAGAACAGTTAAAAAAAGAGATCGAAGTTTATCACTCCAAAAAGATCGAAGAGATCGAACTTCTCTATCTAATTTCTGCTAAAGTCAAAACAGTCAGACATCCTTTGAGTCTCAATATGTTGGGGCTTCAATTTTTAAAATGGAATTTATTGGATGAGGCCATCAGTGAACTTGAATTGGTCATCCAATATCAGCCCCAATACGGGGAGGCCTATTTAAGTTTGGGTGAGGCTTATTACCGGCGCGGGGGATTGAGCGAAGCCGAACAATATTTGGAAAAAGGTGTTCAGGTGGCCCCTCGATACGCGGACCTGTGGCAGAAATTGGGCAGGATTTGTTTGGCTCAGGAGCAATATAAAAAATCGATTGAAGCTTTTCAAAGTGCTTTAAAGATCAATCCCACTTATGATGAAGCCCATTTTATGATGGCCGTCTGTCTAACTGAGGCACTCGCGAAAGGCATTCAGGAAAAAGGTTTTCCCCAAGGAGAAATCTGTCAAAAACAGATCAAAGAGCATCTCAGCAGGGCTGCGGCTTCGTCTTCCCGTTTCACGGTGCCGGCGTTTGAACAGGCCATGCGGATGTTTCACCGGAGTGAAGTCAAGGGGACGCTCGAACTTCTCCGGAAAGTGGATGAAGATCTTACCCCAATCATCGATTTGAATTTTCATCATGCATTCTATTTAAAATATATGTTTGGAGATGAGGGAAGGGATGCGAAAAGCATACAGGACTATGTTCAGCAGTTGGAGGCTTTAATCAAAAAACATCCCACATTTCCCGATTTGCATAACATGCTGGGTGTTGCCTATTTGATTCAATGCCGGGGATTGTTCAACAAAGCGCTTCATGAAATCAACAGGGCCTGTGAAATCAATCCGGAATATGAGCGGGCGAAAAGAAACCTCAAACTGGCTAAAAATGAGGGAAAGGGATTTCTCATTCTGTTGAGATCCCTGTTGAAATAGATGAACGGATTTTGACCAGCTTAGTCATTTAATTTTATAAAGATGGAATAAATAAGGGCTTTCGTGAAAGCCCTTATTTCATTTTTTACAATAGATTATAATGTTATTATAAAATTATCAATTATTTGGTATGTTATTTGCCAATTAAGTTTAGGCTTGGCATGGTTGCGCCGCTGTGTCAGGTATAAAATAATATTTTATATTTGGTTCCATTCTTCGTGAAGTCGATGAAGGGGTTTATGAGGAAACTTTTCTTTAAATGGATCTTACTATTCATTTTCCCCTCGATATTATTATCAGATATCAGTAATATCAATGTTTTAACCGCGGATTCAACTGTCGGTGCTGTTAGTGTTCATACTATTTCATTTACTACTTCTGCTTTAGGTATCCCAGGAGATGGGAAAATTTATTTTACATATCCATCTGGATTTAACCTAAGTAGTAGTCCCTTTGCCTATTCTGTTGATTTAGATGGAACATTAAGTGTTACTCAAGTTACTAATTCAATAATAGTAAGTAGAAGTGGTGGTACTAATTTTACTGGATCTCTATCAATAAGACTAATTAGCGTAAAAAATGATACAACAGCTAATGGTAGTTATACAATTAGTGTCCAAACGACACAAAATGATGATACACCTATTGAATCAGGTGGTCCATCTAATCCTTTTCCTATAATTCATGCTCCTTTGGATCATTTTAGCATAAACGATTTTACATCTCCACAAGTTGCTGGGAGTCCGTTTCAGATCGATATCGAGGCGTTGGATAAATATGATAACCGCGCAACCGGTTTTCACAATATTCCAGCAAATCTTATAAATCTTACGGATTTAACGGGTACAATCGCGCTTTATGGTAGTATCAATAATTTTAATTTGGGTTTATTAGATGACCAAAGTGTTACCATCACAGGAAGTCATTTGTCAAATACTATAACAGCGATATACAGTGGTAAAGCGGGTAACTCAGTGTTGACCCTTCGGATTGATCCAGCTGCTTTAGATCATTTTGAATTTGATGCAATTACGAGTCCTCAAACTGCAGGTGCTTGGTTTGCTGTCACAATCACAGCCAAAGATGCATATGATAACGATAAAACCGATTTCACTGGAGTGGTCAATTTTTCTGAGAGCACGGGTACCATAGAGGTGCAAGGAATGGGAGGAGCCAATTCGACTCCCTCGTTTACAGAGCAATGGACAGGCAATGTGCGCATTATACAGGCGGATAACAATATCCGAATTACGGGTACCAGTGGGGGGCAAATTGGCACTTCGGATTATTTTAATATCGATCCGGCAGGTGTGGATCATTTTGTCATTTCTTCGATCAGTGATCAGGCCACGGGTCTGCCGTTCGCGATCACTGTTACTGCTCAGGATGCCTACAACAATACGGCAACCGGTTTCAGTGGTTCGGGCAGCACGGTCGATATTACCCATGATGGTGGAGCAGGATCGATTGATCCGGATGTCAGCGGTGATTTCTCCAATGGTGTCTGGAGCGGAAGTATCACAATCTCTCAGACGCAGACGGATGATCAGATAACCGTTACACGGTCGGGAGGAGGAACAGAAACAGGTATTTCCAACACATTTGATGTGACGCCGATCAGTGTGGATCATTTTGAATTCGATCCAATCACCAGTCCTCAGACAACCGGTTCGGGATTTTTGGTGACCATCACGGCAGAAGATGCCAATAACAATACGGTGACCAGTTTTGTCCAAACGGCCAATTTAATGGATGAGACAGGAACCAATACACCCCAGCAGGTTACATTCACCGGGGGAACCTGGACAGGGCCAGTCACCATTACCCAGAGTTTCAGTAATGATTCACTGACGGTCACTAGTGTCGGCAAAAGCGGGGTATCAAATGCATTTAATGTCAATCCAGCGAGCGTGTCCACATTCGAAATCGCCACAATTTCGAGTCCCCAGATTTCGGGCACCAATTTTAATATTCGTATCACCGCAAAAGATCCATACGGGAATACGGCGACCGGTTTTGTGGGCACAGTCACAATCACAATCAGGGATGCTACCAGCACGATCAGCCAGACGACAAGCGGGACTTTCAGCAGCGGCACACGGACACAGACAGTCACAATCACGCAAGCCCGAAGCGATGTGTGGATTACGGTTAACGACGGATTCGGACATACGGGAACATCGAACTTTTTCAATATGATGCACGGGGCTTTGAACCGCTTTACCATAGGCAGCATCGCCGCACAGGCAACAGGCGTGCCGTTCTCCATAACCATTACAGCCCGGGATCTTTACAACAATACAGTGACCGGTTTTACCGGACAGGTTACGATCTCCGATTTGACAGGGACGATCAGTCCAACACCAAGTGGATTGTTTACAAATGGGGTGTGGAATGGGAATGTGACAGTAACTCAGACGCAACCGAGTAATCGAGTTACTGTAACCCGCCTGGGAGGAACGGAAACGGGAACATCCAATTTCTTCAATGTCACACCGAGTACCGTGGATCATTTTGTCATTAACCTTAATACGCCCAGTCCTTACTCAGCTGGTGTGGGTTTTACAGTGACCATCACAGCACAGGACGCCAATAACAATACGGTAACCAGCTTTAATCAGACTGTCAACCTATTCGACGAAACGGGAACAAATGCCCCCCAGCAGGTGTCATTCAGCAATGGGACATGGACGGGAAGCGTCACCATTACAGAAAGTTCTTCGAACAATACATTGACTGTTGCGGGGATGGGGAAAAGCGGGACATCCAATCAGTTTGATGTAAATCCATCATCGGTGAACCGTTTTGAAATTGGTCTCGTCGCGAGTCCCCAGAGGGTCGGTGAAGATTTCTTAATTACAATCACGGCAAAGGATCCATACGGAAATACAGCAACCGGTTTCAATGGAACGGTATCGATTTTCGATGCAACGGGGTCGATCACACCCTCAACAAGCGGGAGTTTTAACAATGGTGTAAGAACACAAATTGTATCGATTACGCATGCTCAAAGGGATGTTACCATCCAAGTGAATGATGGTTCCGGACATACAGGGACATCGAACCTGTTTAATGTGATACCCGGTTCGGTCGATCATTTTTCCATCACCCCTGTAGGTGTCCAGATAGCTTTAACACCGTTTACGATTACGGTCAGAGCTGAGGATATTTATAATAATATTGCCGAATCATTTACCGGTACTGTGGATATATCCGATGTAACAGGAACAATCAGTCCCGTTGTAAGCGGGAATTTTGTAGCCGGGCAGTGGTCCAGCGGTGTCACGATCTATGTACCCGTTACAGGAAATCAGATCTCTGTCGTTCGAACGGGAGGAACCGAATCGGGAACATCC
This sequence comes from bacterium, assembly GCA_016931965.1. Lineage (GTDB taxonomy): Bacteria > Zhuqueibacterota > QNDG01 > QNDG01 > DSAB01 > JAFGDT01. The sequence goes on along the minus strand of JAFGDT010000086.1, from coordinate 65,064 downwards.
AATGCATTTGATGTTAATGCACCGCCGGGCGTACGCATTCTCGAATTCACCACTTCCCAGACAAATGTCACGTCGGGTCAGGAGCAAGACTGGACACTTTCTCTCGTTGTGCAGAATTTAGCCAGCAATTTTGCCCATCTTGACAGTCTGGAGTTGCGATTTATGATCGCAGGGATTGAACAGAGTGATTACGTTTTAAACATTCCTCTGAATTTTATTCAAAGCGGCACGCCCGTATTGGGAGGCACTCTGACCGATTCCCTTTTGATTACGGTCGATGTTACAGGGATGACAGCAGGAAATGTGACGGTCCATGCCATTGTTTATTGTTTGGACAGTGGCACAGGATTTACAGTAACAGACGATGCCTATGCCGGGATCACCGTAGAGGAACCGGCTCAGCTCAAGATTGATCGTGTGCGCGTATCTCAAAGAGAGGTCACACGGGGGCAAGAGGAGGATTGGACAGTTACGGTTATTGTGAAAAACATCGGGGGCAGCACGGTGTCTGTCGATTCAAGCGCTGACAGCACGTTTATTTCATTTGGCCTCGGATCGCTTTGGGAAGTGGATCGGCCCGCAACCTTTCATGGAGGGGGGGATTGGATTTTATCTGGAGGGGAGATTGACAGTCTCGTTTACGGTATAGAAAAGACAGGAGACGGTGAAATAGGATCCTGTAATATTCATGCTGTTGTTCGGGGTGTGGAGAACAATACGGGTCGGGTTGTTGAAGGGAATACGGTCAGCGGGGGATGGGTCACTGTCTTGATCGAAAATCCCGCTTCGATTCGGATCGTGCAGGTTGAGAATCTGGCCATGAATGCGCCTTATGTGAATACGGGTCAAAATTTTACCATCCGGGTTATGGTGGAAAACAGCGGGGGTGATGGAATCTACAACCTGCAGGTTTTTATGACCTCCGATGGTTTGTCCATATTCCCCCCTTCGATCATTCTTCAATCGCTTGAGGGTGGCGAAACCGAAGCTCTTGAACTTTCCGGGCGGGCGGATTATTCTCCCAATGCCGGTGAGATTTTTACCGCTCAGGTTGAGGCCTACGCCGATAACACCGACAACCTTCTGGTCGATGAAAACAGCGGAGACAATACGACAACGGCCGTCGTTCAAAATCCTGCCCATCTTGTCGTAGAAGGGGTGGTTACCTCAACAGATATTGTCGTGGGAGGTCAGGTTGATCCTTGGACGGTTAAAGTGGGACTCCGCAATACCGGTCAAGCCGCCGTTGCTTTGAACAATCCTCAAGCGGAAGATTTAAGTTTTTGGGTCGTAAACCTTTTTCAGTCCGATTATAAGGTGACTCCGCCTTCTGCATTAAAGGGTGGGGGATTGGTGTTGATTGGCGGTCGAAGGGATACACTGATATATACCATTCATACGACCGGAAGATTGGGCGGAACAGCTGAAATCCGTGCTGAAATTGGCGGGAAAGATCACAATACGGCGGCGAATTTAAGTGGCATGGGTACTGCCAGTATTTCCGTTCAAGCCGAAAGGGATTTTCGCATCATATCCACAAACATTGAAACAAGGAATATGACTGTCGCCGGGGACGGATATGTAAATACGGGTCAGGATTTTCAGGTCATCGTTCAGGTGGAAAATGGTCTCGGCGAGACATTGAAAGATATTGAGGTTTCTTTGGACAGCGATGGACTGTCTTTATCCAGCCCCTTGTTGGAAGTAATTCCCAGTTTAAGTCCCACCGAATGGGGTTTGGTGATTTTTGATGTGAGCGCATCTGGAATAGAAAACATGGCCGGTGAGCGGTTTACGGCGTCCATCACTGATGCGACTCTTGGGCAGTCCGGATTGGATGCCCCCATTGGTCCATCTCTGGATTCAACAGCCACGGTGATCATTCAAAGACCGGCTGTTCTTGCATTAAATTTAGAACTCAGCAATCCAGATGGTCTTGTTTCCACAAATCAGATCTATACATTGAAAGCCTATTTGGACTACACGGCGGCCGGTATGGGTGAAGTGGACAGTGGTCAGGTTCAAATCAGTGTGCCTACAGGACATACTTTGATCGGGTCGGATCATGTTACATCCATTCGTCCGGGATTACCGGCAGAATGGTTCATTCAAGCTCCGAACACAGATCACCCCGCAAGGCCCATCTATGTCACTCTATCTGAATTGCCCAGGGAACACAATACAGAGAATACGGCAACCATCGTTCAACAAATGGTCAGCGTGAATATTACAACACTTTTAAGTTATATCATATCGAGTCTTTCGATTTCTTCCCCCGTCGGGGCTACAGATCGCATTCTTTCCACGGGACAGAGCTTTATTGTCAAAGCGACTTTTCAACGGAATAATGTCAAAAACCTGACTGCAACCCTTTATCTGCCTTATGGTTATCAGATGCAGGACAATGCAACGAAGGGCGTCTCTTCTTCAGAGGTGGTTTGGCAGGTTGATGCACCCCAAAATCCCTTTGATCAGCTGGACGTCGCACTTGAAGCCGAGGGCGTTGATTCTTTACAGGAGAGTGTGAAAGTTTACGCAGCTCCGGTTTATATGAATGTAACGGCTGTAAGAAAGGCAAATATCAGTCTGGATCTTTCCATCATCAGCCCACCCGATGCTATTGATGGGTCTGTTTCGTTGGGGCAAGAATTTGTTATTCAAGCAGAGGTTATCAATAACGGAACTGCCGGTACTTCGGGTATCGCACAGGCAACGCTTGTTAATCCTTCATCTGACGGCTATACACCCTCATATCCCCTTACAAAGGATATCGTTAACGGAACAGCCACATGGACAATTAAAGCCCCTTCTCATCCAACAAGTGAAGCCATCAATATTAAAGTATCTCTGACCAAAGTCCCCTATGATGAAAACACCAATAGGGAAGCCTACGTCGGCCAGTCAAGTGACGGTGTTGCCGTTACCACTGTGGGAGCCTGGTTGGCTGTCAATCTCAGTCCTGTTATATCGGGCGACTTAAACGCTGCGGCTCCGGGAGAGGATGGCATTGAATTGATGTCCTTAGAGTTTCAAAATAGAGGTTTGGAAGGAACCAATCGTATTCTCATCGACACGTTAATGTTTGATGTCGAAGATCGACTGGGAACGGCCATTGCTCCAAACAGTGTTCTTTCAAAGATCACCGTCAACAATAGCGATAAACGGGATGAACTCTTTGGGTTGTTAAATCAAAGCCAAATACCCGAAATCAATCCGGTCTGTGTGCCTTTGAACCAGCAGGATGTGACCATTGAAGCAGGAAACAGCCTGAGGGTATCCATCTTTGGAAAGATGGCAGGAGGTTCAGAGACTGCTTATTTTCGTTTAAACATACCGGACGATTCTTATGTGCGCGCCAAGGATTATGTTTCAAAATTGGCCATTCCCATTAAAAATGTCATGGACCAGGATTTAGAAGATATGCAATCTGATCTTCATATGATATTTGAGTCTTCTTCGGAAGTCGTCCTCTGGAATTGCCCCAATCCTTTCGGGGATCCCGGGAATGAAGAAACGGCCTTTGTTTATAATTTGGATGAAGATACGGATGTCTATTTTAAAATTTATACACTGGTTGGGGAACTTGTATGGTCATCGGAAACCTATACGGCATCCGATCCGCAGGGAATAGCAGGTTCCCATGCGGGTGATGTGACCTGGAATGGATTCAATGACAGAGGATTGCCGGTATTAAACGGCGTGTACATTTTAGTCATGGCCACAGGAAATGGGCATGTTCTGAAAACGAAAGTTGCTATCGTACGTTAATTCATGATCTCCTTTAGATGAAAACATGTTTTATATTTGAATGACTGGATATCAATGAGAGGAAAACAGGTTACATATTGGGTGATATTCTGTGCTCTGTGTGTTGGATACGGTGTTTTGAAGGGACAGGTGGGGGAAGCGGGTCGTGAAAGTCCCTTCTCCATCGGTGTCGGCGCAAGGGCTTTGGGATTGGGAAATGCGGGAACCGCTTTCCCCGATGATCCGTCTGCTTTTGCCTGGAATCCTGCAGGGATGGTTGTTGTTGAGGAAAAGCGGGTCGGTCTTTCCCTGACGACGCTTTTTGAAGGAACACTCTACAATTTTATCGGCTTTGTCTATCCGACTATGGATGCAGGTACTTTTGGTTTTGGGATGTCGAGAATCGGGACGGGGGGCATCAAATATACCAAGGTTGAGGATGGAGCACCATTTGATACGGGAGAGGAGATTGATTATTGGTGGGGGAAACTGACGCTCTCTTATGCGGCAACATTTTTCAGGGGATTGTCTGTCGGATTCAACTTAAATGTCAACCGACAGTCTCTATGGCTTTACTCAACCAATGGATTTGGAGTCGATTTCGGGATCCATTATCGTATTCCTGTCACAGGAGGTTTGTTGAACAATCTCTATTTCGGAGGGATGGTTGAAAATGGAATCAGCCCTCGGATGAAGCTGGGGACAAAGGCGGAAACAATTCCCTATATTACGAAACTCGGAATAGCCAAATATTTTCAGTTTCGAGGGAATAGAGATCGGTGGCTCTTCTTGGTTGACTGGGAACAGGGGCAACAAAAAGAGTCTCAATATCATTTTGGGACCGAATATTCCTGGAATCGCTCGATTTATTTGCGAGTCGGTGTTGACGATGGAGAATTCAGTTTTGGTGGAGGTTTGCGCTATCGTCACTTTCAGATTGATTATGGCATGAGCCAAATTGGCGATCCAGAATTTTTTCAACGCAGCCACCGGTTTTCGCTTGTTTTTTACATTGGCAAGAGCATTCCTGAAAAGAGGCGGATTCTGGAAGAACAGAGACTGATGGAAATTCAAAGTGGAATCAATCAACGAATAGAAGCCAATCGCCAGGAGCAAATTGCTGAAGGACTTCGGTCGGGCAATGAATATATAGAGAATGGTGATTATTTTAATGCAAGGTTGGCATTCAGCTCCGTTTTGCGCATCGATCCCGATCATGCAGAAGCCAGAGAATTGCTGGATTGGGTCACAGAGAAAGACCAGGAGTTACAGGAGCAACGCCAAGAAGCATTGCTTCAACGGGAAAGAGAAACCGTTAGCTTGCAGCGTGACAATGAATTTATTTCTGCCCGACTGAAGGAAGGCCTTGAAGCATTAGATAATCGTGATTTTCGAAAAGCCATTGAAAATTTTGAACAGGCACTTGAAAGAGATCCGGAAGATCCTCAGATTCAGGGTTATTTGCAACAAGCCCGATCAGCTCTTGAGAATGAAGTCTATCAGCTCTTTGCCAGAGCCCAGCAAAACCTGAATCGGGGTGAGATATCGGAGGCGTACAATGCTTTGGACCGAGCGAGAGATCAAGCGGAAGGAAATCCCAACCTTCAAACGGAGGTTCAGAGACGGCTCAGAAATCTGGAAATCAATGTCGATTTCATTAACAGTTATCAAGCGGGTGTTAACCGTTATGCACAGGGGGAATATGATGAAGCTGCCCGTTACTTTGCAAGGGCTTTGGAATATCGACCGGACGACGAACCTGCAAAGGAATACTATCAAAAATCACTGGCAAGATCACTGGAAGAGAGGTCCGAATTAGAGGGAGAGGCTCTGGGAAAATACCGGACCGGTCTTGAGCGGTATAGAGAGGGGCTTTTCAAGGAGGCGCTTCAGCTCTTTAACGAAGCACTGGCATTGGCTCCCAATAATGTCCGGCTTTTAAACGCCATTGAGGATGCTGAAAAGAGAATAGAACTCTATGAGGAGTAACAGAACAGTGGGGAAAGGAAATGTTTAAACGGGTCATCAAAGAGGAGACCAAAGTCCCGGCTGAGATTGGCTATCTGGGGGAAATGAGAAATTTTGTCACACGGGTCGGAAGGAAATATGGCGTGTCGGAGCGCATCATCAATGTGTTCAAACTGGCTATTGATGAAGCGGGTACGAACATCATCCGCCATGCCTATCGAGACTGGGAAGGCTTTATTACGATCCGCATGCTTGTTCGTGATAGAAGCGTCACCATCTCGATGATCGATCAGGGACATACTTTTGATCCCAATAGGGTGAAAGATCCAGATCTTCAACGATATGTTGATATTGGGAAGAAGGGTGGATTGGGCATTTTTATCATCCGACGGGTCATCGATCAAATTGATTATCGAAAAACAGTCGAGGGAAATGAACTCAAGTTGATCAAGAACAGAAGTATCTCTCCTCGAAAACGGTTTATGGTTCCAGAGTTTTCATTCACGATGAAGACAAGGTTTTCTTTAATTGCCTCCGGTGTCCTGACTTCGATTGTATTGGCGGGCTTTATTTATAGTTATGTACAGCAAGAGGAAAAGATTGTTCAAAACCGCTTTGAAGAGGGAAGAGCCATTGCACGAACCATTGTTCCTCGGTATATCAGTCAACTTGAAAAACTTGAGGCATGGGATTTACAGAACTGGGAACTGGATAATTGGGAATTGGCAACTCTTTCTGCTGAGTTCCAACGAGAATATGCACCCCTCGTTAGAGAAGTCCTGATTGTGGATGTCAATGATATGATACAGGGAGCTGTTAGCACAGAATACATTTTGTCTTCTTATCAGCGGCCTTCCAATGCTGTTCAAAAAGCCGATGATGTTTATCAATACCTGACAGATCAGGGGTGGTCTGTGTATGATGTTGTTGCAGGGGCGATATTTCGATCTTCGGATAATCCGAGAAGTGTCGGCACAATACACCTGTTATTGGACAAATCGGTGATCGATGAAGATGTCCGGTTAGCGAGGCGCAGCGTTATTTTAAATTTTGGTTTGATCCTTTTATTCGGATATCTGGGTGTGTTTCTTCTAGTTTATGTGACCATGAGTCCATTTAAGAAATTGTTGCAGTGGATTCGGGCCTTGGGACGAGATGAAATTCACGAAGAAATGGATTTTGATTCTTCCGATGAGGTCGGCCAGATTGCTCAGGCTTTTAATGATATTACCGAAAAGTTTAGAAAATCGCAAGAAAATCTTGCGGAACGGGAGCGGCTTCAAAAAGAGATGCAAGTTGCTCAGGAAATTCAGCATACGTTATTACCTTCCGCATTCCCCGAAATTGAAGGTTATGAAATCGCTTCTTATTATGAAGCGGCGAAAGAAGTGGGTGGGGATTATTTTGATTTTGTTGAAGTGGATAAAGATACTCTGGGGATTGTTGTGGCCGATGTGTCAGGAAAGGGGGTTCCGGGATCTTTAATTATGACCATGATACGAACCGCACTACGTACGGAAGCGAGAGGGAATAAAAATGCGGCGGATGTTCTAACACGTGTGAATGATTTTGTGATCAATGATATGAAACGGGGTATGTTTGTCACCATTTTTTATATCATACTGGATTCTCGTCGTCGAACGATCAATTATGCCAGTGCGGGACACAATCCGATGATTCTTTATCGCGGAAAAACAAAAAAGAGCTTTTATCTGAATCCGAGGGGATTTCCGATTGGCATCAATCTTCCAGACAATACACTATTTCGGAAATCGATTCAGTCCGATACTTTACGACTCAGAGACGATGATATTCTGATTGTCTATACCGATGGGATCACGGAAGCGATGAATATACGCAGAGAACGATTTGGAGATGAGCGGCTGTTATCAGCGATTCGAAATTTCGGAAATTTGAAAGTCAACCCTTTGGTGGATAAGATACGTGAAGAAATAAATATCTTTACGGAAGAGCATGCTCAAAGTGATGATATCACACTTGTGGCTGTTAAAGAAAAAATGAAAGCAGAAGATGTTCTTTTTAATTTCAGAACACGTCTCATGAAAATGGTTTCTAAAGAAGGGATGGGTGTCAAAGAAGCGTGTAAAAGTATGGGTGTTTCAACATCAACCTATTATAAATATAAAAAGCGCTTTAAAAAGATGGGATTAAAAGGGCTTAAAGAAAAAGTGGTATGGTCTGATATTGAGGAAAAACATATCAGTATCGAAGACAAGGCAAAAATATATGATATTATTCGGAATTATCCAGAATATGGTGCCAAGCGCATCAGTGAGGAATTGAATACGGAAAAGTATGGCAACACAGTAATTGACGAAAAAAGAATATACGATGAACTGGTCAGAAGTCGTTTGAACACAAAAGATTTGCGGGTGGCCTTTATCGAGAGGGGTGGAAGAAAAGAACGCATGAAATCTCCGGGCACACCATTTTTGACATTGGATGGGAAAATCATTGTTGAGAAAAAAATGGATAGGTTCAAGCCGGTGGTACCAGGTCGTGAAGAAGAATATGAAGATGAGATAGCGGAAATCGTTGCAACAGAACCTCTCGTAGATACGGGTGAACCGAAGGAAATCAGCGAAGAAGAGGTTGTTCCCACTTTTGATGAATTGCTTCATTCCCCAGAAGAATTGGAAAAACCGGCAGATGGTTTTCATATCCAACCTGAAGAAGATGAGTTTTCCTTTACTATCGATTCCGATCAACTTGAGACGGAAAGAGAAGATTTGGATCAAAGGATACAAGAAAGCGAATTGTCGCATGTGTTTGAAGAGGAGGAACAAGACAAAGAGAATATCCGTGATGACTCTATTGATCTTTTTGAAGATCTGATGGTCGATATCGATCATAGAGAAGATGAGGAAGTGTCTGACATAGAAGAGATTCCCGAGGCAGAAGAGATTTTGGAAATGGAAAAAGACGTTGGTGAAATCGGAGATGTAGATCAAGTTGATGAGGAAATTACCGCTTCTATAGCTGGGGAGCTTCTTGAAGAGGAAATGGGAACAGTGGAAGAGCGAGGTGAAGGACCAGATTCAGTTTATTATCAGCAGGAAGAAGCATTTTTAGAAATGATGGAGGGAGTGGGATTCGATCGGCGAACCGTATTTTCAGGTGAAGGAGAAGATCAAAAAAGGAAAACCGCTGAGGACCAATCCCATCTGAGTAAAAAACGGTTTTTAGAATCCGGATTGTGGTTTTATCGACAAGGACTCTTTGCCAAAGCCATCAATGAATTTAAAAAAGCCATCAAAGAAGATCCGGCTTATGTTGAAGCGTATCAATGTTTGGGTGATACCTTTTTTCGACTTGGCGAGTTTGACAGCGCCAAGAATGCGTATGAAAAGGTCAAGAAGTTGGATCCGACCAATGAAAGTGTCCTGGAAAATTTGGGTGTCTTGTTTGCCAATCGTGGAGATTACAAGAGAGCGGTTTGGCAGTGGGGAGAGGTGTTAAAAAATAATCCTGATCGAGAAGATATCGTAGACCGAATCAAAAAGATGCAGAGAGTGATTCGACAAAGATGTTTATAAATAGAAAAGAGTTGACAATTTAGCGATTTTCTATTAAATTGTCGTATAATGTTCATAACTATTATTCTGTAGGAGAATTCTCAGATGGATGGCATACAGGTGTCCGTTGAAAAAATCGGACCGCAGAGTGACATTTCCATCATCCGGGTAGGGGGTTATATTGATACAACCACTTCATCAGAATTGGAACGTGCTCTTGATTCTTTGTTAAAAGCAGGGGTTGTTCGGATCATTATCGATTTGGGAAATGTGGATTATATTTCCAGTGCAGGATGGGGCATTTTTATCAGTGAGATTAAGGGAATGAGAGAGAGGAATGGCGATCTTAAGCTTGCGAGAATGATCCCTGATGTATATGAAGTTTTTGAGCTGCTGGAATTTCATTATATCCTGAAAGCATTTGATACCATCGAAGATGCGATTGATGATTTTGACAAAGGTAAAAGTCCAGTCAAAGTGAAAGAAAAGGTGGAAATAAAAGTTGAAGAACCGGACGATGTTGTCAAAGCAGATGAAAATCAACCAAAAGTGGAAGAGACAACCCTGAGTTTAGAGGATAAAGTTAAAGAGATTGCTTTAGAGAATCCTTTTTGGGGGGCTTCTAAAATCGCCAAAGAATTAAACACAGAAAAATACGGATTTACGCGAGTGAATACATTGTCTGTCTGGAATATTCTTCGGAAGCTCAATTTGGGAGGCAAGAAACGCAGAAAGAATCTCGGGAAAAATGAAGCGTTCGAATAATAAAGAGTAAGATACGGGAATCGTGTTGATGGCATTGAGTTTAACCCAGAAGATTATACAGAGTCATTTGGTCGAAGGGGAGCTCTTGAAAGGCTCCCCTATTTCTATTCGAATCGATCAAACACTGACTCAGGATGCAACCGGTACGATGGCCTATTTGCAGTTTGAAGCCCTGGATTTGGACAGGGTGAGAACGGAACTGTCGGTTAGTTACGTGGATCATAACACATTACAGTCTGGTTTTGAAAATGCGGATGATCATCAGTTTCTGCAATCTGTTGCTGCAAAATACGGCCTCTATTTTTCACGGCCCGGAAATGGCATTTGTCATCAGGTTCATCTTGAACGATTCGGGATTCCGGGGAAAACCCTCTTGGGATCGGACAGTCATACGCCAACAGGAGGGGGTATCGGTATGCTGGCCATTGGGGCGGGTGGATTGGATGTTGCGCTGGCTATGGCCGGGAGGCCGTTTTTCCTCACTATGCCCAAAGTCGTGAATATTCACCTAACAGGACACCTGAATCCGTTCGTTTCTGCCAAAGATGTCATTCTGGAAGTGCTACGGCATCTCAGTGTAAAGGGCGGTGTTGGCAAAGTCATGGAATATACCGGAGAAGGAGTTGAAACCTTATCGGTTCCTGAAAGGGCCACCATCACCAATATGGGTGCCGAACTGGGAGCCACGACATCGGTGTTCCCCAGCGATGAACAGACGCGATTCTTTTTGAAATCCCAGAATCGAGAAGGTCAGTGGGTGGAGATGGTTGCCGATGTGGGAGCTAAATATGACGAAGTTATCGAAATCAATCTCTCTGAACTGGAGCCTCTGATTGCCCAACCCCACATGCCCGATAATGTTGTGAAGGTCAAGGATTTGAAGGGGACCAAAGTTCAGCAAGTGGCCATGGGGAGCTGTACGAATTCATCCTACCGGGATTTGATGATGGTAGCCGGTATGCTCAAAGGCCGAAAGATACATCCCGCTGTGACTGCGGGATTGGCTCCGGGCTCTCGGCAGGTGGTTCTGAGTTTGATACAAAATGGAGAGTGGGAACATATCATTTCCGCAGGTGTGCGTATTCTGGAAAATGTGTGTGGCCCGTGTATCGGCATGGGTTTCTCACCGCCTACCGAAGCCATCACGCTCCGTACATTCAATCGGAACTTCCTGGGACGGAGCGGGACAAAAAGCGCCAGCGTTTACCTCTGCAGCCCTGAAACGGCGGTTGCGGCGGCTCTGACCGGAGAAATTACCGATCCCAGGGAATTGGATATCCCCAAAACAACGGTACGCATGCCGGAACAATTTCCCATTGACGATTCGATGATTATCCCTCCTGTAAAAAAGGGTCGGGATGTGAAAATTATACGCGGTCCCAATATTCAGCCTCTTCCTGTTCAAAAACCACTTCCCAACAGGATCGCCGGGTTGGTACTCCTCAAGACGGAGGATAATATCACCACAGATCACATTATGCCGGCAGGAGCCAAGATTCTTCCCCTGAGATCGAATATTCCAGCCATTGCCGAACATGTGTTCGAAGTGGTGGATCCGACATTCGCTGCGAGAGCCAAGAGGGCCGGTGGCGGATTTATTGTGGGTGGGAGTAATTACGGACAGGGATCCAGTCGGGAACATGCCGCGTTGGCGCCAATGTATTTGGGGATCAAAGCTGTAATCACCAAGTCTTTTGCCCGCATCCATCTGGCCAACCTCATCAATTTTGGCATTATCCCTTTTACATTCGTCCATGAAAGTGACTATGATCGGATGGATCAGGGAGATGAATTGGAAATCGATGTGACCCAGATTGAAAAAACTCCCCTCATCCTAAAAAATAAAACCAAAGGCATCGATATCCCGTTAACACATCCTTTGAGCATCAGGGATATCGATCTCATCAAGGCCGGTGGATCACTGGCGTACGCCAAACAACAACTGGCAAGATAGAATCACTTCGGGAATCGCATAAAGGATAGGAATCACGGGAAACATAAGGATATTGTATGACTCCATCAACGATCACCTGGACACAGACGGATGAAGCGCCTGCATTGGCGACGAGGGCTTTTTTACCTATTCTTCAGGCCTATGTCAAAAATACAGGTGTAGAGTTTGAAATAGCAGATATCTCTCTCACAGGCAGAATCATTGCCAATTTCCCTGATCATCTCACAGATGAACAGAAAATTCCAGATTATCTGACCGAGCTGGGTAAACTTGCTCAGAAGCCTGAGGCCAACATTATCAAGTTGCCCAATATCAGCGCATCGATTCCTCAGCTGCAAGCTGCAATCAAAGAACTTAAAGAAAAGGGATATGATATTCCCGAATACCCCGAAGAACCCCAAAATGAGGATGAGAAAGCGCTTCAGGCGCGATTTGCCGTGGTTCTGGGTTCCGCTGTGAATCCGGTTTTGCGTGAGGGCAATTCCGACCGCAGACCAGCGGCTTCAGTTAAGAAATTCGCCCAGATGCATCCTCATAAAATGATGAGACCCTGGCCGGAATCGGGATCGAAAGCACGTGTCGCCCACATGAAAGAAAAGGATTTTTACGAAAGTGAAAAATCAACCACTCTCGAAAGGGCGGCTGATGTGAAGATCGAGTTTGTGGATAAAAAGGGTCAGATCACTGTATTGAAAGAAAATCTGTCTCTTTTGAAGGGTGAGGTGATCGATACGGCAGTGATGCATGTGGCTGCTTTGCGAAGATTTTATGAGGAGCAGATTGAAGAAGCCAAGAAGAATGGTGTCCTGCTCTCTCTGCATCTCAAGGCGACGATGATGAAGATCTCCGATCCCATCATGTTCGGTCACTGTGTCTCCGTTTACTACAAGGGTGCACTTGAAAAACATGCTGATACCCTGAAAAAAATCGGAGCCAACGTCAACCACGGTCTTGCCGATGTTCTTGAAAAATTAGACAGACTTCCAACTGATAAGAAAGCAGAGATAGAAGCGGATATTCAAACCGTCTATCAAACACGTCCTGCGCTGGCCATGGTTGATTCGAGAAAAGGCATCACGAACCTGCATGTTCCCAACAACATTATTGTCGATGCCTCCATGCCCAATGTGGTGCGTGATGGTGGTAAAATGTGGAACAAAGATGATGAGCTTCAGGACTGCATTGCCATGGTACCCGATCGCTGCTATGCTACCATGTACAAAGAGATTCTGGAAGATGCAAAAAAGAACGGGCAGTTCGATCCTGCCACGATGGGGAGTCTGTCCAACGTTGGTCTGATGGCTCAGAAAGCAGAAGAGTATGGATCTCATGATAAAACGTTCGAGGCACCCGAAGCGGGAAAGATCCGCGTTGTCGATGATTCGGGTAACGTTCTCCTTGAACAGATTGTAGAACCGGGTGATATTTTCCGAATGTGCCAGGCGAAAGATATCCCCATCCGGGACTGGATCAAGTTGGCTGTCAAACGGGCCAGAGCAACCGGAACGCCTACTGTTTTCTGGCTGGACGAAAACAGAGGACATGACGCTGAAATCATCAAGAAGGTGAAAAAATATTTGCCAGATCATGATACCACCGGTCTTGATATTCGCATCATGAAACCTCAGGATGCCATGAAGTTTTCATTGGAAAGAATCCGGAAGGGCAAAGATACCATCTCCGTGACGGGTAATGTGCTGCGTGACTATCTCACGGATCTATTTCCGATTCTCGAGCTCGGTACAAGCGCAAGAATGCTGTCTATTGTTCCTCTTCTGAATGGCGGCGGGCTGTTCGAAACAGGAGCCGGTGGTTCGGCTCCCAAACATGTGCAGCAGTTTCTGAAAGAGGGTCATTTGAGGTGGGATTCCTTAGGGGAGTACTGCGCACTTGTTCCTTCTTTCGAATTGATTGCTGAGAGAACCGGAAATCAAAAGGCAGCCATCCTGGCGGAAACGCTTGATCAGGCCATTGCCAAATATTTAGAGAATGGGAGGCTTCCTTCCCGCAAGGTCAATGAAATCGATAACAGAGGCAGTACTTTTTATTTAGCCCTGTACTGGGCAGAGGCATTGGCGGCTCAACAAAAAGAGTCATCCATTCGGACATGTTTTGTTCAGGTTGCCAAAGCCCTTGAGGAAAATGAAGATAAAATTACCGAAGAATTGCTCTCTGCTCAAGGCAGCCCTGTGGATATTGGCGGTTATTATCTCCCTGATTCAATGAAGGCAACACAAGCCATGAGGCCCAGTGTTACATTTAACACCATTATTGATGCAATATGATATATAACATATAGAAGGGAATAATTTAAACCACATAAAAAGAATGCACAGTTCAGTCGCCCGATTAAGGATGAAGTGAAGTTGAAATATTTCGGATATTGTGGAACAATTACCAGAAACGTGTAATCGATTGTTGACCATTGATTGTTGGAATAGGAAAAGAGGCAGATTGTTTTCTGCCTCTAATGTTTTATAGAATGAAAGAAACTTTTTTGTTTACGTGGCGTTATTTAAAATGAGTTTTTTACGCGTCGTAATGAATATAAACTATCTATTGGAGATTATCATGAATTTAAAAAATAAGACAATATTTTATTTTTCGCTTGTAGCGATATCGGTGTTGACCTTTTTTTATTTTTCAGGGAATGTTTTTGCCCAGAGTTTTGGGAAAAATAAAGTTCAATATCAGGATTTTGATTGGAAATTTGTGCAGTCCAAATATTTTGATATCTATTATTATAAGGAAAATAAACAATTGGCAGAATTTGTTGCAGAGGTTGCCGAATCCAGTTATATTGATTTAAAGAGAGATTTCCAATTTGAAATTTATAAACGTATTCCGATTATTGTTTACAACAGCCATAATGATTTTGGCCAGACCAATGTCATTTATGAAATAATTGAGGAAGGAGTGGGTGGTTTTACTGAAATTTTTAAAGACAGGGTTGTTTTACCTTTTCAAGGCGACTATGAAGAATTTCGACATGTTATTCATCATGAATTGACACATGCCGTTATGTTCCAATTGTTGTACGGTGGGAATGTCGGTTCGATGATTACGGGAATGGCCCGTTTTCAGGTACCTCTTTGGTTAGCTGAAGGATTGGCTGAATATGAAAGCTTGGGCTGGGATACGGATAGTGATATGTATATTCGAGACGCAACGATCAACAATTATATTCCGCCGATCAGTCAATTGTCTGGATTTTTGGTTTATAAAGGAGGACAGTCCCTTTTAAATTATATAGCAGATCGGTATGGTGATCAAAAAATTGCGGAGATTATCAGTAAGATCAGAGCCACTCGAAATGTGGAAAATGCATTCAAACAATCAATTGGTGTGGGTATTGAAGAACTTACAGAACGCTGGCATAAGTATTTACGACAAACATACTGGCCGGATATTCAGAATAGAAGCGAACCCAGTGATATAGCCAAACCGCTTACCGATCATGTTAAAGATAAACATTTTGTGAACAACGCTCCTGCACTGTCTCCCCAGGGAGATAAATTGGTCTATCTTTCCAATCGTGGGGATTATATGGATATTTATCTGATGAGCGCCATTGATGGACGCGATCTTGGAAGATTGGTTAAGGGAGAACGATCCGATTTGTTTGAAGAACTGCACTGGCCTCGACCCGGACTCAGTTGGTCGCCCGATGGGGAAAAGATTGTTTTTGCAGCCAAAGCGGCATCGGTTGATGCGCTGTATATTTTGGATGTTAATAGTAAAAAAATTATAGATTCTTATCAATTTTATGTGGACGGTATATTTTCTCCGAGTTGGTCTCCTGATGGAAAGCAGATTGTCTTTATGGGTTTGAATGAAGGACAGTCTGATCTCTATTTGTACAATATCGAAGATCAAACATTACAAAAATTAACCGACGATATTTTTAGTGATTTAGACCCGGCATTTTCTCCTACTGGGGAGGAAATTGCATTTATCTCAGATAGAGGAGAGTATCCCGGTCAACCCAGTTCGAATTTGCGAATGCACTCCCATGATTACAGTCAGTATGATTTGTATACATATAACATTCAGACACAACAAATGACGCGATATACAGCCGACGAAATAAAAGAAAAATCCCCTGCATTTTCTCCCGATGGAGATCATATTTCATTTATTTCCGATCAAAACGGGATCAACAATATTTTTATGTTGAATAGAACCACAGGATTTATTTATCCGATAACCAATCTCATCACCGGGGTTTCTCAAATTTCTTGGTCAAGAGAGGGGTCCCGTCTGGCATTTTCCTCTTTGTTTAATGGAGGCTATGATATTTTTCTCTTGAACAATCCGCTGGAGATCGAACAGGGTTCCGTTGAATTACAAAAGACGGCGTTTTTAATAAAAAAGGAGCAAGAAAGTCAGGCAATAGCAGCCCGAGAAACAGAAGTAAATATTCCAACCCGCGAAGGAAGAACGAATTTTGAAAATTTTGTGTTCACTCAGGGATTAAGACAGGATGAATTGCGAGAGAGACAGAGGGCGAATGATACGTTTCTGGATACAACAGAATATAAGGATGAAAATGGTGATTATAAGAGTCATCCCTATAAGCCTCGTTTTACTGCAGATGTCATCACCGGATCAGCAGGGTACAGTCAATTTTATGGACTTCAGGGGACATCCATGATTGCTTTCTCAGACATTTTAGGCAATCATGAAATCGATATTTATACAGATTTGTTTTATAACATCAAAAATTCAAATATTCAGGTTGCCTATTTCTATCTACCTAAAAGAATTGATTATGGGATTTCGGCTTTCCATTATGCCTATCAATACTATACCTATTATTTGATAGGACCTTTTATCCAATACAATTATATTCGGGACCGGTATTTTGGACTTGCATTTTTTGCATCACGACCATTTGACCGATACAGGAGAATTGATTTCGGTATTACGGGATTGGGTATTGATCGTGATTTTGGAGATATTGATCCTTATGGCTATTACTATAGTCAGGATTTTCTGACAGAAGTAGGGAATTTATATAAGAGACGATTGGTTTTTATTAACTTGGGTTACAGTACCGATACGGTGATATGGGGCATAACCGGTCCTGTTAATGGCAACCGATCCAATTTCTCGCTATCTTATAGTCCGTCAATCAGTGATAAATACGGACTTGATTTCTGGATGTTTCAGGGGGATTGGAGAAATTATTTCAGGATTAAGAGAGATTATACATTTGTGTTGCGATTTTCTGGGGGGATTTCCGGTGGTAGGAATCCGCAGAGGTTTTTATTGGGCGGCATGCCAGGTTGGATCAATTATCGATACAATGAAATTTCTTATGATTCCTGGAGTGAGGATCTCTATTATTTCTCGAGTTTTGCCACCCCGCTCAGAGGTTATAACTATTATGAACAGATAGGCACACGATATGTGCTGGCCAATCTTGAGTTTCGTTTCCCCATGATCCAATACCTGATTTTGGGTTGGCCGCTGCCGTTTGGTTTTCAGAATATTCGAGGTGTTGTCTTTATGGATATTGGATCAGCCTGGAATGATGATGCATTGTGGAGGCCTTTTACCTCTGGATCTCTGGGCATGTTTAAATTGCATGACTTGAGGGCCGGTTATGGTTTCGGAGCAAGATTGAATATGGGTTTTATTTTGTTGAAATATGATGTGGCCTGGCGGACCGATTTAGCACGCACCGATTCTCATCCTGTTCATTATTTTACGTTGGGAGCAGAGTTTTAGAAAAGTCATTTTTTTAATGAAATTGCTTTTACTGCAGTAAAAAAATGAATCGATTATTGGATAAAGGCGAATGTCTGTTCGCCTTTATTCAATTTGTGCGGTGATGATCGGATCAGAATTAAGAAGCATCATCTTTTATCGGAGGAATTCATAGAGGAGATGTAAAGTGAAAAAGCTCGCGCTCTGGCTCGTTTTCAAGCTTTTTGGCATTGGAATTCTGTGGTCTCAGGGAGTAGATCCGGTTGAACTCAGCATGGAAGTTGTTCCCAAAACAGTTGAAATCAATGGCAAAGGAGTTGTAGAAATCATATGTGCCATTGCTTCCCACTACCATATCAGTGATACGACTTATGGTCTTTTTAAAGTGATTCCTCAAACTTCGGAAGGAATTCGTTTTAGCCCCGTTGAATATCCAGTCGGAGAAAAAGGGGATTTGGGAAATTATTATCGAGATAGTGTCACAGTTAGGATGCCTTTCGTTGTGAACAGAGAGACTTCGGAGGGCAATCGGATTATTGAGGTAGATGTGACCTATCAGGCCTGTTCCGAAGACGGAGAAATCTGTTATCTGCCAAAGACCCAAAGATTGATGGCTGAATTGACCGTTTTGGCATTTGCCCCGGAAGATCAGGGCGGTTTTACGGAGGAAACTGGAATGGTAAACAGTCTGTCGCGGGCCCTGGAAAAAGGATCAATCATCGCTTTTCTTCTCGTGTTTATAGGCGGCATTCTGACCAGCCTGACTCCCTGCGTCTATCCGATGATCCCGATTACGATTGCCGTTATCGGTGCTCAAGCGGGGGGTGGGAAATTACGAGGATTTGTCCTTTCTCTTTTTTACGTGCTTGGAATCGCGGCCACTTTTTCCGTTTTGGGTATTCTTGCAGCACAAACAGGAACGCTTTTTGGTTCATACACGCAGCACCCTGTCGTCATCATCATGATCGCTTCAATATTTTTCCTGATGGGACTATCGCTATTGGGTGTTTTTGTCCTTCAGATGCCCCCCACCATCGCATCAAAATTAAAAGGGAATCGGAAAGGATTTTTAGGTGCTTGGGTAACCGGACTCCTTGCCGGTTTCATCGTCTCTCCCTGTATCAGTCCCCTGCTCATTGTGATTCTGACATGGGTGGCTAAATCAGGTTCCGTTCTTTTAGGATTCGGGCTTCTCTTTTCTTTTGCTCTGGGATTGGGTGTTCTGTTTGTCCTCATTGGAACTTTTTCTGGTGTGATAAAAAATTTCCCCCGATCGGGCAGCTGGATGGCCGTTATCGAACGCGGTTTTGGTATCCTTCTCGTAACTTTGTCTCTCGTTTATTTGGAACCCTTATTGCCTGTTCTGGTCTATCACGGTCTTTGGGCTCTTCTGTTGGTGATTCTCGGGACGTTTATTGGTGCTTTTTCACAACTGGAAGGTGAAGCCGACTGGAAGAAAAAAATGGGAAAAGCCCTGGGCATTTTACTCATTATCGCAGGTGGCAGTCTTGTTTTTTCTCTTTTTTTCCGTTTCTTTAATCCCGGTATTTTTTCCTCAGAACACATTGTCCGGTCGATTGAAGAGGAACCGTTTTGGATTTCTTCAGATGAGGCAGGTTTTCAGCAAGCCCGTCTGGAAGGGAAAGTGGTGGTAATGGATTTTTATGCGGATTGGTGTGCCGCCTGTCGAGAATTGGATGAAAAAACCTGGACTGATGAACGGGTGCTTTTTGAACTTTCGAAATTCGTTCCGATAAAACTTGATTTAACCCGAAATGATGAATTAACGGCATCCTATCAAGATCGATATCAAATTATTGGATTGCCTACCGTTATTTTTTTTAGTCCATCCGAAGAAGAATTGGGACGGTTTGGAGGATTTAAATCTCCTGAAGAAATTTTGCCTGATCTTCTGAAATATCAGAATGCATCATGAATGTGCCTTTTAATCGGGAAATTGTTATCCGGAATGTAAGATCAATTCTCCACTTCTTTTTCAAATGAATATCAATTAAAAAATGACACATTTTTTCTTGCTTTTTACTTCATTTTATTTTAAAATGCTTTGTTTACTATGAGAGATGGAACGATGCATTTAATCCTATTTTCATTTGATTTGGAACAAGAAGATCAGGATGGATTTATCAGGGATGTCGAGCAATTACAGGATTATTGGCAAGAGCAAGGATTTACCGTTTCCCTTTTTTGTGATATGAATCATAAAAATCGATTTCTTCAAACGATTTTAACCGACAAGACAATCGATGAACTTTCGCATCTGATCCAAAGCAATCCGGAAATACAAGCCATGTTTGATAGGCTTCGGGATTCTGAGAGCCGTGTGGTTGTTTCCTGTATGGAACAGATCTTGTGATTTTTAACTAATCAATAAAAATGAGAATCATGTCACCATCATGGAGAAAATACATAAAGACGGGTGTGCATCATCCAAATGAATTGGCCGGTCATATTCGGATCGATGTGCCTTCACTTGAAAAAGTTTGTGATATTTATCCCATGCGGATCAACGCCTATTTCTTGGATTTGATGAAAAAGAGAGGCGCTTCGTTGATGCGACAGGTTGTGCCTGATCCGAGAGAGCTTGAAGATGCAACTGGATGGGTCGATCCGCTCGCCGAAGAGCGAAACAGTTCTGTTCCAAACCTCGTCCATCGATATCCAGACAGGGTGCTTTTTCTCGTTTCCAATCAGTGCGGTGTCTACTGTCGGTTCTGCACGCGCAAACGTAAAATAGGGCGATGGGATCCAATTCAAGATCAAGCCATTGAAGAAGGATTCCGTTATATTCGGCAACATGGAGAAATTTTCGATGTGCTTCTTTCCGGTGGCGATCCGCTTCTTCTTTCTGATGAAAAATTGGATTGGATTTTAATGAAAATCAAAGAGATTTCCCATGTTGGTGTCGTAAGAATAGGCACAAGAATTCCGTCTGTACTTCCCCAGCGTGTGACATCCAGACTGGCAAACATTTTAAGCAAAACGAAAAATCTTTATATCAATCTACATTTCAACCATCCCGATGAAATCACGGATGAAGTCAAAAGAGCGATCCGGCTTTTAAGCGATAGGGGAATCCCTTTGGGCAGTCAAACTGTGCTCTTGAAGGGGATTAATGACCATGTTTCTGTAATATCCCGGTTGATGCGAATGTTGCTTCAGATACGGGTGAAACCCTATTATTTGCTGCACGCGGATTTGGTGAAAGGAACCGAGCATTTCAGAACAACAGTCGATACTGGACTTTTTATTATGAGACAACTCAGGGGTCATATGAGCGGATTGGCTGTCCCCACTTATGTCGTTGATCTTCCCGGTGGCGGAGGGAAAGTGCCGCTTTTACCAGGTTATGTTATTAAAAAAACAGCGAATGAGCTTGTGATCCAAAATTATCAGGGTTATGTCTATCGGGTTCCAAATTTGCCTTTTTCGACGACCATGGGTGAATTTCAAGAGAAAGCATTCATAGAAAATTAATTATATATCAAATATGAGGTTCACATGATTTATTTAAGACAGTATTTAGATCCTGCATATGTTGTTTTACTGGAAGAGGAGAATAAGGAGGATGTTTTAAACCGGTTGATCGATTCTCTTGTGACTTCTCCCAATATCTTGGACAAGGAAACATTTCGAAAAGAGGTGTTTAAACGTGAGGGTATCATCAGTACAGGCATTGGTTTGGGCATTGCTATTCCCCATGTGAAGATCAAAGAAGTCAAGGACATTACTATATGTGTTGGTGTAAGCAGGAAGGGAATTGAGTGGGGTGCACTTGACAATCAACCTGTTCATATCGTTTTTCTGATTGCGGGTAATGCCGGTCAGCATGAGTTGTATTTAAGGTTGTTGTCTAAAATTGTGCTTGTTTTGAAAAATGCGGCCAGAAGAAATAAAATCATTCAGGCCAAAAATGGGAAAGATGTATTAGACCTTTTTACGAATTTGTGAAAGTGCATGCATGGGAGAATTAAACACACTAATCTATCTGGCTTGTGCGGCGATTGTTGCTTTTTGTGTCAAGCGGCTGACCGGTAAAATAGGCATACCGATTGTGACAGGATATGTCATTGTCGGTGTCATCATGGGCATATCGCTTCTTCGCATTTTTCATACTGAATCATTGGATCGTCTGGACATTGTGAATGATTTTGCCCTGGGTATTATTGGTTTTACCATTGGATCCGAATTGCGGCGGGAAATTTTCGTCAGACTAGGCAAATCCATTATCCTGATTGCTCTATTTGAATCTACTCTATCATTTCTTGTTGTGACGGTGTCCATTTTCTTACTTGATCCATCAAAGGTTTATCAGGCTTTTATTTTGGGTGCTGTTGCGTCGGCTACAGCTCCCGCGGCTACAGTTTATATTATTCAGCAGTACAAAGCAAAGGGACCGCTCAGTTCAACCATTCTTGCTGTGGTCGGTATTGATGATGCATTTGCTCTGATCATTTTTGTATTTGCCGCAGCCTTGTCAAAGGGTCTATTGAAAGCGGAACATGTTTCTTTGCTTTCCATTTTGCTCCCATCCATACTTGAAATTCTGTTGTCGCTTGTATCGGGTGGTTTGTTGGGATTTGGTTTTATCTGGCTTTTTCAAAAAGTACGATATCCAGATGATCTGCTGCTGGGTACGGGAGCTTTCGTACTCTTTTTACTTGGTTTTTCACAGCAATTTCATCTTTCCGGTCTCTTGTCAACGATGACATTTGGTGCTGTCGTTTCAAACCTGAATCCGATGTTGACCAATCGGTCTTCCAAAGTTCTTGAAAATGTTTCACCTCTTCTTTTTGCTTTCTTTTTTATCTTTGCGGGTGCTCATCTGGATGTGGGCCTTCTGCCACAAATTGGTGTGGTGGGTTTGGTTTATCTTGTTGCCAGGATTGCCGGAAAAATTGGAGGGGCTCGTTTGGGAGCAACCATTGGAAGAGCTCCAAGTGTTGTTAAAAAATATGCCGGATTCTCATTAATCCCTCAAGTGGGTGTTGCACTTGCACTGGCAATCATCGTACGAAAGGAATTCGGAAGCGGCGATTTTGGAGAACCTGGTCGATTGCTTGCATCTGTCGTGATTAATGTTCTGCTTTTTACAACGATTATTACAGAGATTGTGGGACCCCTTCTTACCAAGTATGCATTGACAAAAGCGGGAGAGCGGAATGACCAGTGAAATGAACGGGTCTATGTATATATTGTTTTATCATCATGATTGAATAACAAATATGGTTTGTCACTATTGTGACCGGTCTGAAAATGGAGGGCCAAAATGTTCTTTTTGATCATTCAATTATTCAAAATAGAATACAAAGAAGATATTATTCTTGCTCTTACCTCATGTGGGATCCAGAAAGGGAGCATTCTTGAAGGACAGAATCTTGACAAAGTACTTCAACGTGATTTTCCCCTGTTTATGGGTTTCATTAAATCAGAGGATGAGAAAGAGCGTTATTCTTTTTTGATCACCACGCTTATTGAAAAAAAAGAAAAAGTCAATGAACTCGTTGAACTCTTAAAAGAAGCAGATATTGATATTCAAAAGGAGAATATTCTCAGAATGATTTTGCTCCCCGTTGAGTATGTTGTTGATCATGAATTGAAATGGGATCAAAAGAATCCGATTAAAAAAAGGTAGTCAATTGAAAAGGAGTTAAGATGACCGAATTGACAAAGGTGCAAATGAGCGAAGGTCCGGCAAAAAGATGGGTTTCCTATCGTTCTGAAATCAAAGTGCTGGATTGTACCATCCGTGATGGTGGTTTAATGAACAATCATCTTTTCGATGATGGGATCGTAAAAGCAGTCTACCATGCGTGCATGGAAGCAGGCATCGATTATATGGAATTGGGATATAAAGCCGATAAAAAGATAT
Source organism: bacterium (assembly GCA_016931965.1). Classification (GTDB taxonomy): domain Bacteria; phylum Zhuqueibacterota; class QNDG01; order QNDG01; family DSAB01; genus JAFGDT01. The sequence continues at coordinate 41,492 of JAFGDT010000086.1, read as the reverse complement.
TTTCTCAAGATGAATATGGTTCCTGGAAATTTTGCAGTGAAGACGATATCCGTCGAATCGTTGGAAAGAATGAGTCTTCTCTGAAATTATCTGCCATGGCAGATGCGGAACGGACGGACTACCACAGCGATATTTTACCGGCCAATAAGAGTGTTTTGGATATGATCCGGGTAGCCACCTATATCCATCAGATACCCACGGCTCTGGATATCATCAAGGATGCGCACGATAAAGGATATGAGACCACGGTCAATTTGATGGCTGTGTCGACTGTACAGGAACCGGAACTGGATGAGGCATTGTCCATCCTGGCCAATTCGGAAGTCGATATCGTCTATCTCGTTGACAGTTTTGGTGCTCTTTACAGTGAGCAAGTGCATTATCTCATTGAGAAATATCTTCATTTTGCAGAATCCAAAGGCAAGGTCGTCGGCATGCATGCTCATAACAATCAGATGCTGGCTTATGCCAATACGATTGAGGCCATTATTAAAGGGGCCAATATTCTGGATGCCAGCATGGCGGGATTGGGGCGGGGAGCAGGCAACTGTAACATGGAATTGTTGCTCGGTTTTCTTCACAATCCAAAATACAGCCTCCGGCCAATTCTTCGGTGTATTCAGGAGCATATTGAACCTTTAAGGGAAAAACTGTTGTGGGGATTTGATGTACCCTATATGATCACAGGTCTTCTCAATCAGCATCCAAGAGCGGCTATGCAATTCAATGCAACACCGGATCGGGGTGATCTGGTTCAATTTTTTGACCGCATTATCGAGGAAGAATAGAAAACCAGTGTTTCATTATGGAAATAGAAAGAGTCATTCGAGGCCAGAAACCTGAAGATCAATCGATTATTCAAAAGGTTTTTCAAGAAGATCAAGGGCATGTTTTTCGATGGTGGGAAGAGTTGTCTGATTCGGCAAAAAGAAAGATGCTGGCACAACTGAGATCCATTGACTTTGGTCTGATCCATGTATTGAAAAACCGGTGTATGGATCAACTACAATCAGCTAAATTTCAAGAAAACATGGATCCCCCAGATGTCATTTCCGTCCCCATGTCACCTGAGGAGAGAAAATCAGCCATTCAGGCAAAGCGTATGGGGAAAGAGGTTATTCGATCTGGCAAATTGGGTATTTTGACGGTGGCGGGAGGACAGGGTACAAGACTGGGTTATGACAAACCCAAGGGGTGTTTCCCTATCGGTCCGGTTACGGGGAATAGTCTATTCCAGATGCATGCAGAAAAAATTCTGGCAGCCAGTCGATTCTACAAGGTATCCATTCCATGGTATATTATGACCAGTGAAACAAATGATGAACGAACAAAAGAATTTTTTGATCGGAACGGATTTTTCGGATTGCACAAAGAGGATATCATTTTTGTAAAACAAGACATGCTTCCAGCACTGGATGCTCAAGGCAAATTTATTTTAGATGCAAAAGATCATATTTTTACAAGTCCAAACGGGCATGGCGGCATACTTTCGGCTGTGGCCGATAATCATATTATTGAAAATATGAAAAGGCAAAACATTGAGATTATTTCGTATTTTCAAGTTGATAATGTATTGATTAAAATAGTGGATCCTGTTTTTGTGGGATATCACGTCCAGGCTCAAGCCGATATGTCTTCAAAAATGGTCAAAAAACGAAATTCATCAGAAAAGATAGGACATTTTGTTCGAATCAACGGAAAATTGCATGTGATTGAATATAGTGACATGCCCGAATCGGCCAAACTGATGCGAAATCCAGATGGAAGATTAAAATATGAAGCTGGAAGCATAGCGATTCATCTTTTCGAGTTTCATTTTATGGAAAAATTTATGGGTGAAGCGTTGTTTCTGCCTTATCATGTTGCTCATAAAAAAATTCCTTATCTGAATGATAATGGAAACTGGATCAAACCCGAGAAACCCAATGGGTATAAATTTGAAAAATTTATTTTTGATGCCATTCAATATGCGAACCATTCTGTCGTTATGGAAGTGGCCAGGAAAGAGGAATTCAGTCCAGTAAAAAACAAAATTGGAGAGAATTCCCCAGAAACCGCACGAAGGGATCTTTCCAATTTTTTCGGATGCTGGCTTGAATCGGCCGGGATTTCTGTACCCAGGAATGCACAGGGCGATGTGAAAGGTCAGATTGAAATCAGCCCCTTGTATGCTTTCGATAAAGATCAATTTTTAAAGAAAGTGGATCGGGATTTGTGTTTTCAAGAATCCCTCTATCTTGGTCCTCAATAGACAGGAGTATTCATGGTTGAAAACTTGATGAACCAATTTCGTGATCCTTTAATTCAAAAAGCGATCTGGTCGGTTGTCGACCTGATTTTAATGTCTATTGTGGTTGTTTTGGTCAGACGTTTCATCAATTCGTTGAGACTCAGTACGGAAAAGCGTCAGCTCTTCCGTCAGTGGACCAATTATATCGGTCTTGTGATCGGTATATTGATTTTGCTGCGTATATGGGTGTATGATGTTTTGATGGAAATCGTCAATCCATCTGTTTTTGGGAAAATATTGACATCACTCATCGGACTGGTTCTTTTTCTCATTATTATTTATGGAATCAGAAAGCTGGTTGATGCCCAGAAAATAGAAGTTGAGAAACGTCAATTGTATGTGAAATGGGCAACTTACACTTTTATATTTTTATACGGCTTTATTTTATTTCGTATCTGGACATACTCCGATCTTTTTGAATTTCTAAAGAATGCGATTGTCGAAAAATTATTTCGATCTGCATTTGCCTTTGGTATGATTTACCTCATTCTTTTTTTTATTCGACGTTTTATCAATTCTTTAAAAATCGAAATTCAGAAAAGACACCAATATCGGAAGAGAATATCCTATGTCGCTGCACTGGTTTATTTCATTGTTCTGATTCCCATCTGGGCAGGGAGTACGCAACAATGGGCTACCATGCTTTCTGTGATCGGTGCCGGTATTGCCCTGGCACTGCATGAAGTGCTGCTGAATATGGCAGGCTGGCTTTATATCATGATACGCCGTCCCTATGTTGAGGGAGATCGGATTGAATTGGGCAATGTAAAGGGAGATGTAATTGATATCCGGCTCTTCCAAACCTCTCTCTTGGAAATCGGCAACTGGGTGGATGGCGATCAAAGTACGGGCCGTCTGGTTCATTTGCCGCATGGTCAGATATTTCGGAATTCACTTTACAATTACACCAAAGGATTTGAATTTATATGGAACGAATTGTCTATTCTCGTGACATTCGAAAGCAATTGGGAAAAGGCAAAAGAGATTCTCTTTCGTTGCGGAGAAGAAGAAAGCCAGGAAATTCAGGAGAAAGTGCAGAAAAAAATCGACCGCATGGCCCGAGAGTATCTGATTTATTACAAAAGGTTTACGCCCATCGTTTATACAAAGATTGAGGAGAGCGGTATCAAACTGACGCTGCGATATCTTACCGATGCGAAAAAAAGAAGAGCAGGGGAAGATACGATCAGCCAGAAAGTTTTATCAGCAATCAATAACGCATCCGGCATCGATTTTGCTTATCCGACCTATCGAATCTATAAAAGAGGGGAAGAAGGCTCGTAAATTTCAGGCACATTTTCTGAACCACTTTTAAGGATGTATGAAAAAAAAGAATAAAAAAAGTTCACCAACCCGGTGGCGAAAGAGGCTTCGAAGGATTTTCCTCGGGGCCTTTCTGTTTTTATTTTTGGTTATTTTGGTTGGATGCATTGTCCTCTGGCAGCTCTACCCTTCAGACAAGTTGGGCATATTGGTTTCTGAAAAACTCACCAAATCGTTGGAAAGACCGGTTCAAGTCAGGTCAGTGTCTATCAATCCTTTTGGGAGCATCGATATTCGGGATATCCGTGTTGATTATCTGGCAAACGAAACCACAAGTAAGGAACCGTTTCTCCAAATGGAACGGTTGGTCATCCGTTTTAAACTACTTCCCTTGTTGAGACGCCGTCTGGATATTACAAATGTTTTGCTTGATCAGCCAGAACTTTTTATTGTTACGGACATCCTCCTCAAAGAAATGCAAAAAATGAGGATGAACAAAACTGAAACAGAGATGGAATCGGGCAAAAAGATTTCGCTTCCCGTTTCCTTCGGACTTTTTCGTCTCGATTTAAATGATTTCAGTTTTTCAGTAACAATGGGCGATTCTTCAGCGGAAAGTGAATTGCTATTCAGTGGCATTCATTTGGATGTTTCCGATCTCACTCTTCCAAGGGAATTGTCGGAAGAACCGGAAAATGTGCAGGGTCAAATCCATCTTTTTACGGAGGCGGGAAGGGCGGTTTTCAGAAATCAGAAGACCCTGTTTGAAATGGTTCCGAATCTGGATTTGTCAGCCATATGGCACTCGGAAGGGAAATGGACATTTTATGGAGATATTGGATTCAAACCAGTAATGCAAGAAGAGCAGTCGGTGGTTCGTTTCGGTTTGGATTTGGAAGGACTCGGATATGGCGAAAGTATCTGGATCAATGAATTCGACCTCTTCGATGATCGGCAGAGCCTTGTTCATATCGAGGGAGTTATGAATCATCTGGGAAGTGATATGGATTATGATTTTCTTTTTCAAGGCGATCCGATCAACTTGAGAGAAATAATACAAACGCTTCATCCTTATGTGCAGATGGCCGGAATTGATTTTTTAAATGATATGCACCTGTCTGGATTGCTGTGTCTGGAGAAGGGTGAGTTGTGGGGTGATTCTCAAAATATGCATTTGCTCTGTCGAGCCCGAATAGAGAACGGAAGCCTGCAGAATCCAAACGGTGATTTGGATATGCATCAAGGGAATTTTGAGGTGACAGTTGAAGGGGCTATGGCACAAAAAGGTTTTGAGAAGGGAACGATGACAGGGGATATAAAAGTCGACCAATTTACTTTTGCTATGAACGATTCATATTCTGTGTCGGTTGAGGGACTTTCTATGCATGCCGATTCAAAGCTGGACAGCGCCTTCGTCCCTGTTGAGGCATTTGCCACTGGCCGGGTGGAGGGAGTATTAGGGGGATTTCTCGGCATGGAATTGAACTGGACTGCCGATGGTATCAAAGAGGCGCGAGAAATAGCACTTAAAGGTCAGATAAAAGCCGATTCGCTTCAATTTGCTTCTTTTCCGAATCTTGGTTTCCCCGTCGATGGATCTGTCGATTTACTTGCAGATGTGAATGCACACGGTCCGCAGGACATTCGAATCAACCTTGTTGGTCTGTCACCGGGAATTGATTATGGTATTGGAAACGAAATCAACAAAACGCCACCCCTCAAGATGGTTGCGGATATGGTTTGGCGTACAGAAAATACACTGAAGATTTGGGAGTTGGATAGTGCGGCTGTACAATTGAATGCACTTTTTTCAGCCCGCCTTGTCGGTGAACTGGATGTTGTGGAAAAGGCCTATGATTTTTCATTGGTCAACGGTATTGTTCGCAATGGATCGGTTCTGGAATTTTTTCCGACACGACTAAAAAATCAGCTCAGGACCCTGTCTCTCGATGGCGAGGAAGAAATCAATCTCCATGTATACGGGAATCGTGCAGGGGATTCCGCTATTGTGAGGATAGAGGGGAATGTCAATCTCAAAGATGTCGAAGTGGATTATCCGGCACAATTTCTCAATGTAAAGAGCATTCAAGGGGGGTTGTCGTTTGAGGGATCTTCGGAGAGGATTGGTGGGAAGGGGGATCTCACTTTGGGGAGCATTTCCCATAATAAAATAGGGGGTCAATCTGTTCAGGGCAGTCGCATTCAATTTGACTGGGGAATGATCGAACAGGACAGTCTCTGGATTAATCGAGGAGATATCCATATAGAACCATTGGCTATTCGCGGGAGTGTGTCACTGGGGGTGGGGCAAATGACACAATCGAAAAAACTGGATGTGGAAGCGGCACTGAATTTTTCATCAAGCGATTCCGTGGAAATCCTTGATGGCACATGGCTGCAGGGAGGGTTTTCCTGTCGATTGAGAGGAAAAACAATCGATCCAATCCAACAATGGGTCAGGTTGTCCGGTGAATTGATTGTGGATTCGCTCGATGTAATAAAAAATCCCGTTGTTTGTATTCGACAGATACGGGGAGTTGTTCCTTTTCAAATAGATGTGGATCTTGCCCGACAGGCTCTTGTGCCTGAACCGAATTTCCAAACCCTCTCCTGGGTAGAATATGAGAATCAACCCACGGTCTATCGACAATTTTCACCCACAATCGGGAATCTGCAAATTCAACAAGTTGATGTCTTTGGGTATCAATTAAATCATCTTCATTTCGATTTTGATATCGGCCGGGGTGGTATTCAGATTCCGTGGTTCAATATGGAGCTTTTGGATGGCAATTTAGGGGGATCGATTGCCATCTGTTTAGGAGATGGATCAAAAAAAGATATTGCTTATGAGATTCGGGCAAATGCTTCCCGCATTCATTCGGCTGCACTGACGGATACAGAAAGCGGTGAAAAAGAAGAGACCGAGTTGGACGCAACCATGGCTTTTGAAGGTAAAGGCATCGACCTGGAGCAGGATATCGATCTGGACGGTTTCTTTTATATCACAAAAATAGGGACAGATTTTGCCAGTACACTTCTCAAAGCAATGGATCCTCAGGAAGCCGACCGGTCGATTCGTCTGACACGACGGTTGCTCAATATGGGATGGAAGCCAAAACTATTTTCTTTCGAACTCAGACATGGATATGTATATCCTTCCCTGTCACTCACTCAACCGTGGTTTTCACCCATTCGAATCCCAGAATATTTGGAATACGGCCGGCTGCCATTGGCCTTCTTTTTGGAATCGAGATCCAATTCAGAATAAATTAGTGTGGAGGAGAAAAATGTGCACATTCAAAAACCTATTCATTACAAAAGGTATGCTCCTTATCCTTACTTTGGGGTGCAGTATACATGCCCCTGAGGTGAGGGTGACGGGAGAGAAAACCGCCCTGGAACGCGAGGTGATTGGAACGTATGAAGAGATGGAAGAAGACACCTGGATGATTGCTTCTACGCGGGCCGTTGAGGGAGAAAGTGAAACCAAAGTCTCACCTGAAAAGCGCGCCGTGCTCGAAGCACTGCAAAATCAGAAATACAATCGGGATGACATTGATGAGTTTAAAACGAAGGGATATGTGGGGGAGAACAACCAAGGATTGCTAGAGATCCGATCCCTGGAATCGCTTGAACAAAATCCCGAACAAATTGAACTGGTCCGTACCGTTGTACAGGAAGAAAATGAGAACCGCAAAACAATCATGGAACGGGTGATCGAGCTGAATGATTCTCTGAAAAAGGCGGTTCGAGAGGATGTCTTGTCCATTTTTGCACGGATCAATCAGGAGAATTCCGACAAAGGCACCTGGATACAGGAACCGAACGGGAGCTGGGTTGTCAAATAACATGAAAAGAGAAACCATTCACATTCTCTTTCTTTTTTTAATCTTTACACTTTTGAGTGGAATATCTGTCCTGGCAGAAGATGAGGTCGTCCAAATCGATCAAATCACCACGCATCCCGCCATGGATTTTTCCCCGGCTGTTTCACCGGACGGTTTGTGGATTGCATTTACGTCTCAAAGGGAAGGCAATCTGGATATCTGGGTGAAACCCCTGCCAAGGGGGAGAGCCGTTCAGGTCACCACACATAAGGCAGAAGACAGTCAACCGTGCTGGTCTCCTGATGGGAAACAATTGGCCTTCGTTTCAAAGCGGAGCGATGCGCAGGGTGATATCTGGCTTGTCCGTCTTGACCTGAAACGGGGAGGCATTCCCAAAGGAGAGCCTGTGCAGATCACGTATTACCTGGGTTTGGACCGCAGCCCTGCGTTTTCGAGATCGGGTCGCTCGCTTCTTTTTGCATCGGACAGGGATGGACTTCTCAATCTCTGGATGGTTGAACTGGATTCCCGTCAACTGCTGCAGCTGACCAAATTGGGCGGTACAGATCCTGTTCAAAGTCCACAAAGTGATTGGATTCTTTTTACTTCCTATCGATTCAATTTAGAGGGAGATCTCTGTCTCATCCATACCGAGAGACCGGAAATGGAGGGTTCAGATCAGAGAGTCGTCTATCCTGTGACTTACGGAAATCTGTTTGACGGACAGGGGGATTGGTCGCCCGATGGACGGGAGATTGTTTTTCTCCGTTTTGATCGGGATACGAATGGCGACGGCGTGATTACACCTGAAGACAATGGATCTCTCTGGCAGAAACAACTGGTTGAACAGGGAGAAGTAACCCCTGATAACATCTATCTGGGCAGAAATGAAATTCAGATCACCACAGAAGTGTACAGAGAAGGTCATCCAAGCTGGGGTTTACATGGAGAGATATTTTTTAGCTCTGATCGGGGTGGAGGAATCGACATCTGGTCAATACCCTCCGGCGGTCTTTTTCAGCATGCCTCTTCTGCGGAGGCACAATACGGTCTGGTCCTCGATCGTTTCGGTGAGGCGGTGACAGAAGAGGCTTTGTATCAGTCTGTATTGGGGTATCAGAGAGTCCGGGATTATTTTCCTGAAGATTTTTTATGGTGTGCGAGATCGTTGCTCCAAATTGGTGAAATCTACCATGTGCTGGGTCAGGACCAACAATCGAAAACCGTGTTTGAGTCGGTTTATCGTGATTATGCAAGTCAGGAAAGAGAAGCAGGACTTGCCGGATTGAAGATGGCCACAATTTCTGATGAATCCCTTGAGAGTCGAATTGAGCGATGCGAACAGATTATCGAATCTGATATTGAGGATCCTTCGGTTTTAGCTGAAACCTGGATTGTTCTGGGAGATCTTTATCGAGAAGCGGGTGAAAGCGGTCAAAGTCTGGTCTCCTATAATCGTGTGCTTCAGTCTTTTCCACAGCTTCGAAATTATCGGGCGCAGACACTGCTCAACATCGGGGATCTGCTAAGTGAAGAGGGACAGGAAGAAACGGCCTTTCAGAGCTACATTGCCGTTCTTCGAGAATTTGAAGATATCCCCCTGTGGCGGCAAAGGGCAGGAGAGCGCATCTTGAATCAGATAGAGGGTTCCCCTCAGGAACAAATCCGCGGTTACCAGGAGACGATTCAGAATTATTCGGAGCTTGCCTCTCTGGTCGCTGAGGCGCAGCTGGCCATTGGCCGGACTTTATTAGCTCAAAATCAGTATGAGCAGGCTGTGCGTGAATTGGAACAGCTGGAATTGATGGTGCCAATGCTCTTGTGGGCTCATGCTGAATCAAAAATTCTCCAGGCTGAAATTTATGGATTGTTGGGAGACGAGTTGAAAGGTGTCCTGTTGCTGGAACAGGCGATCAAGGACTATGGCAGTGTGGAGGGGGGTCGGTTTGGTTTGATGGCTGAAGAAGAACTCTTCAGGTTGTTGTTTCGGTCGGCAGAAAGGCTAAAGCAATATGGGGAACTTGCCTTTGCTGAAGCCAGGTATCGAAAATGTATGACGCTTCAGCCGGACAATTTGAGCGTGCATCGGGGACTGGTCGAGGTGGTGTATCAAAGAGGTGGTATTGATTCACTGATAGAAGAATATGAAGCAAAATTGCGCAATCAACCAACCAATCCGATATTTCTCTACGGCCTCGGTCTGGCCTATTCTTACTTGGGCGAAAGAAACATCTCTCAACTTGAGAGGTCCAATCGTTATTTGCAGCAGGCACTGGATGAGGATTATCGGTTGATCTATCCTTATCGAACATTGAGCTTCAATTATGAATTGATGGAGAAACTTGAGGAAGAACAATTGAGCCAGAAACCGGGTTTTCTCATTCGAGCGGGCCGCACCATTCTGGCTCCTCTGCGATGGCTGATTGGATTGTTGCCTTTCACAGGTGATGAGGTCAGGGTGGGTTATTATGAGCAGGCGATTGAAGCCCTGATGACGGCCATGGAGCTGAATGACGAAGCGGTTGATCCACAAATGGAGGCTTTGTTGGCTCAAAACCTGGCCAATAATTTCTATAATTTGGGAGAATTTGGATATAAGAGAGCCTATCAATATTATCAATTGAGGCTTTCTTTAGATACCACATTTACAAGCACACTTGAAAAAGCAGTCTTTTTTGAAAGGGCGGGTCACTGCGGTGTCGTGCTTGAAGATATTCAATATGCCGTCGGGTATCTGCAGACAGCGATACAAATTTACACAGATATGGGCAGGGAAGAAGATGTCAATCGGAATTTGAAAATGCTCGCTTTTCTCTATCATTTGGCCGAACAGTATGAAGAAGCCATCCCCAGCTACGAAAGAGCACTGGTTCAGGATGAAAAATGGAATCGCTCGGATGAAGTTGCATTGGGGTACAGAAATATTGCCTACAATTATCATCTCATGGGGGAAGCGGAAGATGCATTGAAATATGCCCGAAAGGCCGAAGCGATTTTAACCAGAGAAGAAATTCCTGTAAACCCTCCAGAAAAGAGTTCTCTCAGGGTTGAAATTTTTGGATTTTCCATTCCTGTGTGGGGTATGGAGGAAATCGGAGAGGCTTCGGCTGAGGGATTTGCTTTGGCGGATGAAGCGGCTTTTGTTTACGGATTGATCAGTCGCAGTCTGGAATCCATGAAATCGTATCATGAGGCCATTGAATATGAATTCAAACGGCTGGATATTTTCCAAAGGCAAAAGAATGGGCTTGCAGAGAGAATCACACTCAACTCCTTAGGGAGATTGTATTTTAAATCATCCGACTATATGAACGCATGGGCCTGTTTTTATCGTGCATGGGATGCATGTCAAGAAAAAGAAGATGAAAGAGGTGTGTTGATCAATGCCATCAACTTGGGGAATGTAGCTATTGTCGAAACGTATTATTTGGATGAAGGCGCGCACCTCATCGGTGCGATCCAATGTCTGGGACATGCATTGGATATGCTTTCCGTCAATGGAGATGGATTTACGAAAGAAAAACTGAGCATGCTCAATGCGTTGGGCACACTCTATACCCTCAGTGCTCAAATAGAGAGTAGACCGGCAGAAGATCTAAATGACAATTTTAACAACACTTTTCAGTCCATGCAGAGCCTGAACCAGGCGAGGAGCTATTTCCAGGAAGGATTGGTTATCGCCCAGAATGAGGGATTGTGGAGGGAAGAGGGCATTCTCAGTAAGAATATGGCCGAAATAACCGAACAGGTTCATGAATATCGTACAGCTTTTGCTTATTTGGAAGAGAGCAAACGGTTGTTTGAACAGGGGGGGGAGGAAGAACTTCTCTGGAGGGTGCTGTACAGTATGGCAAACATTCAGGTCCGGTTGTCGAAAGATTCTTCATCGGTAACAGAGAGACTAACCGATCCCCTTGTTCTTTTCAGTGAGGCAATGGATCAGCTGGAAAATCTCCATGTTCAAGAGGAGGGAAGCGAGGAAAGGTTGTCCGATCGGGATGACCGGTGGCATCTCTATGTCGATGCGGCTTTCGAAATGGTCGGAAGGGGAATGAAAAAGGAAGCATTGGAGTCCGTGGAGAGGGGTCGGGAAAAGCAGATTGCGGATATTTTGGCCCGGCATCCACCGGCCCTGAGACGTGAAAGAGATAAAGTGGCCTGGGGGAATGTACGTTATCTTAGGTCTCGGCTTCAGGAGATTCGAAGCGATTTGCTCATCGCAGAAGAGTCGCAATCCCGATATGATTATGTAAATGATTTAAAAGATCAAAAGGAACGGTACGAAAATGAATATAGACAGCTCATGGAAAGTCTGCAAACAGAGGATTCCGTATTGGCCTATTTGGCTGGGGCTTATCCGGTGAATGTGGATCAAGTGTGTTCTGCTCTTCCCTCAGATCATGCGGTTTTCTCTTATTTGATCGGTAGGGAAGGGGTTCTTTTGTGGATTGTCAATCACGATGGCATAGAGGAAGTCGATCTGGATATCCATCCCGATTTATTAGAGGAAAAAATCGATGCATTTCTCGAGAGAGTGGAGCTGGACAGTTCAATCGAAGATCTTAGTGGAGAACTTTACGATATCCTTTTAAAACCCGCCGATCGTTTTATCGATGACAAATTGTGGATTGCAATCATACCGGATGGTTTTTTATGGGATCTCCCTTTTGGTGTTTTGTCGGATCAGGGAGAACCTCTTATCGAAAAATCAATGATTTATTATATTCCAAGCCTTACTGCTTATCCCTTGGCCTGGGACAGAAGAAAAATCAATCAAGGTCAGGGATTATGGGTTGGAGACCTTTTTGATAACGGGTTGGTCAATCCCATGGAGCATATGATTAAGCAGAGTGAGGTCCTTTCAGAATCTCAAGCCACAGAAAGCATGTTTCGGGAAACGGTTCAAAATGCGGATGTTGTTCAGGTGCAAAAGGGATTGCTTTACAGTGAGAGTGATCCATTGAATTCGGCGTTGGTTTTGTTTCCGGGAGGGGAATTTGATGGGTTTGTTCGTACGCATGAAATTTTCTCTTTGGATTTAAGAGCCAGCTTGTTTGTCCTTCCTCCCAGCCAAAGAGAAGGATATCATTTTGTTCAGGCTCCTTCAACATTCTATTATGCGCTTCTCTATACCGGTGTTCCTTCAGCCATCATGCCATTGTGGAATGTCCGACCTGAAGCCAATCAACTGTTTTTTGAGACTTTTTATCGTCATTTGAATAATGTATCCGTAACGGAGGCTTTGGCCGACGCGCAGATGGTGACAAGGGATCATTTCCCCGAAATCAAAGCATGGGGTGGTTTTCGTGTGATGGGATTTCATGGAATGAATGCTGTTGAGCGCGTTCAATTTGCGCAAAACAATATGATCACAACCGTTCTGAAGGGCCGTGCCTATGAGGAGCGGGAAGAATATGTTGAAGCCATAGATGCTTTTGAGCAGGCTCTCAGCATGGCTGAAGCCATGGGTGACTCATCCAATAGCTACCGGATTTATGATGAAATCCGGAGAGTCAGTGTAAAGGGCGAACTGTGGGACGAAGCGGTTTCACAGCAGATGCATTTGAAGCGGCTTGCCGAGAAACAGAATGATTCACAAAGTGTCCGATCGAGCCTGGAGAGGATCATTGCTTATTACAAACAGGATGGACAATTTGACAAGGCGGCTGAAGCCAGGATTGAATCTATTCAATTGCTTCAAGAGGAGGGTAGCAAAGAAGAGCTGATTTCAGCCTATGAAGATCTGGCCATTATTTATTACTATGGCCGTGAGTATGAAAAAGCGGTTGATGAAATAGATCGGGTTTGTCGTTTTTATGAAACGGAGAATGACCTGTTCGGTCAGGGCAGAACAGCTGTTCGGAAAGGGCGCTTTTACCTGGATGCGGATGAATATTGGAAAGCCAGTGAAAGCTTGTTAAGTGGTATTGAATGGTTACAAAAAGGGCTGGAAAACGCTCCAAACGAGGAAGAACCATTGGTTGAACTGGCATCAGCCTATCAGCTTTTGGGATTAAGCTATGAGAAACTCACCCGATACAGTGAAGCGCTTGACTATCAGCAAAAAGCGTTGGATTTATCCGTGCAGTTAGACCGTCCCACACAAACAGCCCAGGGATATCAGTATCTGGCCAATCTCTACTGGGCAATGGGGGATTATCGAAGCGCATATTCCCATCAGGCCAAAGCACTGGAGGCATTTGAGTCCTCCGGGGATGTCGTTCGTCTGATCATGGGATATAGTACGCAGGGACTGATCTATTATGGTCTGGGTGAGCTCACGAGAGCCAAAGAGGCGGAACAGAAAGCTCTGGACCTGGCCGAGGAAACTGAACGCTTGGCTGATCAGGCTACCATTCTGAAAAATATGGGGATGATTTATATTCAGGAGAGAGATTTCGATCGAGCCTATGATGTCTTTTTCAGGGCGAGCCAAATTGATTCCAGTCTCGGTTTTCGACGCGGTTTGGCCTACGACTATTGGAATCTGGGAAATCTGCTCGTACACGAGGGACGAATTGAAGGAAGTATTCCCCTTCTCAGGCAGAGTCTGGAAATCTCCCGGGAGATCGGAGACAAACGAAATGAAGTCCAGACCTTATATGGATTGGGTAAAGCGCAATATCTTCTCGGAAATCACAAAACGGCGCTGGCAATCCTTGATACCGGAATCGTGGCAGCATCGAATTTAGTCATCCCGGAGCGATTGTGGCGACTCTATCGGCAACGCGCATTGGTTCTGTCCGCGATGGGAGAGGAAGAGGATGCATTGGCCGATTTCCAGAATGCAATCGAAATTGTTGAAAGATTGCGGGCGGAACTGAAAATTGATGCATTACAGCAGGGATTTTTAGATGACAAGATGGATCTTTATGTGGATGTCGTTGACCATTTGGTCAAAATGAACAGGGTGGAAGAAGGGTTTCGTTTTGTTGAACGGGCCAAATCCAGAAGTTTTATCGATCTGTTGGGAAATCAGCGATTGAATCTGGTTCAGGCACAGGGTGCTCTGTTGGAACAGGAGAAGGAAGCCCAGTTGGCCATTCAAGAGGCCCAGGACTGGGTGGCTTCATTTGCTTTGAGAGAAAGCAACCTTTCGGACCAGGAAAGGGAAGAGATGGGCCATTGGCAGGAGGAGTTGGAGGAACGTCGCAGTATGTATGAGGCGATTCTTATATCGATTCAGACCGAGAACCCTGAACTGGCCTCTTTTGTGAGTGTGGATCCCTGGGACCTTATATCCATTCAGGGAATACTGCCCGACAGTACAGCTCTGGTGGAGTATTATCTGACAGACGATGTTTTATTTTGCTGGGTCGTATCGCAGGGAGAATTGATCCTCAAATCATTTGATGTCCAGGAAAGAATCATCCAGGAAAGTGTCATCCAGTTTCGGGAAAACATTCAGGCCAATCTTTCCACGGAACGGGAGGGACGACAACTCTACGCCTGGTTATTGGAACCATTGGTCGGAGAACTCGAACAGATAGGCCATTTGATTATCATACCCCACGGAATACTCCATTATTTGCCTTTTGCCGCACTTCAAAATAACAAAGGAGAATATGTCATCGAACGGTTTTCTCTATCCTATGCACCCAGTGCAACGGTTTTTGGCTATTGTATCGAGAAAGAGAGACAAAATAGGGTCCCCGAGGAGATCGGGGCTGTTTTGGCATTGAGCAATCCCGATCTGAGGAGTCCGTTGTATGATTTGCCTTTTGCCGAAAAAGAGGTTAAATCATTACAGCGGGTTTACGACGATGTCTCTGTCTGGTCTGGGAATAATGTCAACGAGCGTGTTGTTCGGGACCAGATCGGATCTTATCGAATAGTGCATTTCGCCTGTCACGGCACTTTTGAGCCTCAAAGCCCGCTTTTCTCCGCGCTTTTATTGACGCCCGAAGGAGAAGATGACGGCCGTTTGGAAGCCCATGAAATATTTGGATTGGATCTCCAGTGTGATCTGGTGACGCTCAGTGCCTGCGAAACCGGTCTGGCGGAAATCACAGAAGGGGATGAAATTATCGGGCTTTCACGCAGTTTTATATTTGCAGGGACCCCCTCCATTATCACCAGCCTCTGGAAAGTCGACGATCTGGCGACATCAGTCATGGTGAAAAGGTTCTATCGGTATTACCATGCAGGGTATTCAAAAGCGGAAGCATTGAGAATGGCCCAGCTTGTCGTCAAGGAATCTGTGAACGGGCATCCGGCCGCATGGGCTGCATTTGGACTAACAGGAGCTTTTCAATGATCAACCAAAAAGAAACTGAACTGCTGGAAACTGCCAAGCAAGCGACTCAGATCGGGGGCAGGATCCTTGTTGAGAAATTCGGAACACTTCAGCAAAATCAGATCGCTTTCAAGGACAGGGGAGATTATGTTACCGAACTCGATTATCGTTCTGAGGAGGCGATTATTCGACATATCAAGAAGCATTATTCCCATCACAGTATCTATGCGGAGGAATCCGGAAAGGAAGAAGGAGAGAAGTATTGCCAGTGGATCATCGATCCTCTGGATGGAACAGCCAATTATGTTCAGGGGATTCCGATGTTCAGCATTTCCATCGCATTTGTTGAAGATAAGGAGATTAAAATCGGCGTTGTCTATGATCCACTTCGGGAGGAAATGTTCTGGGCTGAGAAAGGGAAAGGCGCCTTTTTAAACGGGAAAAGGATCGCCGTATCCACGAAAAAGGAGATGGAATACGGAATGCTCGGCACCGGTTTTCCGTGGCGTCTCAAACCCTGTCTTGATGCTTATCTTGAATCGTTTAAGGAGCTCTTTCTTTTAACCACGGGAATCCGCAGAATGGGATCGGCGGCACTTGATCTGGCCTATACGGCGTGCGGCCGCTTTGACGGATTTTGGGAGATGAAACTCAAACCTTACGATATTGCCGCAGGTGTGTTGCTGGTTCAGGAAGCCGGAGGCATTGTAACCGATATGCGAGGAGGGAATGAATATATGGCGTCGGGCAACATTGTCGGTGCCAGCTTGGCGATGCATGAACAGATTGTCCATGTGACAAAAAAGTATCTGTGTCATGTGGAATGAATAGAAAATTAGATGACATTTTTACAATTCTCATTCTTTTGTCATTCCCGCAGTGTGTTGAGCGGGAATCCAGTCCTCCTTAGTATTATTGTATGTTATCATTCTGAGATCAACTGTGTTGATCGAAGAATATGGAGATGATGAAACAAATGATTCACAAAAAAGAATTGCTGCGACTTTCTTTGGAAGAAAGTCGCCAAAGAACCTGCCTTTTTGCAAGCTTCGTAAGGGCCGTGTCCGGTGTGTTTGAACCCGAAAGAAGATTTCCCGGCTTCCCTTCCCCTTCGCCATTCCGCTATGCGGAATGTATGCCCACCCCTTGCATGGGCGACCCGATCAACCGCGGCAAAAAGGCGAAAAAAAGATATGATTAATTTACATTTTCATTTTTGATTCTGCAAAAGATACAAAGGTCTTTGATAAATAGAACTCATCCTCTAAATCCCCTTCTCTTACAAGGTAAGAGGAATTAGGAGTCTAAAAAAATTATTAGAATAGACTTCAAAAGGCAAAGATACTTTAATGATCAAAGGAGTTTGGAAAGATGCAGTTTCATACAGAATATCTATGGTTTGATACAAAACAGAAAAGGGAGCTGATCAACATTACACAGACTGTACAGGAAGCGGTCACGAAGTGCGGCATCAAAGAGGGGATGGTGCTGGTTTCGGCCATGCACATCACAGCCGGTGTGATTGTCAATGATCACGAGCCGGGCCTGTGGCAGGATATCGATGAATGGCTGGAAAAGGTCGCTCCCTTCAAGCAGGATTACCGGCATCATCGTACCGGCGAGACGAACGGAGATGCCCACCTGAAAAGTATTCTGGCTCACCATCAGGTTATTTTGCCTGTGACTGATGGGAAGCTGGATCTGGGGCCCTGGCAGCAGGTCTTTTATGCGGAGTTTGACGGAAGGCGGAGAAAGCGGGCGATCATCAAGGTGATGGGGGAGTGAAGCGTTTTGCATGGTATTGATCGCCGCGGGTATCCCTACCCGAGGCGCAAAGCAGTGGACTTCACAGTCCACCATGAGACAGAAGTCCCATAGCTATATGGTCTGGATTAGGAAATCCAGGGCAATCTGTCTTTTATTTGCTCAAGGCACGATCTTCCAATTTTTGAAAGCGTGTCACCATCCCTCTGCCTTTCCTCTTACCCAAAAACTGCATCTCTTCGACGTGCAAACTCACCGCCCCCAGATCATCCTCGATGAGACCGCGAAGCAGGTAGGGGCGGACCGGTGTGAAACGCGAACAGTATTTCCGATACGTATTCGGAAAAAAAATCGTTTCATAAAGTCCCGTCGTGTCCTCAAAACTGATAAAGGCCATCGGTTTTTCCTGTTTGGTGTAGACCATTTTGTTGGTCACCCACCAGCCGATCATGTTGACCCGTTTGCCGATGTGGTTTTCCATTTCCCGGGCCGGTAGAATATCCAATGTTTCCCATGCGTCGCGGTAGAGCTCAAGGGGGTGGATACTCAGGGGAAAGCCCAGTATCTCCACTTCGTGGAGCAGCATGGTTTTCAGATCGTAATGTCCCAGCGAGGGAATCCGGACTGTCTCTTCGTCGAACAGCGAGAGCGATATCTGTGCCGAATCAGGCTGTCCCTGCCGATCGGCCTCGGTCTGCCAGAGGAGTTCGGCACGGCTTCGTTTGCCAGCGATGGTGTCCAGGCAGCCGACCTTGATGAAGATGCGGATATCCGAGGGATCCAGGTGCGTACGCGACATGAAGTTCTCGAACGAAGGGTATGGGCCGGCCCTTTCTCTTTCTTCAAGAACGGTATCCAAAGCCTTCTCTTTCAGTCCTTTGAGCTGCATGAAGCCCATACGGATCGTTTTCCCTTTTCCTCCGTACGGTCGGTCGGAGGCATTGATGTCCGGTCCCAGAACGGTGAGCCCCATACGCCGGGCTTCGCTGATGTATGCGAAAGTGGAGTAGTATCCTCCCCGGTTGCTGATCACAGCGGCCATGAACTCGGCCGGATAGTGGGCACGGAGATAGGCCGATTTGAAAGAGACCAGGGCGTATGAGGCACTGTGCGGTTTGCAGAAGCTGTACCCTCCAAAGCTCAAAATCATTTTCCAGACTTCTTCGATCACTTCCATGTCGATTTCTCGGGATCGGCAGCCCCGGACAAATTGCTCTCTGTAAATGGAGAGTTTTTTGGCGTTGCGTTTTTTGGAAAGCGTTTTGCGAAGTCCGTCGCCGTCCACCACGGAAAAACCGGCCATCTCGATAGCGATCTTACTCACGTCCTCCTGATAGACCATAATGCCGTAAGTTTCCTGAAGGACGCGATCCAGGATTGGATGCAGTGGTCTGTATGGTTCCCCCCGCAGACGCCGCACGTAGGCGTTGATGAAGGTGTTGGCCGCGGGCCGGATGATGGAACTGTGAATGACAATGTGTTCAAAATCCCCCCTTTGTGTTTTTTTCTGCAACTGACGCATGGCCGGAGATTCAATGTAGAAAACCCCTAATGTATCACCCTGACCGATGATCTTCTGAGTGTCCGCATCATCCAGGGGATTGAGCCCTTCGTAGGCAATGACCTCTCCTGTGTTGATCCGTATGGCTTCCAGAACGTCCCGGATGACGGCCAGAGAACGGTTTCCCAGAAGATCGATTTTGACCAGTCCGGCATCCTCGGTCTGCTCTTTTTCCCACTGGACGATCCGGACGCCCTTCGGGGCTTTTTCGGCCGGAACGTATGCATTCAGTGTGTCCGGCGCAACAACCACGCCTCCGCAGTGGACCGACAGATACCGGGGTATCCCCAAAAGTTTTGAAGCCCATGCCAAAATTTCCGGCCAGGGTGGATGCAGCCGGAGTCCCTGAAAAATCGGATGATGACCCACCACCTCTTCCACCGAGTCTCCCCCCCAGTACCACAGATGGGCCAGCCGGTCCGTAACCTGTTTGATTTCATTGTCGGCCAGGCCGTACACTTTGGCAACCTCCCGGACCGCGGCCCGGGGGCGAAAGCCGACGTGGTTGGCCACCATGGCCGATTTTTCCGGACCGTATTTCTTGAAAACATAATCGAGAATATCATCCCGCTCGTCCCAGGGGAAATCCACATCGATATCCGGCGGATCCTTTCTCCCCGGGTTGAGAAACCGGTCAAAGTAGAGGTTGTGCTTCAGCGGATCCACATGGGTGATGCCCAGACAGTAGGAAACCATACTCGCAGCAGCTGATCCGCGGCCGCATGTTCTGGGCGCCTGCCGGACAATGTCCTCCACCATCAGAAAAACAGCACCGAATCCCTTCTCTTCGATGATTTCCAGCTCATATTCCAGCCGTTTGCGGACAGCCGGTGTCATGTTGCCGTACCGTTTCAGGGCTCCGTCGGTGGCCTTCCGGCGAAGGGATGAGATGGGTTTCCCCTGATCCAATTCCTTCAAATCCGGAGAGACAGCAGGTTGGAAATCTCCGCGGAATACGCATTTTTCAGCAATCGCAATCGTGTTCTCGAACGCTTCAGGGACATGCGGAAATCGGGCCTGCATCTCATCCGGCGTGGTCAGACAGGCTGAAGCCGGTGCCATTTCTTCGAGAGGGAGACGGGAAAGCTTCGTATTTAAATCGATGGCCCGGAGAAGGGCATGAAAATGGAAATCCTGGGGATCCAGAAAATAAACGCCGTTGGTCGCTACAGGGGGTATCCCTTCGTCTTTTGAGAAATCCAGGAGCGATCGGTTCAGTTGTCCCCCCGTCAGTTCCACATAGAGATCGGCTTTTCCTTTCAATTTTTTCAGAAAGGGCAGGGTGTCACTCAAAATGACCAGACCTTGATTCATCCCGATTAAATCCCGAGAAAGCATGAACGTCTCTTCGCAATGTTTCCGGGTGAGGATCCGGCAGAGATTGACATAGCCTTCTTTGTTTTTAACCAGCAGAACGGCCCGTTCCTCCGGTGTAACGACTTCCGCGCCGATGATCGGGCGGAGGCCCGTTTCTTCGGCGATCTGGAGAAAAAATACCAGGCCGTAAAGTCCATTGGTGTCGGTCAGGGCCACTGTATCCATTCCGCGGTGGAGGACAGACCGGCAGAGGGCTTCCAGGCCGGACGTCCCCCGCATGAACGAATAATGGCTGTGGGTGTGCAGATGAACAAAGCGCATGGATCAGCCTGTTTTTAAAGGTGAATGGAGCATTGTCAATCGGTTTTATGCATGGAGCGTTCTTCCCATTTGAACAGACCGGTTTCCGTACCGTTCTCTGATTTTATCCAGGGCCGATATCAGTCTGCTCTCTTTGTAATGTTGAGACATATTTTCAAAAAGAGAGAGCTGAGGAGGAGGGAGGATCAGGTCGGTAAAGGTTAAGCTCAAGTACCGGATGCACTGTCTTCGGAAACTGGTTTTCAGGAAAAGGGGTTTCAGCTTTTGAAAAAGAAGCGGATCGGTCACCGTCGGATCGTGAAGCCGCAGTCGCCGTGTGATGTCCATGCCGTCGGTATACCGAATATGAAGCCAGATCGTGCGGGGCAGCACGTTTTTGATCCGCATCTCCCGGCATGCCCGTTCCATCATGCCGTAAAGGACGCCCAGCAGCCGTTTGTCGTCGTTGGTGTCGCTATCAAGCGTTCTTTCTTCGAGAACAAACGGTTTCGACTGCGCGGGTAGAACCGGTCTGTCATCGATTCCCAGGGCCTGTTTCTGCAGGAGGATGCCCCGTTTTCCGAAGACTGAGACCAACTGGGCTGCGGAAAGTGTTGCCAGCTGGCGAACCCACCGGATGTTGAGTTCTGTCAATAACGTCCGGTCCTTTTGATTGTGTGCCGCCGGCAGTATCTCTATCCGCAGGGGGGACAGAAACGAGGCCTCGCTGCCAAAGGGCACGGCGTAGAGGTCTCCGTGCGACTCGATCACCCTGGCGGCGATACCGCTGACCAGCTTGTTGGAGCCGGTTCCCAGCGTGTTCCTGAGCCCCATCGCATTCGCGACTTCCCGTTGAATCCGGAAAGTGGGGTTATGCACGCTGCCGAAAAGGCGGGCTGTTCCCGTCATGTCCATGTAGAAACGGCCCCAGGGTCCTGATTCAACAAGGGGGGAATATCTTTCCAAAAGACGCATTATTTGATTGCCCGCTTGCTGATAAGATCTTTCATCGGGCGGCAGAACGGTGAGACGCCGACAGCGCCGGAGGGCCTTGGTCAGAGGAAGTCCCTCCCATACGCCTTCTCTCCGGGCTTCTCTGGAGGCAGAGAAGATCAACGAACGCGGCGAGTGCCTGGAACAGACCACGACGGGCTTTTCCCTGAGAGAAGCATCCCGCAGCCTTTCCACGGCCACAGGGAATCCGTCGATGCGAAGGTGTACGATATTGCGGGTCATGGTAATGAAAAGTTCTTTTATGATTGTGAGCGGGGTGTCGTGCTTGAAACTTGTCCTCGACTTGACCGAGGATCTGATCAGGCAACCAGGGGATGGGAAAAGTGTAATAGGAATTCCCAACCAATGGATTCCCGCTCAAAACAATGCGGGAATGACAACTCCCTTAAATCAATGATTTTAGCATTTTTGCTATTTTACCTTTTCAGTTTATTCCTCATTTATACTTTCGTAAAAGTCCCACGACCACGCCCTGAATGGTGAATTCACCGTTCTTGACAAAAATGGAGGACATCGACGCATTGGCCGGTTTCAGTTCGACGCCGTCCCGTCTTCGGAAAACCTTTTTCACGGTGGCTTCTCCTTCCACGAGGGCAACCACCGTCTGACCGTTTTCCGCCGTCGCCTGTTTTCTGACCACGATGGTATCCCCATCCACAATCCCCTCGTCCATCATCGAGTTTCCCCGGACTTTGAGGGCAAAGTATTCTCCTGACCCCAGCATCTCCTCCGGCACATCGACGGTCTCCTGCTGTTCGATCGCTTCGATCGGGCTTCCGGCTGCCACAATGCCTGACAGAGGCAGCACCGTTGTCGTGCCGCCGTGTTCGATCAGTGTGATCATGCGGCTTCTGTTACGTTCGGGTATGCGGATGTGTCCCTTGCGCTCCAGCTGAGCCAGGTGCTTCTGGACTGATTGGAAAGACTGAAAACCGAAGTGTTGACGGATCTCGTCATAGGTGGGGGACAGGCCTTTGGCTTCGATGTACTGTCTCAGGTAACGGTAAATGGCCAGTTGTTTTTTTGTGAGATTCATGGCCTAATATAGGTATAGAAAAGGTATAAATCAAGTCTTTTTTTGATGAAGCTGTTTTTTGATTCTCAAACAGGAGTTTGATTAACAGATTGGAGAAAAACGGTCACACTGAGCGGAGTCGAAGTGTGAATAGAGTCGAAGAATCTCGATGGGTCAATGTTATCCCTCGACTCCGTTCGGGATGACACATAGGGGATCTGGTCGGATAAATGTGATTGTTGGTTTCCCGGGAGGGATGTTCCTATTCAATCCAAAATCCGGAATGGATATCCCAAGTGTTCAGATTGCGGAGATTGCTCCGTCGCGGAGCCTGTCCTGAGCCTTTATAAAAGGCGAATGGTTCCTCGCAATGACATTGTTCGGGATAGCACCAAAAAAATTAAAAAAAATGCTTGCATGTGTAACTTTTGTAGTGTATATTGCGTACGATAATAGTAAGAAAGAACATAAATCGTACAGTATTTTTACAATAGTAAGGAGATGGATTGCTTATGTCTGTCATCGAGACGGAAAAACAAAAACAGATTATCGAAACTGCGAAGAAGCTGTTCTGGAAATATGGCATGAAGCGGGTTTCTGTGGAAGAAGTCTGCCGAGAGGCTCACGTAAGCAAAATGACCTTTTACCATTACTATCAAAATAAAAACGATCTTGCCATGGCGATTCTGGATCTCATTCAAGAAGAAGGCATGAAGAAATATCAAGATATCATGGACCGGGATGTTTCATTTGCAGAGAAGGTGCGACTGTGGGTTCAGTTGAAAATGGAGCAGACTAAGGATTTGAGCTCCGAGTTTTTCAATGACCTCCATAAAAATGCGCCCCCGGAAGTGACGGCCCATTTTCAAAAGATATACACGGAAAGCGTTCAGCGAATTCTTGACGATTTTCTTCAGGCCCGGCAGCGCGGCGACATCCGAAAGGACATCAAGCCGGAGTTTATCCTCTATTTCTTAAACCGGATGATCGATATGACCGACGATGAAAATCTGTCAACCCTGTACGATTCACCTCAGGAGATGATTCTGGAATTGACCAATTTTTTCTTTTATGGTATTTTGCCCAGGCGGGAGAAGAACGATGGGTAAAAATGCTCATCACAATCTGCTGTTTCCTCCTGTCCTGATCGGTTTATTGGTTTTCTCTTCAATCTGTGCACAGGGCGTGCATGTGGAGGGGCAGCTTTCCGGATGGGCTCTGGTGAATCTTGAAAAGGAAGGTGAAAAACAGATCGGACTCAGGTATATTCCCAATCTCTCTGTCCAAAGACCCGTCTCAAAAAACTGGACATCGGACGTGGAATTATCGGTCAATACGTTCGGCACAGGTCAAGTGAACGGATCAAACGATATTCAAACCAATGGAGATCTTAACCTCTACCGGTTCTGGCTTCGGGTGGCCTCCCATCAGTTTGAAGCCAGAGTGGGACTGCAGAAGATCAATTTCGGTTCGGCAGCCATTCTGCGCCCACTCATGTGGTTCGACCGGATCGACTCCCGGGATCCCCTGCAAATCACGAGCGGTGTTTACGGCCTTCTTTTCCGCTATTATTTTTTAAACAATGCCAATATCTGGCTGTGGGGACTCTACGGAAACGATGAGGTGAAGGGATGGGAAACACTGCCTTCCGATGACGGGGCTGTTGAATTCGGCGGCCGGTTTCAGTATCCGCTCTTTACCGGCGAGCTGGCATTCACCTATCACCACCGTTCCATTGATCTGAAAAAAGGACTTCAGAATCTCCTGACGAATATCAATATCATCATACCCTGTGATCCCCTTATATTCTCCTGGCTCAATATCAAGAATATCCCTGAAAACCGTTTTGGCCTGGACGGGAAATGGGACATCAGCGTGGGATTCTGGTTCGAGTCGGTCTTGATCCATCAGGATTGGGATGATTTGCCGGCTATCCTGAATTACATCAAGGGGACATATCCAATTCCGTTTACGTATAAATATCAACGGTTTATCAATATTGGCATGGACTATACGTTCGGCCTCGGTAACGGGCTTCATGTTCTGGGCGAACATTTTCTATTCGACGTCTCCGAAACGAGTTTCGGTCCGGGTAAAAGCATGGGGACATTCACCGCCCTATCCTTGAACTATCTCGTGGGCTTATTGGACAGGTCGACGGGTATGGTCTATTATGATTGGGAAAACAGTCAGTGGTACCGCTTTTTCAGCTGGCAGCGGACCTATGACAGATGGAATCTCTACCTGATGGGATTCTGGAATCCGACACAGATACAAATTTACGGCAGCCAGCAGGGAAGCCATCTTTTTGCAGGGAAAGGTTTACAATTCATGGCTGTATTTTATCATTGATAACAATCAACTCAAAATAAAGAGGATAATATGAACAATTCGGTCATCATTAAAACAAAAGATCTGGTCAAGGTCTATCCCATGGGCCAGCACGATCTGGTCGCACTGGATCACGTCAATTTGGTCTTTCAAAAAGGAGAGTTTGCCGGTGTTGTGGGCCCGAGCGGTTCCGGGAAAACGACACTACTCAATATCATCGGATCTCTCGACACACCGTCTGACGGCAGCGCGGTCGTCCTTGACCGGAATGTGGAAACGCTTTCGAATAAAGAGGCGGCCAAACTTCGGAACCAGCACATCGGGTTTATTTTCCAGACGTTCAATCTCTTTCCGGTCTATTCCGTTTTTGAGAATGTGGAATTCCCCCTGCTTCTCCAGCGCATGTCGTCCGCAGCACGCAAAAAAGCGGTCTACGACTCCCTGGAATGGGTGCACCTGGCCGACAGGGCAAAATCGAAACCGGCGCAATTATCCGGCGGACAGAGCCAGCGCGTGGCGATCGCCCGGGCCATTGTCAAAAAACCGGAGGTGGTCCTTGCCGATGAGCCGACGGCCAACCTGGATGCGGAAAATTCACACCACATCATGAAGACGATGGTCCAGCTGAATGAAGAGTTGGGAACCACGTTTGTCTTCTCGACGCACGATGAGAAAGTGATGCGGTATCTCAGACGGAAAATCTCGCTGATCGACGGCAAGGTGGCCAAAGATGAAGTCATTTCCAAAAAGAGGGGAAAATCAACATGATTATTCCAAAACTGGCATTTCAGAATATATTGGGTGCGGGGCTCCGCACGTGGCTCAACGTTATCGTGCTCTCGTTTGCCTATGTCGCCATCATCGCATTGAATGGGATCTACGGGGGCATGCAGGAGCAGGCCGTTCAGGCGCAGATCGAAGTGGAATACGGTGGCGGGCAGTTCTGGCAGGGGCAGTACGATCCCTACGATCCTTTTTCATTTCAGGATGCGCACGGGGCGCTGCCTCCCCAATTGCAGAATTGGATTGAAGAGGGTAATGCCACACCCGTTTTGATCAGGCAGGCGACGATCTATCCCAACGGTCGTCTCCGCACCATTCTTCTCAAAGGCATTAATCCCGATCAGACCGTCCTCAATATCCCGTCTCATTTTCTCGCAGACGAAAAGGATGTTACGCCTGCTTTGATTGGGAGTCGGATGGCAAAAAGCACCGGACTCGAGTTGGGCGATTATGTCACGGTTCGCTGGCGGGATAAGAACGGGACGTTTGATGCGCAGGATGTGGAGATTGTTCAGATCATGAACACTTCCGTGCAGACGGTGGATAACAATCAAATCTGGGTTCCTCTAAATGATCTGCAGACCATGACCCAGATGGAGGGTGAAGCGACGATTGTGGTCGTCGATCGGAATTTTCAAAACCGGGAACCGATTGAAGGTTGGACGTTTCAAAGTCTCGATGTACTCTTAAAAGATCTCATGGATATGGTCAAAAGTAAAACCATCGGAGGCAGCATCATCTATATCGTTCTTTTAATGCTGGCCATATTAGCGATTTTCGACACACAGGTTCTTTCCATCTTCAAACGTCGGAAAGAGATGGGAACGCTGATGGCCCTGGGAATGACACGGGTTAAAGTCATCGAGCTTTTTACGGTCGAAGGGGCGGTTCACGGCGTTCTGGCCGTCCTGGTTGCGGTGATTTACGGCACTCCTTTGCTGGTGTATCTGGCCACTCAGGGATTTCCCCTGCCCGCATCGACCGATTCGTACGGATTTGCCATCGGTGAGAAGCTCTTCCCGATCTACAGCGCGCAGCTGATTTTCGGAACCATTATCCTGGTGATGACGGTCACCACGATCGTGAGCTATCTCCCCACGCGCAAGATATCCAAACTCAAACCGACCGATGCATTGAAAGGAAAACTCACATGATACGATTTCTCATTAAAGGATTGATTCGTGACCGGTCACGCTCCCTTTTTCCTGTTTTGACTGTGATGATTGGTGTGATGCTGACGGTTGTCCTTCAAACCTGGTTTCGGGGGGTTGAATCAGAGGGTGTTCAGATTGCCGCCAGTTTTGATACCGGACATGTTAAAATCATGTCTCAGGCTTATGCAGACGAATATGATCAGATCCCCAACGACCTGGCATTCATCGGCGTTCACGATCTCATGCAGGATCTGAAAAAAGATTTTCCGGATATGATCTGGCTTCCCCGGATCAAATTTGGCGGGCTGATCGATATTCCCGACGAGAACGGGGAGACCCGGGCGCAGTCCTCTGTCATGGGATTTGGCGTTGATCTGCTTTCTTCGGACAGTCCGGAAAAGCGTATCCTCAATCTTGAAAATGCAGTGGTTCGCGGCAGGTTACCGGAAAAACGGGATGAGATCCTTCTCAGCGACGAGATGGCTCAGCAGCTCGGTGTAGAGATTGGTGAAACAGCCACGCTGATCGGGTCCACGATGTACGGCAGCATGGCCACCTATAATTTTACTGTGGTGGGCACAATCCGGTTCGGGATTACGGCGATGGACCGTGGTTCGATGATTGCCGATCTTTCCGATATCCAAACGGCGCTCGATATGGACGATGCAGCGGGTGAAATTTTGGGTCTTTTCCCCGATCTCTTTTTTTATGACCGAAGAGCCAATGGTATCAAAGATCAGTTTAATGCAGCACATCAAAATCCAGAGGATGAATTTTCACCCGTCATGCTCACACTGAAAGAACAGGCCGGTTTCGGGGAGATGCTCGATCTGATCAAATCGGCTTCGAACATCGGCATTTCCATTTTTGTCGTAGTAATGTCCATCGTTCTGTGGAACGCGGGTCTGATTGGCAGCATCCGGCGGTATGGTGAAATCGGTGTTCGGTTGGCCGTGGGTGAAAATAAAAATCATCTCTACCGGTCGATGATCATTGAATCTCTTTGTATCGGCTTTTTCGGCACAGTTCTTGGTACGGCTGTTGGGATTGCGATCGCGTTTTACCTTCAGGAGACAGGAATCGATATCTCATCGATGATGCAGGATGCCACGATGGTCATGTCGGATGTGATGCGAGCGCGGATTACACCGGGCAGTTTTGTCATCGGGTTTGTTCCCGGTCTTCTCGCCACGCTTCTCGGCACATCCATTTCTGGAATCGGCATTTATAAACGTCAAACCTCACGACTCATGAAGGAGCTGGAAGTATGAAAAAGATCATCTCACTATTATTTATTTTAAATATATCCGTGTCAGCAGCCCAAACACCGTCCGGTGAGTGGATTCTCGAACGGATCGATGAAAACTGGGTTTCGGGAAATAAAATTTACGTGACGAATATGGTGATTCACGGACGCCGCGGAGCAGATCGCACCATTCAGTCGAAATCCTGGATTCAGGGAAGTGAAAAATCGTTTACCGAATATCTCTCGCCGGCCCGGGAAAAAGGCACGAAGATGCTGAAGCTCGAGGATCAGCTTTGGACCTATACGCCCTCCACGGACCGCACGATTCAGATTTCAGGGCATATGCTGCGGCAGTCGGTGATGGGTTCCGATCTCTCTTATGAGGATATGATGGAGGATACGGAACTGAAGGAGCTGTATGATGCCGAGGTGACCGGTGAAGACACCGTGATCAGTCGACCCTGCTGGGTTGTCGAGCTGACGGCGAAGACATCGGATGTGGCTTACTATTCCCGGAAGATGTGGGTGGACAAGGAACGGTTTGTTGTGTTGAGAGCTTATCTCTATGCGAAAAGCGGCAAGCTGCTGAAGACAACCGAAATTAAAAACGTCATCCGCGTCCAGGGACGCTGGGTGCCCAATGTCATCGTGTTCAAAGATGCACTGAAAGAAGGCGAAGGAACCGAATTCATCATCGAATCGGTCGAGTTTGATGTGGATATTCCGGATTATATTTTTACGAAAGCGGCGTTGAGAAGGTGATTATTAATTTTTCGTGTGGCACGGTCTTTAGACCGTGTTTTATTCAATCTGTTATGGGGCAGAGGCCCCAAATTTATACACCCTGGATTAGGAAATCCAGGGCGATCACAGTTCGTAGGGTGGGTCGTAGACCCACCAAATATCTAAATATCTACAACCTCTTGTAATATCCTCTGACCTATTTTCGGCTTTAATGCTTTTTTCATCACCAGATCCACATTGGTTTTTAACAGATCGGATAGATGGTTTTTTAAATTGACAAAAGTTAGAAGATCAATTGTCTTATTAAAATCGACTAATATGTCAATGTCACTGGTATCGGTCTGCTCATTTTTCGCATAAGAACCGAAGATACCGATTTCAACCACCTCATATTTTCTATTGAGGTCATCTTTGTGAGCTTGTAAAATATTTTTTAAGTCTTGAAGCTTTGTCATCCTTTCTCCAAAATCTGTTGAATAAAATGTCTCAGTTGAGGGATTTTTTCTGTAACTGTCAACCATATCGTATCCATATTGACTCCGAAATAATCATGAATCAATATATCTCTCATACCTGCCATATCTTTCCATGGAACATCAGGATATTTTTTACGAATCTCATTCGGTATATTTTTTGTGGCTTCTCCAATAATTTCCAATGCTCTGACAACAGCAAAAACGGTTTTATCATCTTCGACAAACTGTTCATATGTGAGGTCTGTAATAAATTGCTGTATTTTTTCAATTGCATTGAGAATATCTTCTAAATAATCATTGAACTCTCTATTCATATTCTATCCCTTTTATCGGGGTGGGGCAAAGTCCTCTATCCATTTTTTTACACAACCCAGAGTATCGTACCACACGCACAATGTGTTCTCTTTCACTCTGGGAATTATGGAATTATTAAAGTATAGTTATTTATTTTCGAAATTTCAAGGAGAAATTGTGTTGAATAACCAGATTGAAGAACCAAGGGCGAGCGATTTTATAACACAACCATCATCGTCGCGAGGAGCGAGCATCCACCTTCATGCCCTTGTTATCCATTCTTTTCTTGGCATGAGAGATGAGTGGTTTCTGACCCTTTTCTTTAAAGCTGATCACAATTTTCTCTGCTTTTTCAAAAGGAACCGTGATAAATGAAAATTTGTCCATGACCTGTATATCGCTGATATGTATGGGCTTGATCGAGACTCTGCCCATAATCAGCTCTGCCAGTTTTCCAGCGGTCATTTTGTCTTTCTTACCGAGGGCGACGAAAAGTCTTGCCTTGCCCTGCTGATCAAGCTGCTTTTCCTTTGCACCTACCTCTATCATTTTACCATAGGCATCCGGACTAAGTTCTTCTTCAAAACAATAGTTAAGTACGGCAGCTAAACATTCTGTTGGATTATTGTCCGCAAGTAATTTCTTTGCCCAGTTATAATAATGGGTATCCATCTTGGTTCTCAGGGTAGCTGTCAGGTCGTCGGATATCTTCTTCTTTTTAACCTCGATAATATCTTTTACCCTTGGTATTGTTGATTTCTTAATATCGGTCTTGGCAATACGCTGTATGAACATCAGTTTTTTATACTCACTTGGTGTAATAAACGTAATGGCGGTTCCCTCATTTCCTGCCCTTCCTGTCCGACCAATTCGATGAACATAGGACTCCGGATCCTGAGGGAGTGAATAGTTAATCACATGGGTAAGGTTATAAACATCGATCCCTCTGGCCGCAACATCTGTTGCTACAAGAATATTGACCCTTTGCTTTTTAAATTTTTCAAGTGTTCGTTCTCTTTGCGCCTGCGATATATCTCCATGAAGAGCTTCTGCATCATATCCTCTATCCAAAAGATGCATGACAACAGATTCAACATCACTCTTTGTCCTGCAGAAAATCAGGCCGTAAAAAACATCTTCAAAATCGATGATCCTGCACAACGCCTCAAATTTATCGGAACCTTTTACTTCAAAGTATATTTGTTCAGTCAAATTTGTTATCAGCCGCTCTTTTTTAATGGACAGAAACTGATAACCGTCCATGTATTTGTGGGCAAGATCCTTTATTCTTGCCGGTATCGTTGCCGAAAACAACAACGTTCTCTTGACAGGATTTGTATGCTTCATGATTTCTTCTATATCCTCGATGAATCCCATATTAAGCATTTCATCGGCCTCATCAAGAATCAGATGCTCAATATTTCTAAGCTTGAGTGTTTTTCTGTTAAGATGATCGATGATCCGACCCGGGGTTCCAACGACGATATGGATACCGATTTTCAGGCGTCGTAATTGCTGATCAATGGATTGACCACCATAGATGGGCACTATTTTAATTGCCTTACGGCCTTTGAGTGAATTGATCTCTTCTGATACCTGAATGGCCAGCTCTCGTGTCGGTACCAAAATGAGCGCTTGAACCGAGTTGGAATCGGTGTTAACCATTTCTATCAAGGGCAATCCGAATGCTGCCGTTTTACCCGTACCCGTTTGAGCCTGCACGATGATATTCGTATCATCTTGTAGCATCACAGGAATAGTCATAACCTGAATTGCAGTTGGCTCCTCAAAACCCTTTTTATGAATGGCTTCTAACAGATTTGCAGAAAGTCCAAGAGCATTAAACGTTTTTTTATTTGTCATATATTTCTCTTTTTCCAATGATTATCCATTTGCCTAATTCGCTTTAACAAATATATACAATAATATGGTAAAAAGATACCAAAACATCTCTTTTTATAATAAACGTATGAGTTCAAAATAAATAGAAATGACCAAATAAATTTTGATTTTTTACCAATATCTCTATTGTCATTCAATTCACGGGTTGTATAAATCGATAATTATAGGGGTGAAATGAGTTGTAAGGTGGGCAAGAATGAAATGATTGCAACGGATTGAATTGGAGGGCTCAGCTCCTTGGCGATCATATATTTTGAATAATTCTTTTATCTGTGAGATTGTTTTTCAAATGGTGGGCACTTACGTGCCCACCCTACTGGATTGGGAAATCCAGAGCGGCTTAGATAACGCAACCCATTCAATATGTTTTAAACATTGTCCGTTCAAGTTTGATAATTTCACAATCATTACAAGCAGGATTTTGTTCTGCATCGAGTCGGTCGATGAACAGGTCATTGACGTTGACACATTCAATGGCGTTTGTGAAAAATGACGGCAGGTCCTCGTCCCAATCGATGCTCAGGTCATCAATAAAAAGTCCGTTCACATATTGGGCATAAAGGCCCGGGATATCATGCTCAAAGATCTGTTTCTCGATGGAAGCGGCTGGACGCAGATCAAAGTTGCCTCCATAAGTTAATGTTTCCATACCCTTCTTGATTTTCAGATGGACATTGTTTAATCTGATATTTTCCAGTTGACTGGTTTCCATCCCATAAAATATCAGTCCATGTTCACCCGTCGCTATAATGTTATTGAATTGCACATTTTTCACCTGCCCTGCAGAAAATCCCTCAAACCGGCAAATTGCAGAAATATGGATGGGTTCACCATTTCCCCACCATTGTCCATTGTGCAGTCGGGTTTCGATGATGATATCCGAAAAAATCAATTCTTCGATGTCTGAAATATCGTGTGCAAAAATCCCGATTCCCCTGTTGGAACCATAAATCTCGATATTCGAGAAAATACATCTTCGGATGGGATGCTGACCGTATCCGACTCTGATTCCTGAGGATCGAGATTGCAGATGACAATTTGTCACAATAAAATTTTCCGTATAAATACTCTTATTGCCATACGTATGGGCTTCCTGCTCCAGGGTGCTGTAGTTCGGTGTGTTTTCATTAATATCAAATCCAGTTACAATAATGGCGTCATCACCCGCCCTGATATCACAATTCGATATGCGTACATTTCGCGATGCCGTACTGTGAATCCCGTCACTATTGGGAACCATCAAATTGTTACGTATCGTCAATCCATCCACATACACATCTTCGCAATAGGCCAGGCGAATGGCCCAGATGGGTGTATCTTTGAGTGTGAAGTCTGTTAAATGAACCTGACTGCAGTGATAGAAGGTAATGCACATGCCAGGCATGGGTAGTCTTTTAATGGGTCCGTCCGAATAAAATTCACCCTCCGGCATGTAGCCCTCTTTTTGACGGGTCAGGTTTCTGTCAAATTCATCATACACATGATTTTGGGTCGAATCGTAAAATGCGGTGCCCCGGCCGTCGATGATACCATCCCCGGTGATACTCACCTGTATGGCATCTTCGCAAAGTATCATTCCATGCCTGCGAAAACTGACCAAGTAATCCGCACGATTGAGACTGCCGATGAGTTCGGCGCCCTGTTGCAGATGCAGATTCACATAACTCTTTAGAGTAACGGTGCCTATGATAAACTTGCCGGCCGGGACTAGTACGATTCCTCCTCCATTGCTGTGACACTCGTCAACCGCTTCCTGGATGGCCTGTGTAGCGTTTTCATTTTCAACTGCGCCGTAATCCAGGATATTGTATTTTGCTGCCGTGACTATTTGAGCAAATAGTATGATCGAAAAGATGAGTATACATCTGATTTTCATCATTATTTTTTCCTTTTCTTTGTTTGGGAAAATTTGATTGCTTAGGATATTTTAAACGATCAATTCACATGACAACTCTATAAGATTCAATCTTCAATCCAATGTTCGGATTGTTTGCCCGTCATTTCTGTGATATTCAGTTTTAAAATGACGAGCAAATCCATCAATCTCTCTTCGTACTGGTTTCCCCCGTGCTTGCCATGGTGGGCCATAATAATGTCTAATCCCATCTTTTTCTGTTCATGGTCCGTTATGATTTCAACATCCCCGTATCCGACAACTGACCGGTACATCGTTGACCATTTACATGGGTCGTCGGATTTTATTATTTTTACTTTATGCTCTATCTCAAAGCAGACTTGATTATTTTTTCTAAGAAGTTCGATTTTCTTGCCTGCAGGTGCAGAATGCATATAAATGGCGTTGTTTTTGTATCCGTAATTCAACGGAACAATATAGGGCTTGCCGTTATCCATTATTGCCATTCTGCATATTTCCGATTCTGAAAGAATCCCTTCAATCACATTTCTGTCGGTTATCCCTTGATTTTGTTTTCTCATTTTTCTATTTATGGTTGGTAGATTACAGGTCAATCAAAACTAAAAATTTTTTATTTTAACTCCACAATTGTTGCTCCCCAGCCTCCTGATTCCGGGGCTGAATCTGAAAAATGAATAATCTGAGGATGGTTTTTTAGAACCTGATAGACTTCAAATTTTAACCGGCTTTTTCCCTTTCCGTGTATGATTTTAACCTGTTTCAATTTTAATTCAAGCGCATTCTCAATAAAGTCCTGAACGATTTCCTTCACCTGTTCGGGGAAAAAACCGTGAAGGTCCAGTGTGTCGGTGACCACAATGCGTTGCGGAATACCTTCGGGAATTTCATGTTCTTTCTTCATATTGATGTGTAGGTTTATTATCTGAAACTTCTGGAAAATTGGATTGAGTTGAAAAATTATGTCGTTCCGAACCTTGTGTTACATTCATTTCAGTCTTGTTTTAGGACCGATAGAATTGAGATCCAGAAACAAGTTCGGGATGACAAAATGTGAAAAAGTATTTTTCAGAAGTTACTACTGTCTTATCCATTGGTCAATCCAGCCAAGGACCGTGTTCCACCATAAGCAGGCATTCTGGGGTTTATTGATAAAATGGCCTTCGTCCGGAAAGTAGAGCAGTTTGGAGGGGACATTCTGTCTCTGGAGGGCGGTAAACATCTGGAGTCCCTGTTCGACAGGGACGCGAAAATCCTGCTGACCGTGAATCACCAACGTGGGTGTTGTAAAGTTTTTCGCATACTGCAGCGGAGACCATTTTTCATACAATTTGCTGTTTTCGTAAAGGGAACCGTCAAACTCCCACTCCGGGAACCAGAGTTCCTCGGTCGATCCATATAAGGATGATAGATTGCTGACACCGCTGTGCGACACCAGGGCCTCGAAACGATCGGTCTGACCGGCAATCCAGTTGATCATATACCCCCCATACGAAGCCCCAGCGGCTGCAATGTGATCTGGCTGGATATAGGGATATTTTTTCAAAACATAATCCAGGCCGAACATCAGGTCTCGATAAGGTGTTCCTCCCCAGTCTTCCGATACCGCAAAACAGAACTCCTGGCCGTATCCTTTCGATCCCCGAATATTCATCATGATGACAACATATCCACGAGAAGCAAACATCTGTGCATTCCAGCGATAGTGAAATTCATCCAACCAGGCTCCCTGTGGTCCTCCGTGAATTAACAGGATGGCAGGATACCGTTTTGCAGGATCAAAGAAAGGGGGATTCAGAGTAAATCCATGAACAATTTTATTGTCAAAACTGGGGTACCAGAAATCATTTAGGCTGTTCATCTGCAGCTGACTGAGAAGATCCTGGTTGATGAAAGTCAATTGAAAGCAGTCTTCTCCATTTCTGTCACATCGATAAATATCGTGTGGAAGATTGATATATGTTCGGATAAAATAGAGTGTGTTTCCCTCCGGATCAATCCGAATATTGGTATTGCTTCCTGTAAGGACTACGCCTTTAATTTTATCGTTCTTGATTTCTACAGAAAAAATAACGACTCTTCCCTGATCCACAGTGCTGAAATAGATTTTATCCGACGAAGGTTCCCAAATGATTTCTTCAATGTCGAGATCAAATTGTTCTGTCAGATTCTGGATGTTGCCTGTTTCCCGATCATAGAGCATCAAGTCGTACTGGTCGGATTCAAATCCCGGCCGACGCATGGCACGGTAAGCGATATATCGACCGTCCGGAGAATAGACAGGATAGTTGTCATTGGCCAGATTCCGAGTCACTCTATGTATGGTTCCCCCTTCCACAGAGATAGTGAAAATATCGTTGTTTGTCGAAATGGCTGTGACTGGATCGATGTTCCGTACGAAAGCGATCTCTTTGCTGTCTGGTGAAAATGTAAAATCATAATTGCTTCCCAAACTGATCGGGGGCGTGTCGAAGTCTCCAGGTGTAACATCCCAATATCTGCCTCCTGTTGAAGACATTACAAAAAGATGACTCCGTTTGCCCTCAAGCCATCGGTCCCAGTGTCTGTAGAGGAGGTGATCAATAAGCCGAGCTTGTACCTGACTGTCCAAGCGTTGACGATCCATTATGGCACTGGAATCCAAATTGGCTGCATCTGGATAAATAGTGGATGTAAACGCATAATATTTGCCATCCGGAGACCAAATAAAATCATCGACACCCGTCGGAATGTCGGAAATTTTTTGGGCTTCGCCACCTTCCATAGAAATGGTGTAGATTTGTGGAAGACCGTCACGAGTGGATATAAAAGATAAAAGGGATCCATCTGGACTCCAGCGGGGCTTTTCATCATTTGCAGGATGTGTGGTCAATTGACGAGCCAATCCCCCTTTGCTATTGACCAGATAGATATCGGTGTCTCGTGTATTTTTCTCCATTTTATATTGTATCAGTGTATAAGCAATCCATTGACCATCTGGTGAGAGTGCAAAAGCGTTCACCCGACGTAAAGACCACAGATCTTCAACCGTAATTGCTCTTCTCTGGGCAATGACAGAATGAGAAAGTAAAAAGGATAACCAAATAATAAACAAGATTCTCCTCATTTATTCCTCCAATTTCGCTTAGTATAGGGGAAAAATATGCATAACGATTTGGAAAACTTATCTCCAATGTCCTTTAACCCATCCCCATCCCCTGCCTTTTTGCTGCCAGTAACCGGGAATCCATGTTTTGCCAGGACGGGACTGGGTCCAGTAACCTAACACCCAAACATACCTCCCACCCGACCATTTCCAATATCCGTCTATCCAGACTGCATTGGCATAGGGTTTTACCGGTCTCACTTCTGTCCTAGAAGCTGGGGGTCTGGTCATTACAATGGCAGGTCCACATCCACAGATAATTAGGATAATGATGCAAATAAAGCACAAAATGGGAATTGTTCTTCTCACTTGATCCTATTCTCCTCCGTTTTTTTGTCCATGGATGTTTGTTAATGAATCAACGTAATAAAAGACTGTTTTTTTAATTAAAAATCCCAGGGTTTGCAGAGAAATCCACGGATTCGAAGATCAAAGAAACGGCCCACATTGGAAGGTTTGATCACCAGAGCTGTATCGGCACCATGATTGGTTCCTCCCACAGCAATAATATCTTTATCTGTTTGAATCAAACCCGAATCGGCAGCCATGAGCGCAATTTCGACAGCCACTTTAGAACCTTGACCAAGAAGGCGGAGTGTGCTTGCAACAATGTCATCGAGCTCATAGGTTTTATACTTCAGTCTTACTGCGCGACCGATACCGCCAAATGCGTGCGGACAGGTTAGAATCGTGCTTCCCATTGATTCGATTTGATCTTTAAATTCGGGTGATAACTCCTGTTCATTTTCCTGTGCGAATCCTGTTGAATGGGTGACGATAATTACGTGGTGTGATTTCAACAATTTCAGAGCTTGGATACCTGTTTTACCTGTGGTTGTCGCTATAACAATATGCTGAATGTTTAACATGTTTGCCCATTCTTGGACCAGTTTCAGTGTATCATTCGTATTCTCAGGTCCAGGTTTCTCAAAATAGACAGTTTGGTATTTCATTCATTTCCTTTCTGTCGATGCATATCTTATCAACAAAATGTAAGAAATAATGAAAGGAAAATCAAAGAAAAATTGATATAAACAATAATTTTAAAAAAAGAATTTGATATAAAAGGAAGTGTTATGAATTTGCATCATATCATACTGTGTGAAGGTATCAGATTGGTCAATCTCCCCATGGGAGATGTCACAATGGATATCAGTCACACGCCCAAATTACGGAAACAATTCGTTTTCGCTATCTTCAAAATCTTCAACATTCAGCCGATTTTCCTCCAGATCTTCAGGATCTAAAATACCGAGCGCTTCGGCTTCGGAATAGGGTTTTGTCTGACTGCATTTGACACAGGAAGTTGTGCCGGGCAGCGCCTCCAGTCGTTCTGGGGGAATAAGAGCACCACATATTTCACAATAGATTTTTCTTTTCATTGTTCTCTCCAAACGTTGTGCAGTTACCAATTTTAATTGACTATACGTTGGTGTTTATCTATTTGTTCCCCAATAGACAGAGCCATATCGGTCTTTTTGTACGTGATGAATTATTGAGTTGTTACATAAAATTAATACACATTTTGGTAAAAATAATGATATTTGTTTTATTGGGCAAATAAAATTTGAAGATGAGCGGCTCAATTTCCGTGCCAAAATGAATCCGTTGCTATTTTTCCTAAAAAATACAAGCTGTTCAAAGGGATGGCAGGTTTAAAATCGATTGAATATCTTTAATAAACAGATGATATCCGGCCTGTATGATCAAAAATCATCCAAGTAAAAAGATGATCCATTTGACCTTCTTGATTTGTACACTATTTGGTTGTGTAATAACAATTACTTGCAATGTGTTGGAATGGGCTGTAAAATGAACTTAATTTGGCATAACAATTGCGCTTCAATTTAGATATAGTCATCACTATCTTTCGTGGCAAAAAAATGCTTGTGACGAAAATGAATCCAATTATGGGGTATCAAGAGAGAATCTCACAAGGAATAAAACATTCATTTTCAAAAGAGAAAATTCTTAAATAAAAAACTTTAAAACTATCCTCTATTGTCTCTACTCCTCCTACGGTCGCTGGGGCAACTGTTTCAGCGGCCTTTTTTATCCAATTGGATAGAAAAATTTTCCCAGATAGGGGCATTTTTCTTCATTTTTTTTAATGCATCATTTTCTTATTCGATCAATTTAAAGAGCTTCATATTTATAATAAACAAAGTCATATCCCTTCATTTTTTTAATTGAATTGACCTCTCTTTTTTTTGGTTCAAATTTTGATTATTTATCCATCGTTTTGTATATTATGAGAGCCAAGAAATATAGGAATGGTTATTAAAAGAATATTCCTCCTTTTAGTCATTAGGGTGCTTCTGTTGCCCGATCTCAGTGAGGGGAGTTCTTTCCCCGATTATGATACCAATCCCTTTTGTTTTTCGGTTGCGGAAGGTGTCTATGGTTATGGT
Source organism: bacterium (assembly GCA_016931965.1). GTDB lineage: Bacteria > Zhuqueibacterota > QNDG01 > QNDG01 > DSAB01 > JAFGDT01. The sequence goes on along the minus strand of JAFGDT010000086.1, from coordinate 2,546 downwards.
GACAATATTTTTGTCGCTGATCTGGATGGTGATATGCTGCTCGATTATACATTTCGTTCAGATACAAAACTTTACGTTTACGCACACGATGGATCCCCTCTCTGGAATGTCGCTATTTCCTATCCCATTTTTGAAATAGTCAACCATGGTACCAAATTTGGCGCTGCAGATATTGACGATGACGGTCAAGTAGAGATTGTGGCCTTGAACAATTCCAATCAGGTTGTTATCTTCAATGGATCAAACGGCAATCAAGAGGGAACGATTAATATCAGTGTCGGGTCCAATCAACGGGCAGGTCACATTGCCATAGCCAATATCAGAGGCGAAGGAGACCGGGATATTGTTGTACAAACAATGCATGCATTGGATTCAAATCCCGGTTACTATATCAATAGAACCGTTATTGCCATTCGGATGGATACACAGGCTGAAATTTGGCGGGTTGAACAAGACGCGAATACCGGAGGCGGTACTTTTTCAACGATTTACGAAGGCTACTGGGGACAAGCCCATGGGTCATTCCTCTGCGCTGATGTGGATGGAGATGGGAAAGATGAAGTCATCGGCGGCAATATGATAGATGATGATGGTACACTTGTCTCGCTTGGCTATAATACGAACTGGATTGGAGTGAATTATGGAGATGGATTTGTGGATCATTTGGATGCGGTCAGTGTGGGTGATATTCGACCCGATTTACCGGGTATCGAATGGGTTGTTACAGAAGAAGACTGGTATGGTGGAACCGATTGGCACACCACTTTACTTTCAAAAGATGGATTGACATGGAGAAAAGAAACAACTCTTTTTACCGTTCAATCGGAGAGAGAGCCACAGAATACAGCTGTAGGTAACTTTGATGCAACGAGGATGCACAGTGAAGTTTGGTGCAGATCTAGATTTGGCGGAACGGTTTCCCAGCACCCCTGGGTGTTTGATTATGCGGGGAATGAATTTGCTCACTACGCCACAGCAGATGTATTGCCGGCAGGTTTTAATACACATGAAAATGGCAATGGAGAAGGACTTGAAATTATCTGGACGATTGATTGGTTCGGCACCAAGAAGGAATATATTGCAGCCACAGCCAGACATGTGTTGGGAAATGTCGGTGTTTTTGATGCCATAACCGGTCAGGCTGTATGGACAACGGTTGATTCTCCTGTAGCTGCAGGGGTTATTTATGTGGCGGATGTATCTGGTGATAGCCGGGAAGAGGTTATCGTCTATGATGTGAATGATGGTAAAATCAAAGTCTATTGGAATGAGGAGGTCAATCTCAATCAGCCAAAACCCAACAAATGGGACGATCCGCTCTATGTTCACCTCAAACAGAACTGGAATTACTACTCTCCGGGCGGATATACGTATGGAGATTATCCGCTCATCTCAAACATTGCTGTGACCGATGTGACTCCGAGCAGTGCCACAATCACCTGGGATACGGATGTGCTGTCCGATTCTCAAATCGAATATGGTGAAACGGATGATTATGGTTTTGAAACGGAACGGGATGAAACGCTGACCACTTCCCATTCGGTTGAGCTGACCGGATTGACTGCAGACACAGAATACCATTTCAGGATTAAATCACGAAATACATACGATAAGTTGGGATTATCGCGGGACATTACCGATTTGACCACTTCGGAACTCGATCCTCCTGATATCAACTCCATTATCATTGAGGATTCGGACCATCTTGAATTGACATGGGATGCTGTTTCCGATGCAACAGGCTACAATGTTTATCGTGATACAACAGCCTACTTTACTCCGGATAAAACAGGTGGCACCAACCGAGTTGCAACCGGGATTACGGATGGGGATCCCGGAACCGACGGTGTTCAGTGGACAGATACGGACGATGTGGTCGGCGATCCGGAAACCCATTATTTCTATGTGGTCACTTCAATCGATGGAACGAATGAGAGCGATGTTTCCGATCGGGTTGGTGAATTTGATTTCGAATTAATTTCGAATGACACACGAACAGATTACAGCATGATGAATCTGTTTTTGAACAACAGCATGACAGAAGCAAAGGAAATTGGTGAAAGCATATCGACTGATGGATCGACCTGTGATCGTGTTTACAAGTGGTTTTCTTCAACGCAGAGATGGATCATCACGGCTAAATATGATAATGGTCAGTGGGAGAATGTAGGGGATGCATCTCTTTATACTGTTGAATACGGTGTTCCTTATCGTGTTAATATTCCAAGTGGTGATTTTGTTTGGACCATTGTTGGAGAAGTCATTGATGATCCCCAGTTTTCACTCGTTTCCAATGAAACGCGGACGGATTACAACATGATTATCCTTCCACCGGCATATGCATTGGATCATAACATCACAGAAGCGAAACAATTGGGTGGGGATATTTCTTCGGATGGTACGAATTGTGACCGTGTTTACAAGTGGTTTCCTTCAACACAGAGATGGATCATCACGGCCAAATACGATAATGGTCAATGGGAGAATGTGGGAGATGCTTCATTGTATACTGTTCAATCCGGTGTAGTCTATCGTGTGAATATTCC
>JAFGDT010000085.1 GCA_016931965.1 bacterium | reverse complement strand
GTTGTTCAAAAACAGATTCATCATGCTGTAATCTGTTCGTGTGTCATTCGAAATTAATTCGAAATCAAATTCACCAACCCGATCAGAAGCCTCTCCTTCCGTGCTGGTTGAAGAGACAGCATGCACAATATAGTAGTTGTTTTCAGAGGGATTGCCTGTGGCATCTTCATCTGTCCAGGTGGCTTCTGTAACACCTGAAGCAACTCTATTGGTGCCGCCGGACTGGTCGGATGTAAAATAAGGCTCTGTACCGCTGTAAATATTATATGAAGAAGCGCCTGTGGTCTCTGACCAGGTAAGCTGGACATCGTCCCCGTCCTGTTCGGGTGAAAGATCCTGCACTTTACCTGAAGGCGCCATGGCAAAATCACTGAAACCGGTGATACCCGAACATGAGATTTTATGGTTATCCACATCTGTGGTCTGATCAGCAATGAGATTCCAGGAACTCCCGGATGGCGACCGATAAATCCTGAAATCGCACTCCGTCAGTCCCGAAACATCACCCCCCAGATAATAAAATGCAACATCGGCAATAAAGCCGGTGATCCCCCCATCGATCTCAATCTGCCAGTAGAAATCCCGTGTATTGCTCCACGGAGGAGTTGAAGGACTCATATTAACTTGAGTGACAGTGACATCCCCGCTTCCGGTGAGAGACGTGAAATTGATCGAAACCTGATGTCCGTCTCCGCCTTCACCGACCTCATTGAAAAGATAGGTCCCTGTTCCTGAAATCGATTCCGTGTCGGCAATAAAATCGAGTTCATATAATCCTGAAGCAATACCGCTCGCCGTCCAGCCGCTTTTGTACGCTTTCGCTTTTAGTGTCGTTGTCTCGGCAATCGATACCGGATCGCTGTAAAGGCTGCTGCTTTCGGTGGGGTCCGATCCATCCATCGTATAGTAGATGGCTGCCCCGGTCGTTGCGCAACTGATCGTGACATTCTGAGCCGAGCCATAAGTGCCCGGTTCGGGATCAAATGTGGGCGTGGCGACAGCCAAATCGGCCGTAATGCCCTCCACATCGGACCACTCCCACCAGTCTGTCGTATTGGCCCTTACGCGGTAATAATAATCACCGCTTTCTGTAATGGTGACCCCTTTCGATTCTGTAAGGATGCTGTTGTCGACCGTTGACCAATCGCCAATATAACAATCGTTTGCGGCAAAATCATCCACAAAAAAACCGATGAAATTGTACGTATCGCCATCGTAATAACTTACGCCGGGATGGTCAACGATAAATCGCACGAACGCGGTTTCACCGGCATAGACAGCCAATTCTGCCGCCGAAATGGTTTCCTGAGTCCAGGAGGCATGACTTGCATCGGTGTAGGTGCGCAGCGTTGTCCAGGTGTAGCCATCGGTAGAAATTTCAAAACGGGCGTTTGTACTCTCTCCAGCAACCTTAAAATAATTGGTACGCCACCAGTAGGTGATGCTGGTTGATTCATCTATTTCTATCACTTTGTTCAATTCGAGACCGCTGATAAAAGCCCGTGGGGTAAAGTATCCTCGAAAAGAAGAGGCGCCACCATGAGAGGCCTGAGTGGAAGTTTCCCAGTTGAAATCGATCAGCCAGTCATCCGAACCGCTTTCAACATTCTCGGTAAAGTCACCCAGTGTCGTACTGAGAAGCGCTTGTTGCAGTTCGTATTGATCTGCATTTAAATGGTCCGAAACATCCCAGGAAACGGTCACATTTCCATCCACCGTCGTGTTTCCGGGATCATTCAAATCGGGAGTGGGAATGATATCCAACACGCAGCCACCCACCGTGTCCCAGATATAACTGCTCGTCGTAAAAGGATTCTCGATATCATACCAGGCATCGTAACTGCCGCTCCAACCCATATTCAAATGATAGTATTTCGTCCCTCCGACATCGTGCTGAACGCCATCAACCACCACGGCATGACCGGCAGGAGAAACCGTATCATAAATCGCCAGTTCACCCGCACGTTGATTGACGATGTTGCTGTACAAGCGATCATAAAAATCACCTTCGTTGACCACATATTCTGCCGCTCCCCGAAAATGATTTCTCAATGCAAATGCAACTCTGGATGGAGAAGCCCCGGAACCGTCGGACGCATACTCCATATCCACCGACACACCGCAATGAAAAGTGAGAAGACCAATCCCTTGCCGCTGGATTGCACTCTTCCCTCCGTCATGATACACATCCAGTATATTGGGCCAGTCATAAGTTGTTCCACCAAAATCGGCGGACAAGATCTCCGAGGGATCCGATCCATTGTCCCACGTATAACCGTATGATCCTGTTCCCGTACCAGGCCATTCATAGTAATTGAGAATTTGACCAAGAGCCGTGGCCACACAACCGCACACATAATTACCCGAACTGCCGTCAGGACCCAGAGGTGTATAATAATTGAATGTTGCATTGGTGCCCCCGTCCGTACTCTGACTCCACTGTGAAGAGAGAAAAGGACCGTATTCAACCGCCCACTGAACCTGCTGCGGAGCAGATTTGTTGAGACCGACCGTGCTTTCCCAAAGGATCCTGGATTGGGTTCGATAAATCGGAGCGACAGCCCCTGCTTCCAATGCCTGTAACCGTTCGGTTATATCACTGCGTAACAGATGCAGTAACATATTATCAGGTGATTCGGTGGTATCGAAACGAGAATTTTCAGAATAGGCGATAATGGGATTCAGCTCATTATCCGGTGTGATGACAATATACCCCCTTGGCTCCAATTGCATAACATAGGCAATGGTTCGAGTGCTTTCTCTATCTTTAATTTGGACCATCTCCGGTGTCGCTGTATATTGATCCCTTATAAAATTGGGACGGCCGTTCAACCAATCCAGAGCCGCTTCTCGTGCTTGTTCGGGAGTTACAGCGGTAGCAGAACGCTGCGGAATGGTACGGCTTTCAGCACGCTCCCCCATTCTTGTTGGAATCTGACCAAAGAGGATTGGAAATGGGATTGAATAAAATAAACCAATGAATAACAATAAAAAGGATTTATATATCGATTTCATAGGAAAATCCTCAGATTGCTTCTTTTCATGCACATAACTGTATTTAAAACAACAAAATTTAGACCAAAAAATAGATGTGGTAAACAAATGAAGATATATAATGAATAAGTATCTGTTTATTAAGGTGCTAATAGTTATCACATTGGATCATCATCTAAATTAGATCATTGTAAAAAATATGAAATTTCTTTCAGGTAGGCAAATTTTTCTATATTGTTAGACAGGAAAGAATACCAAAGCAATAGCCTAAAAAATAATAAAAAGTGTAAAGAAAATGGAGGATATAATAGCAGTTACTATTTTTAGGGATAATTCTATCATTATTTCTTTATTACTATGGCCAGTCCAGACTGCCCGCTGGAATATTCACACGATAGACTACACCGGATTGAACAGTATACAATGAAGCATCTCCCACATTCTCCCATTGACCATTATCGTATTTG
>JAFGDT010000001.1 GCA_016931965.1 bacterium | reverse complement strand
GATTGATGCCCAATCCCGTTCTCATTGACTTTGGCAAAATAGAGCATTAATGGTTCCAGCCGCGAGTGCTTGCCATAAGCCAGACTGATGGTCTGCGCTTTTCGCAGGTTGAAGGATAATCCCACGCGTGGCTCAAAAACAGATTCACTGCTTAAATCAAAATGCTGGTAATGAAATCCCGCATTCAGGATGAGTCGTTTACTTATCCAAAACTTGGATTGAGAGTAGCCCTGAAGCAAGCAGGATGAACCATCTTCATCTGCCACTGTGATGATTCCCTGCTCCAAAACAGGTGCATGTTTTAGGAGTGTGTTGTAATGGATTTTATCCAGGATGAATCCCGTTCGATTGGTGTGCCTCGCGCTAAATTTGTGATTATAAACACTCGTCAGAGTATATTTATAATTTCGATTATCCGTATATTCCTTTTCGTAGCGTTTTAAATCGTATCCCAACATCCTGCCTTTTAACTTCATATAATTACCGGTTATTGCAATAGATGTCCTGAGATAGGCATTTTCCCCCATGATATAACAGTGATTCAGCCCCAAACACATGACTTGCTGAATGACATCAAAATCCTCGCGGTCTTCTGCCATCTCCCATAAAGAAGAGTCTGTTTCTGCTTTCTCACTGAGAATGTCCTCTGACGCCAATCCCCAAACCGAGAAGATGCCTGCTTTTTGCGTGGGCATATTAATTTTGAAAGACATATCCTGATAAACCGGAAGGAAATCCTTGACATCTTCCGGAAAGAATTCTTTCACCAGCCCCATAGTCGAATAGCGATAGTTAAAAAGATAGGATGCGCTCGAATTTTTACCCAGCGGACCCTCGGAAGCGATATCCAGACCCAGGGTGCCGAGCTGAACCGCATGCTCGTGATTTTCATTGTTGCCTGTACGCAAATTAATGTCAAACACGCCGGACATGGCATTGCCGTACTCAGCCGGAAAGGCGCCGGTGAAAAAATCCGAATTGCCCATAACCAGAGCACTGAGCGCTGAGATGCCTCCTCCACCAAACGTTCCCAGATTGGCAAAATGGTTGGGATTCGATATCTCAACGCCCTCGAGCCTCCAGAGCAACCCTTTGGGTGAATTACCACGGATGATAATCGTATTATCCCGTGTGTTCTCTGTTGTCACACCAGAAAATGAAGCAACCAGCCTACCGGGATCATCAAATCCACCGGCATATCGTCGGCCTTCTTCTACTGAGAATGTACGCGCGCTGACAGTAGCCATAGAGTTGATCGGCTTATCTTTTTTAGTATATGCTGTCACAACTACAGCATCCATTTTAACAATATCTTCTTTCAAGGACACTTCCAAGACAACCTCTTTGCCCGATGAAATCAAAATCTCGGGAATAACTTTGGTTTCATACCCCATATAGGAAACCTGTATGTCATGTCGTCCAATGGGAACCATATCAATTCTAAAAACACCATTCGCATCAGAAGCTGCTCCAAGTACTGGATTGGTTGTTCTGATCATAATGTTTGCAAACGACAAAGGCGTTTTGGTATCTGAGTCAAAAACTTTTCCCCTGACTGTCTGCGTGATATTTTGACCATATGAATTTGAAAAAAGAATGAATAGAATTAATAATATAATGTTGGGATTATTCCATTTTATCATATTCTAAATCCTTGTTCTTATGTTACTAATTGGATTGTTTAACATGGTTGATGTGCGGGCGGATATGGGATTCTGAGGATTGCACGCCCCTCCAAAAAGTCAAGACTGACTAGGGCACCGTCCGCACCATTAACGGGTTCTGCGAAACTATCATTTAATGCGATCAATTTTCTATTATCTTTCTATTCGCTCTCTTTCCACCAAAAGCGTGAATGGTTCTCGTGTTTTCAATATATTCTCCAGCGTGAGGAACTGTTTTAGGTATTATAACTTCTTCTCCCGCGTTTACTTCTATTCTTTCATTACCATTAATTATTGTATATTTTCCTTGAACAACTATCATATATTCGTCGTATTCATGAGTATGTTCAGGTGAATATCCTTTATCATAACATTTCCAGTATGTAATTTGACTCCCATCAATACCATCATAAACATAACCTTCAATTTTATCACTACTTTGATATTTTGAATCAATTCTGTTTATTTCATTCTTCATGAATCCAGGAAAATCGTTATTTATTTTCTGTATTTTCATCTTCACTTTAAAGTACCCATTTATTTACCGCAGAACGTTTGGCTCTGAGATGCGGCCAACTGAAGCCGTCCCGAAGCTACGTTAAAAATTAAACTGCCTTCTACTCACCGTCCGCACTGCCCTTTATTTTCATGGACGGCGAAAGCCGTCCAAAGCCGAACTGAAAAATGAAAAAGACCCGTTGCGGCCGCATCCTTAGCAGCCATGGGTTAGCTGCCCCTTATTTCAGTAATAACATTTTATTAATTTGAGTGAATCTTTCTGTTTTCATTTGATAAAAGTAGATTCCGCTTGACAACAATGTGGCATCAAAAACGATTTCATGCTTACCTGTAAGGAGATTCTTATCCATTACTCTTTGGATCAATTGCCCCCTCACATTTAGGACGTTAATCTGCACATGTGATCGCTGAGGAATTTCAAAAGTGATCTGGGTTTTCGCATTAAATGGATTCGGATAATTCTGATGCAGATGAAAGCCTGAAGGCTGATTCGCTTCGTAAGTATGATCGACGCCGACATTGGGATTGTTATATACGGTTCCGGCTACAATCGTGCTGATGACATACAAATCCTTGATATCATTTAAGGGGATGGAATACATGTCATCAGACCAGACAACCATGTCAGCATATTTCCCCACTTCAATTGATCCTTTGATGTCTTCTTCAAATGCGGCATAGGCTGACCCCATGGTTTGAGCATAAAGCGCCTCCTGAATGGTCACACGTTCATCAAAGCCAAGGAAGTGCCCGGTTTCGGACTTTCTCAAACACGCGCTCCAGAGCGTGTATTTAGGTGCAATATAG
>JAFGDT010000084.1 GCA_016931965.1 bacterium | reverse complement strand
TTTTTGCCGCGGTTGACAGGGATACCTTTTCAAGGGGCTGGCGTTCGATTTCAGCATCTTTTTCTGCTGAAATCGTGCGAATGGGAAAGGCCGGACGGGTAACAATGGATCAGGCTCAAACATTTCAAACACCCTTTACGAAGCTTGCAAAAAGGCAGGTTCTTTGGCGACTTTCTTCCAAGAAAGTCGCAGAAATGATTTTTTTCTATTGATTATATAATATCAATTCATCCCTCGACTACGCTCGGGATGACAGTTTATTTTTTCGGGACGGATGTCCCTATTCATGATTACGCTAAGGATAAATATCCTGAGCGATCGAAAAAATTTATATAAATAAAGTCCCCCTCTCTCAATGAGAGAGGGGGATTCAGGGGGTGAGTGAAAATAAAAAAAGGCCACAATAAACTTGTGGCCTCGTGATTATCGTATATTTTAAAAAAATCAAAAATCGATATACAATTGTGGATCGACAGGTTCCCCATCTTTACGAATTTCAAAATGAAGGTGATATCCTTCCGCTCTTCCTGTATTCCCTGAAAGACCGATTCGTTCACCCTTGAGCACATCCTGCCCCGGAGACACCAAAACCGAATCCAGATGGGCATAACAGGTTTCAAATCCATCCTGATGTTCGAGAATAACATTGTTCCCCAATACTTTGTTAAACCCTGCTGATAAAACACGACCATCCGAGGAAGCGAATACGGAAGTCCATTTCTGTGCCAGAAGATCAACTGCATCATGATGGACTGGTTCTCTTGTGAATGGATCTAATCGATAACCAAATTTAGATATAACTGTCGCATTCCAAACAGGACTTATAAATTGATTATCTTTCGATTCACCACTATTACCAAAATAGATTACTGCAGATAGTGTATCTTTATCAGTTTCATTCAGGTAACCGAGCGGCTCCCATTTTTCAATTTTTTTATTCAGACCGACATAGACATTATCCAGATAACGATAAACAATCGTATACCCCGCTTCGTTCTGAATATAAATATCCCTTCCTGAATCAGGATGGGCCAGATTGTGCGGTCCTTCGGATACAACAATACCGTCGAAAAGGGCGAGGACCTGGGAATCCTTGAATCCCGGCATTTTCATCCAGAATGCACCGTTGCTTTTCCCCAGATTGATATTTCTGAGAAACAGATCAATCATTTCAATAAAGTCACTGGTTTTTTCCTGATATTCCGACACGGTCGATAAGGGGGCGGAAGGCTCATCTTCTTCATCAATTTGAATGAGCACATCATGCTGCACAGAAGCAGGCTCTGATTCATTGCCTGTCTGCACATCCTGTCTGCTCCTCACACCCATCGGCAAAAGGAATAACCCAATAGCCAAAAGCAATATCGTTCTAAAAATGATCTGTTTTTTCCCGAGACTCTTCCCATTTTTGATATTCTCAACCCGCAGTCTCAGTTTTTTGTGCAGATTTCCAAAACAGGGAAGCAGCTCCACCATTTCCGGACCGAAGAGATTCAGTTTCAGAACCGAAAGCAGGCCTTTTCCATATACATCCGGAGACAGGGATTTGGAGGATAGAACCACCCGGTCGCACAAACACTCCCGAAGAAGATGAATCCGGCTGTTGGCAATCCAGACCACCGGATGGAAGAAGTAGATCATCTGGATCAGTCCCTGAATCTTGATCCAGAGATCGTCAAAATGTTTGACGTGAGCCATCTCATGCGCAATGACCGACTCGATCGTATCCTTATCCTGCGATTGGAGAAGCATCTGAGGCAGAAAGACGACGGGCTTGATGATACCCATCGTAAAGGGTGATAGATCAACCGAGGAGCTGACTAGACGGATGGATCGTTTGATTTTAAATCGATTTTTCCAGTATTCGAATATCTCCCAGACGTCATTCTCTTCAACTGTCACAGCAGCTGCAATAACCCGATGATACGTGATAAGCCTCCTGAGGTAAAGAAACAACAGGATAACGACACCCAGTATCCATCCGGAAAACAAGATGAAACTTATTGAAAGATTCTTCTGTCCGGATGGTGAAACTCGAGCGGGCTGAGTCAGATGACTTTTTTCAATTTGATTCTGATAGGTCAGATTAACCGGTGCCGAGGATTCCGGAATCCTCTCTGTAACCTGTTCGAGATCCGATTCAATTGGGAGTGAGATTTGTTGCATATTGAGTCTTTTCCCAAAACCGGTGATTTGATGCAACAACTGACTCCCGCTGTAAGAGAATGTGAGATCCGTCGGCACAATCAGTCTGACAAGAAGCAGTGCCCACAATCCGAGACGCAGAAAGGGAGATTGTTTTCGAAAAACAAGGGTCAAAGTCAAGACAATCAGAAAGAGAATCGATGACAGGATAACCTCCTGCCAAAAAAATGGGATGAAAACCTGCGCCATCCGATTGATCAGTGTACATAAATTTGAAAACATCTCATCTCTCCTCTTTCTTTTGATTGAGCAGTTGTTCCAGTTCTTTGATCTCGTCGGGAGTGATGGCCTCCGATTTCTTGAAAAGAGAAACCACGGCGCTTGCATCCATCTCCAGAACACGATCTGAGAAAAATTCAACAAGGCGGACAAGCCCTGCAGGCCGTGTGATCATCGGCTGATAAAGATAAACGCCGTGAAAGGACTCCCGCTTGAGCAGTCCTTTGGTTACCATCCGGTCCATCATGGTCTTCGTTGTCGTATAAGCCCAGCCGCTTGTGGGCTGCAGCTGATCATGCACCTCCCTTACACTTTGCCTTCCATTTTTCCATATGACGCGTAAGATATCATATTCAGCTTTTGACAGTTCAGGTACGGGTTTTGAACGATTCATTGAATATCTCCTGTGTGATGTTATTTTTAGGCAATCTTATTACATTGTAGCAGTACTGTTAAATATAATAACTATTTTTAAAAAGTCAAGTCTTTTTTGGGTTTTTTGCACGGACTTTCGATACACCAAAAATGATCCAATCAGAAAAGTGCAACCATTTTAGAAGATCCGGGCAGGCCGACAGCAGTACGCAAAAAACCGATTTCTTTTGCTCCTTTTCTTTCTAAAAGAAAAGGAGAAGAGTTCTCTTCTTCCGATTCAACCCACATCCTGGATTCCCGCTCAAAACAATGCGGGAATGACATCCTATTTTCTTGATTGATCATGACAGCCATTCTGGTCACAGGATGAAACATTCCCCTCTCTTCTTAAGAGAGGGGAATCCAGGGGGTGAGTTTCTTTTGCTCCTTTTCTTTCAAAAAAAGGAGAAGAATTTAGATTGCTCTGGTTTATGTCTTGACATTGTTACACGAATTCTCCATATTGAAATATTCTGTTTACTTAAGTCTTTTCATCACAGTAAGAGTAACAAATGATAAAAGACAACGTCAAAGCATTACTAAGTGAAATCCCGGAAAATGTCCAACTGGTTGCCGCAGCAAAAACCCGAACCATTGATGAGATCCGGGAAGCTGTCGATGCTGGGATCCAGATTATCGGTGAAAATTATGTTCAGGAAGCCATCCCGGTTTTAGAAGCCTTTGGGGACTCCGTCCAGTATCACTTTATCGGACACCTCCAGCGGAACAAAGTGAAAAAAGCGATCGAGATATTCGACATGATTGAAACCGTTGATTCACTGAAGATAGCCGGGGAAATCGACAAACGCTGCGCGGAAATCGATAAAAAGATGGCTGTTCTGATCGAAGTTAACAGTGGACGAGAACCGCAAAAATTCGGTCTCTTTCCGGAAGATGTTGAGAACCTGATTCGGGATATATCCGGATTCAAACACATTCAGGTCAAAGGCTTGATGACCATGGGTCCCTTTACCGGGAATCCGGAAGAGGCCCGTCCCTATTTTATCGAAACACGGAACTGCTTCGAAAAAATCAGATTACTCGAAATTCCCAATACCGATATGCAGATCCTCTCCATGGGCATGACCAACTCCTACCGCATCGCCATCGATGAAGGCGCCAACATGATCCGCATCGGGACGAAGATCTTCGGTGAAAGACAGTACTAATCCATCTTCCTGATATAAGTATCTTTGAGATTAACATGACCACCCCAGATCCTGAAATAATACTAAAACAAGTTCAGCACTAGATTCAGGATGACACCCCAACCGCTTTTGTCACCCTGAACTCGTTTCAGGGTCTCTTGAAAAAATACAAAATCAATTCTGAAAAAAATTTGACACCTAACCGTGATTGTCCAGGATATCCACCCTGACAAAAAAATCAAAAAATTAAAAAAACACTTGACATTCTCTGATCTGTATAGTATATTTACTATAATTGTAGGACTTATATGATCAATATAGGAGGCTCAATGTCAAATAACAATAAACTCACGCCGGTTGAATGGGAAATCATGGAAGCAATCTGGAAACTGGATGGATCACCTTCTGTACGGGATGTACTGGAACACGCTTTTCCGCAAGGCGAGAAAGCCTACACAACCGTGCAGACGATCATGAATACATTGGAGAAAAAAGGTCTGCTAACACGGAAGAAAATCGGACTGGTCAATTTCTATACGCCGTCGAAATCAAGAACAGAGATGGTAAAGGTGGAAATGTCCAGTGTGCTCTCCCGGATATTCGACGGTTCAACCCCTGCCCTGGCCAACTACCTCATCCACGCGGATAACCTTACACTCGATGAGATTCAAAAGATCAAGGATCTTTTAAAAGAAAAAGAAAATAAACTGAGGAGGAAATAGCCATGATTGCATGGATCAATCACTGCGGCTTCCAATGGGCAGCCTATTTTGGTATGATCGTTGTCCAGAACACGATCTTCCTCGGATTGGTGTTTTTGGCCCTTTACATGCTGAGGAACGCTTCCGCCCGCATCCGGTACACAATCACCGTCATCGGCCTGATGAAATGCTTCCTTCCCCCGATGTTTCCACTGCCGATTCTGAAAAGCATCGCCACACCTCAGCCTCAAATCACGGCCGGAAGTTCGGTCGCAATCCAGCCGATCACTGCCGTTCAGCCAACGAATCTATCACCACCTCCCATTACCATAAACATCATCGGGCTGATTTTTCTGGCCTGGATTCTTCTGATAGCAATCACGCTAATGATACCCCTGATATCGACCCTGCGCTTAAAATATAAACTGAGAAATTCAACACCTGTTGATACACCGACCAATCTTCCCTCGCAATCGATTCAGATCTTTAAAAACGATTTCATCGGTATGCCGCTCACTGTGGGACTTTTTTCCAAAAAAATCTTTGTCCCTGCAGACTGGGATCACTGGTCTCCCGAGTGGCAGAAGATGGTGCTGAATCACGAACTGGCCCACATTCAGCGGCACGACAGCCTGATGAAACTTGTTCAGATGATCGCACAGGCGCTCTATTTCTTTCATCCCCTCATCTGGGCCGTTAACCGGAAGATGAACGAACTCCGCGAAATGGCCTGCGACGACCGATCCACATCCGGTGAAATGAATTCTTCAATCGAATACTCGCGATATCTGGTCGAGATTGCCGAAACCATGAAACAGACCCAGCTGGGTTGTACCTCAGCCTCTGCCCTGATCAGGCAGAAGAATGAACTGTACAACCGGGTTCATTATCAAACGAGGGAGGTTGCCATGAATAAAAATATGAAGAGAAAAATTGCCCTGGTCATCGGGGGGCTGCTGCTTCTCTATATCCCGCTCTCCTGCTATGACCGCAGCACGGAACCGACATTGGACGAAAATATGGAATCGGCGGATGCTTCTGCAGAATCCTCTTTAATTGAAATCATCGTTACAGATGAAAATAATATCCAGGTTAATGGAGAGAAGACCACTCTTGCCGAATGTGCGAATGTAATTGAAAATCAATTAATAAATAACGAGAATCAAATAAATAAAATTCTCGTCAAACCTTCTGATAATGTGTCACTTGAATCATATGGAAGCATCATTGAAGAATTTCAGCGTCGAACATTCAGATCTGATATCATATCCGCAGCTATAGATACACTTGGATTCCAAGGCCCACCCCCAAAAATCGATTCTGCCTCCCAGCCAGTGGATAGCGATCAGCCTGTTTTCGTTCCCTACGATGAAGCACCTGAACCTATTAATGGTTATCGTTCGATTCAGGAAAAACTGATATATCCTGAAAAAGCAAAAACAAACGGCATCGAAGGCAGAGTGATCATTCAGGCTCAGATTGATAAAAACGGTGATGTCGTTCAAACAGTAATCATGGAATCTGTGGATCCTGCTTGTGACTCTTCAGCAGCGGAGGCAATCAAATCTGTCAAATGGAAACCGGCTGTATCAAGAGACGTTCCAGTCGCGGTGTGGATCGCCGTACCCGTGGATTTTAAACTTCGACAAGACGAACCAACTACGCCTGACGAATCTTTTACACCCCCGCCACCTCCTCCTTCATTACAAGAAATCGATGAAAATAGACCTGTTTTTGTGGAGTACGATGAACCTCCGGAACCGGTTGGAGGTTACAGAGGCATTCAGGAAAAGATTGTCTATCCTGATATCGCCAAAAAGGCGGGTGTAGAGGGAAGGGTTATGATCCAGGCGCTCATTGATGAAAACGGGAATGTTGTCAATACCGTTGTCATGCAATCTCTGGGATCAAGCGGATATGACGAAGCGGCTGCAGAAGCCATCAAAACAGTGGAATGGAAACCGGCTAAACGGGACGGTGTCCCGGTCAAGGTATGGATTGCTGTCCCTGTTGATTTTCAACTCCAGCAGGATGAACCTAACCAACCAGATGAATCTCCTGCACCTCCACCACCTCCACCTCCATCACAGATAAACAACGAGGAAACACCTGTATTCATCCCTTATGATGAGCCCCCCCAACCGGTTGGTGGATGGGAAGCCATTCAACACAAAGTCGTTTATCCGGACATTGCCCATCAGGCCGGTGTCGAAGGCAGGGTCATCATTCAGACACTGATCGACGAAAACGGAGATGTTGTCAATACCGTTGTGATGCAGTCTCTGGGGGCCGGGTGCGACGAATCAGCAGCAGAAGCCATTCAATCAGTACAGTGGGAACCGGCTATAATGGACGGTGTACCGGTTAAAGTATGGATTGCCGTGCCTGTGGAATTTGTACGATAGGAAAAAATTAAATTCAATAAATGACACTTTAAAAAGCGTTAAAAAGGCATCCATCACCTGTACAACGATTTATTTGTGATGATGCCTTTATACTTTACAGATCTATTTTTCAATAAAATGAATCACAACACCAATCCAAAAGTGAAAGTGAATCTAAAAATGAAACGTCTCAGTCTGCTGATTTTCCTTATTTCAATTTTCATTACAACAAATCTCGTTTCCCAGGATATGAAAGAAGAGAATATCTATCAACTGCTCTATTCCGGTCAAACCAATCAGGTCATCGATTTGTTGAATGAAGAAATAAAACTGGACAGCACAAACGCCGAACTCTATTTTCTGATGGGGATGACACACTCTCTTCAAAACCATTTTCGGGAAGCATTGGACTATTTTGAGAAATCGTATCAACTCAATCCCGGCCATGTCAACAACCTGAACTACTATGCCAATACACTCTCAAAAATGGGATACGATGAACAGGCTGAAACCAAATACCGGGAAGCCGTTCAACTCGATTCGGCAAGGATCGATATCATGGACAGCCTGGGAAAACTCCACTACAGCAACTCGGAATTCAGCGATGCCCATGAAATCTATTCTGAACTCATCAGGATCTATCCGACAGATGGTTATTATGCCCTGATGCTGGCCCGGTGCGCCGTAAAAATGGACAGCATCGACAAAGCGGACCAATACTATCAGATGGCTTATCAGGCTGATCCGCAGAATATCAAAACGATTCTTGAATACGCTCAGAATTGGGTCAAAATGGACAGTCTGAATCAGGCCCTCGTTTTACTTGAGGATGGACTCCTCCTGGATAAAAGTAATCGCAATCTCAATCGACTCAAAGCCGAGATTCTCTACAAACAGGAAAAATACACATTGGCCACACTGAGTTTTTTGGATGCAATTGCATACGGTGACCGTTCAATAGAGGTTTTGAAAAAGTTGGGGTATTGCTACTTTGCGAATCAAAAATATCAGGATTCAAGAGAAATATTCACGCAATCATTGATACTGAATAATATAGATCCGGTTGTCTATTTTTATCTGGGCATGTGCAGCAAACAGTTGGAGGATTATAATGAGGCGATTTTCTTCTTTGAAATGGCACTCGCAACTATTTATCCGGATTATCTGGACAACCTGTACATACAGCTTGCCGAATGCTGCCACAATGAACAGCAATTTACTCAGGCGATTCAATATCTGAGGAAGGCATTGGAATATACATCAGAGAAAGAGATTGTTTATTATACGCTGGCAAATGTCTACGATGACTATTATGCAGATAAAAATGTGCCGCTGATCTACTACAAAAAGGCCCTGCAGAAAGAGATAAGCCCGGGGATCACTGAATTTATCCATCAAAAAATTGAAACACTCACTGAAGAACTGTTTTTCAAATAGTGATTTTGAAATAAGTGTAAAAGTCCCTGACTGTTTCAGTCAGGGACTTTTCGTTTCGGATGATTTCAGTGATTGGATTAGCTGACTGCAATCTGTTTCGGTTTCACTTCTTCGGCTTTCGGAATCACCACATCAAGCACACCGTTCTTGTAACTGGCCTTGATCTCTTCCTTCTTGACCTCTTTGGGCAGCCTGAAGGATCTTTCAAACTTGCCGTAGGATCTCTCCACTCTGTGGTAGTTCTTTTCTTTTGTCTCTTCTTCATATTTCTTTTCACCGCTCAGTTTCAGAATATTATCTTCAACCGTCACCTTGATATCTTCTTTCTTCAAACCCGGAATCTCGGCTTTCACTTCATAATTTTTCTCGGTCTCGGAGACGTCCACATTCGGGCTCCACACGGTATCTGACTGATCATAATTCAATCCAAAATCACTGAAGAAACGGTCGATCTCATACGGAAATGAGATCAGGTTTCTTACAGGTTTCCATCTTACGAGTGTCATTTTTTGTTCCTCCCTTCTATTTTTATTTTTCTTGTTTTCTACTGATTATGATACGCAAAGCCTATGCCAAAACCAATTTATAGAGATAAATCTAAGTCATATAATATGTTATACCGATCTGAAGGTGGATGACTCTATTCAGCCATATTGACAGCCACTGTGCGCATATGACAATAATAGGCTTAATGGATAGCAATATGACAGATAAAAAAGAGAAACCGTTCTTTTCAATTTGCGTCTATACCGAAAAATAAGTATATTAAAAACAGATAAGATAGATAAAACAACCGGAGGAAAAACATCATGCGACATCGCTTGATTTTACTGATTTCATTCTTACTGATCATTATTTACATGATACATTGCGGGAGAAAAAACGTGATTACAGAAAAAGCATCCCTCGAATATATGAATGCGGAATGGTCGAAGCTGACGCCCGTTGTGCTGACGCACGATATTTCATACCTCCATGATGCGGAAATCCAGACCATCAAATTGATCATTCGGGCATCCCGTATTATGGATAACCTTTTCCTCCAACAGGTTTATGGAAACAATCTACGGATGTTGGAAGAACTCGAACAAACCGAAGAGCCCAACGGGCAGATCTATCTGGACTTTTTCAAGAACATGTTCGGCCCCTGGAACAGACTGGATGAAGACCATCCTTTCATCAATACGGAGAAAAAACCATCGGGTGCGAATTACTATCCGGTCGATATGACAAAAGAAGAATTCAACAATTGGCTGGAGGCACATCCGGAAGATCGTGATGCCTTTGAAAGCAACTTCACCATGATCCGGAGAAAGGGAAACAAGCTTGTCGCCATTCCCTATTCTGAATTCTTTGAGGACGAATTGCACGAAGCAGCAAATATTTTAAAACAGGCCGCTGAGATGACTTCCGATTTGAATTTGAAGATCTATCTCAACAGCCGGGCTGAAGCTTTTCTTTCGAATGATTATTACCAGAGCGACATGGACTGGATGGATCTGTCCGGTGATATTGAAGCCGTCATCGGCCCCTATGAAGTCTACGAAGACAATCTGTTCGGTTATAAAGCGGCTTTCGAATCCTTCGTCTGTTTGGTCGACCATGATGAGAGTGCGAAACTCAGAACCATCGAAAACTATTTGAACGATATGGAAGCCAATCTGCCGATTCCGGATGAATATAAAAATTTTGAGAGAGGGGCTTCTTCACCGATTAAGGTCGTTAACGAACTCTTTACGGCCGGCGATACCAAAGCAGGCATTCAGACAACGGCCTTCAATTTACCGAACGACGAGCGTGTTCGAGATGCCAAGGGATCCAAAAAAGTAATGCTTAAAAATGTGATGAATGCCAAGTTTGAAAAATGCTGGATACCCATCGTCAACACGGTTCTGGCTGAGAAGGATCTGGAGAGGGTCTCATTCGACGGCTACTTCAACCACGTTCTGATGCATGAAATCAGCCACGGACTGGGCCCGGGTCAGATCACAATCGACGGTGTGGAAACCACGGTCAACAGAGAACTCAGGGAACTCTACACCACAATTGAGGAGTGCAAAGCCGATGTCCTCGGTGTGCTCAACACACAGTTCCTCATCGACAAGAAAGTCCTTCCCAAAGAACTCGAAAACGCACTCTATGCTTCCTACCTCGGTGGCATGTTTCGATCGATCCGTTTCGGCATCGGCGAGGCGCATGGAGGCGGTGTCGCCATTCAGCTCAACTACTGCCTGGACAAAGGAGCCTTTCATGTCGAGAGCGACGGCAAATTTTCCGTTTATGACAGAAGGATCAAATCGACGGTTCGGGACCTGGCTGAGGAAATCCTCCTCATCCAGGCGGAAGGCAATTACGGGGCGGCAAAAGAACTCATCGAGAAATACAGGATCATCAGACCTGAAGTACAGTCAGCTTTGGACAAACTGACCCATGTGCCAATCGATATTCGCCCGATTTATCCCATTGAAAATGAAATTGAATAAAACAGAATGCCAAATAAGAGACCACGAAGCGTCATTCCTTTCCTGCGGGATGACGCTTTTCATTATATTTATCATGGGACAAAAACCAAACAATCCAACCCTAACGCATGACCCATTCACCCTTATATGGAGGACCCTATTTTGAACGGTCAAACGACTTGCCCGCTGCCCACTTGTCCATTCCGAAAAAGGTACAGAGATCTCAAACTCCACCTTATGGATTATACGATATTCAGTTATTTAAGCATTCTGGCGATTCTCACGATTATTTTTCAACGGAATGTGCCACGGTGGTGGTCTTATCCGGTTGGACATCTCTTCCTCATTTTTCTGATCCTGGAACTGATTCGTTTGTCCAACCATCATCATTCCAGAATCCTTCATTTCTTAAGAACCTTTTACCCTGCTCTTGGACTGGCTTTTCTCTGGACGGAACTGAACAACCTGATCACCATGATCTTCCCCTACTGGGCCAACGATTTTGTCGTCAATCTCGATCTGACTATTTTTAAAGTCCATCCGACGGTTTGGGTCGAAAAGATATTCACACCCTGGCTGACCGAACTGATGAATTTCTTCTATGCATTCTACTATTTTTTCATACCCATAGGTGCGCTGACCCTCTACTGCAGAGGCCGAAGAGAAGAAACATTCGATTTTCTGTTTCTCGTTTTTTTCACCTATTATACAGTATTTCTGATCTTTCTGCTTTTTCCGGCAGAAGGTCCCTGGGTGATATTGAAAGACCTTCACACCATTCGTCTCGAGGGGGGATTGTTCCTTCGGCTGAATCAGTTTATTCAAGGAAGGGGATCCATCAAAGGAGGATGTTTTCCCAGCTCTCATGTGGCTGCAGCCTACACCATTCTGTGGGCATCGTTTAAATACCAGTGGAAAGTGGGACTCTTTCTGTTCCCCTTCGTATTTGGGATGGCTACCGCAACGGTTTACTGTCAGTATCACCATGCCGTGGATGCACTTGCCGGCATGTTTTTGGGGACTATTCTTTTCGGAGTGGGCCTCTTGATTCTAAAGAGACGGGATAAGAAGATCCATGCAGGTGCATCTGTTTCATAATTCCGATTTTTTCAAACAAAACCGTATTCATCGTGAAGACGTTCTGACAACACTTGAACGTATTGCACACTCCACGAATACGAGCGACCTTGTCGTGGCGCTCTACATCATTCCGGGATACCGCCGGAATCGGGGTACGGCTTATGTCCGCAGATGGATGACACCTGCCCGTTTCATTGCCAGAACAGGGAAATGGGCCTTTGCCCGAAAATGGGGATCTCCTCCCGATCTTCCCCAACAGTTTAAACTGATACGCATGCGTCTTGACGGAAGAGATCGCTTATTCCCCCGTACGGAAAGAGACATCTATGGATGGGAATTCCATTATCTAAATTTTCTTGGCCATCTCGCCACACTCTTCGCACACGAACTCCACCACTTTAGACGGTACCATCTCAATCTCCACCCCAGAGAAGGAGAGCAGTCCGCCAACAAATGGGCACTTCAGCATGTCCAAAAATGTGGTTTTCAAGTGGAAGCGAAAAAACATCCGGTCCAACAGCGAAGACGCAGAAGACGATCGATATTAATCAGATTACTCTCTTTACATTTTTTATAAATGACCATATAAACACCATCCCCCGATTCTTCGAATACGTTCAGAATGACCCCACCTTTTAATGGTTTTTTGCACGGACTCTCGATAAACAAATAATGATCCTCTCAAAAAGACGCACTCATTTCGGAAGATACAGTCCGGGCAGCAGTAGTACACAAAAAACCGATTTTTTTTGCTCCTTTCCTTTCTAAAAGAAAAGGAGAAGCATTTTCTTATACTGATCCAGCCCATAATTCTGGATTACCGGTCAAGAAATTGTGGTAATGACACCATTTTTTATTGGAATTTTAACATAATAGACTATTCCTTCATTCGCCTGAGGATATCCCAGTACGCGCCGCGGTACCCTTCATGAATCGCTTCAACGAGACGCTGATTGGCATTGTAATTATAATTCTGATTCGAATCCTCTGGATTGAAAAAGAAAAACCTTTTATCATCCCGAATGAGATCATCCAACAGTTCTGCAACAAACGAAGCAATCTCTTTCTCTAAAAAAAAACAGAGGTTCCGTAAATTCGCCTCCTCCGATAAGTCCATTTTCTAAAGAATCCTCTTTCACCATCTCTGAAATCTCTGTCCCCTGATAGATTCTTACACCCAATGCGATACCAACACAATCGGGATTTGCCCTTTTCATCAACTCAATGGTCTGTATAATGCTCTCTTTGGATTCACCCGGTGACCCAATAAGCAGATCGAACATGGATACGATGCCTACCTCTTTGCAGTATCGGGCTGCATTCAAGATATCTTTACCCGAAAAATCCCGTTTCAACCGTTTCAGCATATCCTCATCACCGCTGTCGATACCAAAGTTAATCCCGACACAGCCTGCCTTCCTCATCAGTTGTGCCAATTCCCGGGAAAAAGGCCTGGGTGCACAGTAAGCATACCAGCGAATGGATTCCCCGAGCCCTCGATTGATTATCTTTTGACAGACCTCCCCAGCATGCCATGCCGGGATGTTGAATTCACTGTCACAGGTGTGCAGATGGTCGACACCCAGAGCAAGCAAATTTTCGAGTTCATCCACAACGCCTTTTGGAGGCCGCACCCGTATCTGATTTCCTTTGGCGACAGGATCAGCGCAGTAAATACATTGCATAGGGCACCCGCGCTTGGTCTCGAATCCAATTTGTCCACCTTCTTTAAAATAGCGTTTGATGTCGATCCACTTTCTGGACATCGGTGGTAGATTTTCGAGTGGATTCAACTGGATCGTATTCCGATGGATTTTTCCATCTTGCTTCCAGATCAAATTGGGTAAGGTATGCCAATTTTCATTTCGTTCAATTCTGTTGGCCAATTCCACAAACGCAAACTCTCCATCACCCCATATACCCCCATCGGCATTACACAATGCCAGAACCTGTTCAGGCATCGTCGAAAAACCCACTCCTCCGATGATGATGGGACTTTCCGTCTGTTTTCTGATGGTTTGAATGATATCCGAAAATTCACTTAAAAATGACTGTCGGGTGGTAAATGCACAATCGTCTGTATTGCGAAGCGTCACACCGATCAAGGCGGGACGGATATCGTTAAAGAATCGACTGACAGCGATCTCCCAGTGATCTTCCCAGCAGAGATCGAGGACAGAAATATCATGACCTGCATGACCCAGAGCTTCCGCCACATATTCCAGACCGATCGGTGCAATCGGCGGTCTGATCCGGTTTGTATTGACTAAGGCAATATGCATGGATAATATCTTATTATAATTTAAACACCTTGATTTGTTTAATGTGACGGTCAAGTCTTATTAATGAGGGTCAAATGACAACTGTAAAAAGTTTTTCAGAATGCGCTTCCCCACGGCGGTCAATATCGATTCTGGATGGAACTGGACACCTTCGATGCGCATGGTCTTGTGCCTTAATCCCATGATGATATCGCCCTCCGTCCATGCGCTGATTTCAAAACAATCGGGCAGACTCTCCTTTTCGACAATTAACGAATGGTACCGTGTGGCTGTAAAACGATTTTTAATCCCCTGAAATATCGTTTTCCCGTCGTGATAAATGGAAGAGACCTTGCCATGAACCACTTGATTTGCTCTAACGATTTTTCCTCCAAAAGCAGCTGCAATGCATTGATGACCCAGACAGACGCCAAATATCGGAATCGTTCCGCCAAGCGACTGTATCATTTCCACGGAAACACCTGCTTCTTTTGGTGTGCATGGCCCCGGTGAAATAAAAATGGCAGAGGGATTCATTTTTTTAATAGCATCAATAGCTATTTTATCATTACGAGAAATGGAGACCTCCTCCCCTAATTCACCTAAATACTGAACCAGATTATAAGTAAACGAATCGTAATTATCGAGGACAAAAACCATTCATTTTCCCCCTTCCATATCAAGGGCATGAATCAGTGCCCTGGCTTTGTTGTAGGTCTCCTGATATTCTCTATCCGGTATCGAATCGGCCACAATCCCCGCTCCTGCCTGAATATACCCTTTATCCCCTCGAATCAAAATCATCCGAATGGCAATGCACATATCCATATCGCCGGAATAACCGAAGTATCCAATCGCCCCTGCATAGACACCGCGCCGGACATTCTCCAGTTCGTCAATGATCTCCATGGATCGCACTTTTGGAGCACCGGACACCGTACCAGCCGGGAATGTCGCCTGAAAAAGATCGAACGCATCCTTATTTTTTTCCAGTATTCCTGTGACATCCGAAACCAGATGCATCACCTTGGAGTATTTTTCAATTTCGAAAAGGTGCGTAGCCTGTACACTCCCATATTGACAAACGCGGCCGATGTCATTTCTGGCCAGGTCCACAAGCATGACGTGCTCCGCACGTTCTTTTTCGTCGGATAGAAGCTCATCGGCCAATTGTTGATCTTCCCGATCCGATTTGCCCCTCCGTCGCGTCCCGGCAAGGGGTCGTATGCTGACCTGGTCCCCGGACAACTTAACCAAAATTTCTGGGGACGACCCCAAAATATTCAAATCATTCAGAACCAGATAATACATGTAGGGAGAAGGATTGGTTTTTCGCAGGG
Organism: bacterium; assembly: GCA_016931965.1. Classification (GTDB taxonomy): domain Bacteria; phylum Zhuqueibacterota; class QNDG01; order QNDG01; family DSAB01; genus JAFGDT01. The sequence goes on along the minus strand of JAFGDT010000084.1, from coordinate 25,516 downwards.
CTTTATAAATGGACATCGAATCGGTGGGAATATCAAAACTGAAGCGTTGGGACAGCACAACCTGAAAAATATCCCCTGCAAGAATATACTCTTTTGCTTGATCGACAATACTACAAAAAGCCTCACGCGAGAAATTAGAGGACATGGAAACAGAATCTGGTTTGGTTTGAAAATCATCTTTCAAACGTTTATCCCGACACCGTTCAACTTCTTTTTTGATCACTTCCAGTCGATTGTAATCGATTTCTGTTTCCGAATAAAGAATAATATCAGCCGTTTGTTCCAGATGATCGAAAACGACCAGCTCGGAGGGAAACATAAAGAAAAGATCGGGAATATTCAGCTCGTCTGGATTGCTGTCTGGTATCGACTCGACAAAACGGATTGCATCATAACCGGCATAGCCGACCGCCCCACCGGAAAAAGGAACAACATGGGGACAGGGTTGACCGTTCTGCACAAGCTGGCGGAGCATTTCAAAGGGATTCCCTTCATCATTCATGGTAACATGGCCATAGATGATTTGAATGTGCTCACCGTGGCTTTTAAATATCAAAAAGGGTTTGGCACCGATAAAGGAGTACCGGCCCCGTTTCTCAAAACTTTCAAGCGACTCATATAAAAAGGCGAACGGCGCCTCTGGATAGAGCTTTTCAAAGACAACGACAGGACAGCCGGAAAATCCCATTTTGTGATGTGTAAAAGCCATTTTTGACAGAGAAAACGATTTCATGATCCATGATCCTCCTGGAGGAAATGAGCACGATTCATACGCGCCTATTTTGTGGCCGATTTCAACCGACGTATCAATCCGGTGACATCTTCTTTTTTGTCAATTGCATCCACAATACGACTGCCGACAATCACACCGTCAGCCTGATATTGAAGCATGCGGATTTGTTCCGGAGTGGAAAATCCAAATCCGACAGCCAAAGGTTTATCGGTAGCCTTTTTTACACGCCGAGTGAAATCAAAAAGTCCTGGAGGCAGTCCATTCCGGACGCCTGTGATGCCTGTGAGACTGACACAATAGATGAAGCCTTCAGAACGATCGGTGATCAGACGAATCCGCTGATCGGATGTGGTTGGCGTTACGAGAAAAATGAGATCAATCCCGTACGATTTGGAAAGTGCGACCCACTCTTCGGATTCTTCCACAGGAAGATCAGGAACGATGATTCCCGAAAACCCCGCTCGACTCATATCCCGAAAAAGAGATTCAGATCCGTAAGCCAAAAGCGGATTGAGATAGGACATCATGACCAAGGGGACCCGAATATTGATTTGTGCAACTGATGTGATGATCTTCTTCAGTGTAACGCCGTTCTGCAAAGCCACATGAGAAGCATGTTGGATCGTGGGCCCGTCGGCAATCGGATCGGAAAAGGGAATGCCGATTTCAATGAAATCCGCCCCATTTTGCTCAAAAAGCTGGATATGCGCCATCGAAGCATCCAGAGTGGGAAAACCGGCTGTGTGATAGACAATCAGAGCCATTTCATGTTTCGATTTGAGTTGATCGAATTGCTCTTGAATTTTCATACCAATCCCTCTACGATCTCCAAATCCTTATCCCCCCTGCCGGAAAGATTCACAACAATAACTTGATCACCGGACATTTCCACTGCCGTTTTCATTGTATACGCCACGGCGTGTGCACTCTCGAGAGCCGGAATGATGCCCTCTTTCTTTGAAAGATGATCAAAGGCTTCCAGAGCTTCTTGATCGGTTACCGTCGTATATCGAACGCGGCCCGATTCTTTGAGATAGGCATGCTCCGGTCCCACCCCCGGATAATCAAGACCCGCTGAAACAGAATGCGTCTCCGTCACCTGACCATCCTGATTCTGAAGCAGATAGCTCATCGCACCGTGAAGCGACCCGACTTCACCCGCAGACAAACTGGCTCCATGCTGTTTCGTATGCAGTCCCAATCCCCCCGCTTCGACACCGACCATTTGAACATCTTCATCTAAAAAAGGATAAAAAATGCCGATGGCATTGCTGCCGCCTCCCACACAGGCCACGAGCAGATCCGGCAATCGACCCTCTTTTTCGAGTATCTGTTCCCGGACTTCTTGACCAATGACTTTCTGAAAATCCCTCACCATCATCGGATAGGGATGCGGACCCACAGCAGACCCGATACAGTAATAGGTATTGTCGATACGGGTCACCCAGTCGCGCATCGCTTCGTTAATGGCATCTTTCAAGGTTCTGGATCCGGATTCCACGGGGATGACCTGGGTGCCTAAAAGCTCCATGCGGAACACATTCATTTTTTGTCTTTTTATATCTTCGGAACCCATATAGACGATACAGTCGATTCCCATCAGGGCACAGGCCGTAGCCGTAGCAACACCGTGCTGGCCGGCTCCTGTTTCGGCAATCACACGTTTTTTACCCATCCGCGAGGCCAATAAAACCTGACCGATGGTGTTGTTGATTTTATGGGCTCCGGTATGGGCAAGATCTTCCCGTTTGAGATAGATTTTGACGCCACCAAATGGTTCCATCAACCGGCCGGCCAAGTAGAGTGATGTGGGCCTGCCTGCATATTCCTTTAAATAGAAATCCAATTCATGGTGAAAACCGACATCATCCCGGACAGCACAATAAGCTTCATTAAGTTCATAGAGCGCGCCCATCACGGTTTCGGGTACATATCTCCCACCAAATTGACCCCAATGGCCCCTTTCATCGGGCATACGGATACTCATCCAACCTCCTCGATAAATCGTTTCACTTTTTCACGGTCTTTTTTCCCAGGAACCTTCTCGACACCAGAAGAGACATCCACGCCGTAGGGTTTGACAATTTGGACAGCCCGACGCACATTATCGGCGTTAAGACCTCCTGCAATGATGAGCGGATAATCAAGCCCGATCGCTTTCTCCCAGTCAAAGACCTTTCCCTCTCCCGCTCCCGGATCGAGCAAATAGGCCGCTACATCATACGTTCCCATTCTCGATGCCAACGTGTCGGTGGACTCATCAGCGGGAATATCAAACCGCTTGATAATGGGTCTATTCATCTGCTTACAGTATTCAGGCGTTTCAGAACCGTGAAGCTGGATAACATCGATACCGGTCTCATCAGCAATTTTTTGGACAGTCTCCAAAGATTGATCCATAAAGACACCGACTGCAGTAACAAATGCGGGAAGCCTTGCGATGATGGCCCTGGCTCTTAATGAAGCAATCTGGCGCTTCGATTGAGCAAAAACGAAACCCAATGCATCAGCCCCCAGAGCAGCAGCCATCAATCCATCCTCTAATGAAGTGATGCCGCAGATTTTGATCCTGGTTTTCTGAACACGATTTCTCACAATGCACCTACCCTTAACCTCCCTTGAGCTCACGCAACTTATTTTCGATCTGTTTCTCCCTCATCAATGTTTCACCAATCAGAACAGCCTGAAAACCACTCTCTTCCAATTTGAGGACATCTTCTCTCGTTTTGATTCCACTTTCACTGATTGTGACAATCCCATCGGGTATCTTCTTTTTTAAAGACAATGAAGTATCGATGTCAACACGAAATGTGTCCAAATCACGGTTGTTGATACCGATGATCCCGGCACCGGTGCGAAGACTCTTCTCAATATCCTGCTCAGAATGGACTTCGACCAGACAATCCATGTCGAGTTGACTGGCAATCTGAATGAAATTTCTCAATGTATTTTCACTCAGCATACACGCGATAAGGAGCACAGCATCCGCACCCAAATATCGGGATTCATAAATCTGGAATTCGTCGATGATAAACTCTTTCCTGAGAATCGGTAGATCGACACACTGCCGAACCTGCTGTAAAAACGCGTTTTTTCCTCCAAAGAATTTTTCATCGGTAAGGACTGAAACCGCCTCTGCACCGGCCTTTTTATAAGCCTTGGCAATGGCCACGGGATCGAAATTTTCCCGGATCACACCAGCCGAAGGAGACTGCTTTTTAATTTCAGCAATGACAGCCATTTGATCGGTGACAAGGTTCGATTTGAAATCTCTGGTTTCAGGAAATGGTTTCTTCGTTAAGAAATCAATAGACAGCGTTTCTTTGATTCTTTCGACTTCTGAAATTTTTTCAATGATAATGGTATCCAGAATGGACATGTTGGTTTTCCCTTTTGTTTTCAATTTAATGATTCGTCATTTTTTTCAATGCTTCAAGTTTCTCAAGCGCTTTTCCGGAATCGATCGATTCCCGGGATCGTTCGATTCCTTCTTCAATCGACTGGGCAAGACCGCTTACATAAATAGCGGCTCCCGCATTGAGAAGAACCATATTGCTTGGAGCGCCCCGAACACCTTTCAGCACATCGAGCCCAATCCTAGCATTTTCTGCCGGGTCACCCCCCCGAATCTCCTCAGGTTGAATGCGACTGAAATGAAATTGTTCGGGTTCTAAAAAGTAATTGCGAATCTCTCCTTGTCGGAGCTCACTCACTTTGGTCTTTTTCGTCAGGCTTATTTCATCAAGTCCGTCTTCCCCATGAACGACCAGAACATGCTCGGAGCCCAATTTCATGAGGACGTGGGCAAGAGGTTCTGTTAGATCACCGTCGAAAACACCGAGGAGCTGTCTTCTTGCCCCGGCCGGATTCGTTAAAGGTCCCAGTATATTAAATATCGTTCGAATGCCAATTTCTCTCCTAGGTCCAATAGCATACTTCATCGCCTTATGGAGTAATGGAGCAAACAGAAAACCAATACCAACCTCATCAATACATCTTACAATAGCTTCGGGAGCGATTTCAATATTGATGCCAAGTTCCTTGAGTAGGTCAGCACTTCCGCATCGGCTGGATACCGACCGGTTACCATGTTTGGCTACTTGACATCCTGCACCGGCAGCCACAAATGCACTGAGTGTAGAAATATTAAACGTACCAGCCCTATCACCCCCAGTACCGCACGTATCTACAACACAATCTGCATGGCAATGAATAGAAGTGGCCTTTTCACGCATGGCTTTGGCAAAACCCGTAATTTCATCAATCGTTTCACCTTTCGATCTGAGGGCCACAAGCAATGCAGCAATCTGTGCGTCGGTCGCATGCCCGCTCATGATTTCATCAGCGATGTGATAGGCTTCTGCTTGTTTTAAATTCTTGGATGTAATGGCTACATGAATGGCTTCCTTGATATCCATTTTTATTCTCCTTCAATCACTCCTTAAATCAACCATAAAAAAAGGCCGTGGATGTTTCCCATGGCCTTATCGTGTTTGCTGAAACAGGTGGGAACAACCACTCGGGAGTCCCACACTGGATGCTGATTATACAGCTCTGGGTGGAGACACCCTAAAAGAGGTACCACCACCAACCATTGCAGATACACGATATTTGGAATATATTCAATTTCATTTCAATAACAGGCTTACTTATTAACCTTTGTTTAAAATATATAAAATCAAATCATCAATGTCAAGTCCATTGTTTGAAAACGATGTGAAAGGATGATTGAATGATCGAATAACATTATACTTCCATGATTTCAACCTCTTTTTTTGAAATCACTTCATCAATTTTTTTGATATACTCATCGGTTATTTTCTGAATATCAATACCCCCATTGTATTCTTCATCCTCAGATATCTGATGCTCTTTCTGTGCTTTCCGCAGATGATCGATCACATCCCGCCGAATATTACGCACAGCAATGCGATTTTCTTCCCCCAATTGATGAATCAATCGCACAAGATCCTGTCGTCTCTCTTCTGTCAAAGGAGGGATGGGTAATCGGATGATATGACCGTCATTGTTCGGCGTAATGCCCAGATCGGTTTTCAGAATGGCTTTTTCGATCTCACCCAAAAGATTTCGATCCCACGGTTGAATGGTAATCATTCGTGGTTCTGGTATGCCGAGGTTGGCAACCTGTTTCAGGGGCACCATGCTGTTGTAATAATTGACACGAACCGTGTCGAGAAGAGACAGACTGGCTCTACCCGTGCGTATTTTCCCCAATTCGGAATGGGTGTTGACCAATGTTTTTTCCATACGCTGCCTGGCATCGTCCAGGATATCATCAATCATGGTTAATCTCCTCGAACAATGGTTCCAACTTTTTTCCCTGTGACAATTTTCTTCAAATTGCCCTCAATCAACAGATTGAACACAATAATGGGAATTCCATTCTCTCTGCAGAGCGTTACAGATGTCGCATCCATAACCCGAAGTTCTTTCTCGATCACTTCCGCATACGTGACTGTATTGTATTTAACGGCGTCCTTCTTTTTCTTCGGATCAGCGGTATAGATACCATCTACTTTTGTTCCTTTAAGTATTGCATCCGCTCCAATTTCAATAGCCCGAAGTGCTGCGGCTGTATCGGTTGTAAAATAAGGATTGCCGGTTCCTGCAGCAAAAATAACAACACGTCCTTTATCCAGGTGGCCAAGAGCACGCCGTAGAATGTAGGGTTCTGCTATGGCTTCAAGATGGATGGCTGACATAACCCGTGTGGGAACCGAATTTCTTTCAAGGAAATCCTGTAAAGCAAGAGAATTGATCATCGTGGCCAGCATGCCCATATGATCCGCTGCCACACGATCCATCCCTCTCGTGCTGGCTGAAAGACCTCTAAAAATATTGCCACCACCGACAACGATCCCGATTTCGATCCCCAGACTTCGAATATCCCGAATCTCGTTCGCAATCTTTTTGACAACGACAGGATCAATTTCCAGACGCCGATCTGTTCGCAGCGCCTCGCCACTGAGTTTTAACAGGATCCGTTGATATAAGAGTTTTTGACAATCTTTCTGCGCCAGACCGTTCTCCTTCTGTATCATCTAAAGAATCATAAAAGATCAAAATGGATTATATTTCCTCACCCAATTGGAAACGAACAAACCGTCTAATGGATATATGTTCACCGAGCTTACCCGAAACTTCCAATAAATACTCTTTCACGGTTTTGCTTGTATCCTTAACGAAACCTTGTTCTAAAAGAACCACCTCCTGATAATATTTTTCCAGTTTGCCCTGGACAATCTTATCAATTACATTGTCCGGTTTTCCTTCTTCTTTCATCTGGGTCCGATATATATCGAGTTCCTTTTCTACAATTTCCTTTGAGAGATCTTCTCGTTGAATGGCCATCGGATTTGTTGCAGCAATCTGCATGGCAATATCTTTTGAAAAAAGTTGAAAATCGTTGGTTTTGGCGACAAAATCGGTTTCACAATTGACCTCAACCATGACACCCAATCGGTTTCCTGGATGCACATACGCGATAATCGCACCCTCTTTGACTTCTCTTCCTTCTCTTTTTTGTGCAGAGGCAATTCCCTTTTTCCGGAGATATTCAACGGCCTTTTCAATATCACCTTCTGTCTCCATCAGTGCAGCTTTACAATCCATCATGCCTGCACCCGTTAGATCTCTCAGTTTTTTTACCTCGCCGGCAGAAACGGTCATAAATCAATCCTCACATTTGGGCTTCTTCATCTTCATCAAGTGATTCTATTTGAACTTCTTCCTCCAATTCCTCTTCTTCCTCAGAGCTTGGAATCATCGTTCCTTTTGCTTTCCCCTCTAAAATGGCATCGGTAATCGTATGGACAATGAGACTGATTGACTTAAATGCATCGTCATTTGCTGGAATGGGATAATCGATGGGATCGGGATCACTGTTCGTATCGATCATACCGAATACAGGAATACCCAATTTGTTGGCTTCAGCCACCGCAATGGCTTCCTTCTTTGTATCAATGACAAACAAGCCGCCCGGCAATCTGCTCATCTCTTTGATGCCTCCAAGACTCTTTTCAAGCTTTTCCCTTTTTCTCTCTATGCCGAGAATTTCCTTCTTTGTGAGATTATCATACGTACCATCGACAGCCATTTTCTCAAGATTTTTAAGCTGTTTGATACTCTTTTTAATTGTATTGAAGTTGGTTAACATGCCTCCCAACCATCTTTCAGTGACATAAGGCATACCACACCGCTCAACCTCCACACGAACGATATCCCTCGCTTGTTTTTTTGTGCCCAAGAACAGGATTTTTTCTCCACTTCGAACAATTTCAGTAATGACTTCGCATGCTTTCATCAAACAAGACAATGTTTTGTTGAGATCAATGATGTAAATTCTGTTTCGTTCCATGAAGATATAGGGTTTCATTTTGGGATTCCAACGGCGTGTCAGGTGCCCAAAATGAGCCCCGGACATCAAAAGTTGCTGTAACGTAATCTCTGGCATGAATAGTCTCCTTTCACTGGGTTTTTCCTCCATTCCCTTCTTCTTTTCAAAAAACCGAGAAATGAACGCCATTTCTCAGCACCCTTCTGAAAATCAGGGAATGTGCATTTTTAATCAATGAATCAATTGAATAAATACAAAATACAATTATGAAAGTAATCCGTGATCAAGTCTGTTACCGTTTTGAGAATTGGAAACGTTTCCGCGCACCCGGTTGACCGTATTTCTTTCGCTCCTTTTCTCTGGGATCTCGTGTGAGGAAACCGGCATTTCGAAGTGGTTTTCTCAACTCATCATTTGTTTTAATAAGGGCACGGGAAATCCCAAGAACCATGGCCCCTGCCTGTCCTGCAAGACCACCACCCTTGACTGTGGCAATAACATCGTATTGCCCTTCCGTTTGCGTAACAATAAAGGGTTGCCGCACAATCATTTCCAGTGTAGATCTTTGAAAATAGGACAACAACTCTTTTTGATTCACTTTAATACGTCCTTCACCCGGCATCAAATAAACTCGGGCTACAGATTCTTTTCTTCTGCCGGTTGAATAGTAAACCGATTCTTTCATATCTTCCTCAGATTATTGGGTAAATCATTCGGTTGCTGTGCCTGATGGGGATGATCCGGACCTGCATAGATGCGCAGTTTTTTGATCATCTGTCGTCCCAATCGATTCTTCGGCAACATGCCCTTAACAGCACGGGAGAGGACTCTTTCGGGATGGTCATGAAAAAGTTTTGCCAATGATATTTTTCTCAAACCGCCTGGATATCCGGTATATCGCGTAACCTGTTTCTGGAGAAGCTTACGCCCTGTGAATTTAATTTTATCGGCATTGATTACCACAACATGGTCACCCAGATCTAAATGGGGAGTGTATGTGGGTTTATGTTTCCCCTTTAGCAGGATGGCAATCTGGCTTGCCAGACGCCCCAATACCTGGTCCTGGCCATCAATCAGATACCATTTTCGTTCAAGATGATCTACCTTTGGAACAACCGTTTTCACCACTTTGACCTCTCAAATAAATTATATAAAGCCTAAAAATATAATAATTTTACACTTTATTGTCAAGGTATTTGTAAGAGCCACACGCATATTTTATCAACCCTTTTTATTCATTTTAATCAATTGAGGTCCAGCTGATCAACAATTTAAAAACAACTGACCCTTGTTCAATACACCCAGACACCCACCTTTCATGGGCCATCCATCAAAGGGCGTATTTCTCGATTTTGAATAGAAAGTTGTTTTATCAATAGTCCAATCGATGTTCGGATCAAGCACTGTTAAATTTGCACTGGCGTTCACCTGGATAGAGCATTCTGCCAGACGGAGTATTTTCCTGGGATTGACAGCCATTTTCTGGATCATCTCCTCTAAGGTTATCAATCCTTTGGCTATAAGGTGAGTCATAACGATGCCGAGTGTGGTCTCCAATCCGATAATTCCAAAAGCAGCCGTATTGTATTCCGTTTCTTTTTCCTCAATGGCGTGAGGGGCGTGATCAGAGGCAATGACATCGATGGTACCATCTTGTAGGGCTTCAATAAGAGCCTGCTGATCTTCATCAGTACGTAAAGGAGGTTTCATTTTCATATTTGTATTAAAACTTCGAACCGCTTCATCGGTCAAAACAAGGTAGTGAGGGCAAGTTTCCGCAGTGACAGAAACCCCCCGTTTTTTGGCTTCTCGGATGAGCCGGACAGAACCCTTTGTTGAAACATGCGCAATATGGAGCGGCCCGCCCGTGTATTCGGCAACCAGCAAATCCCGAGCAACCGTAATTTCTTCACTGATCGAAGGAATCCCTTTCATGCCCAAACCTGTGGAGACAAATCCTTCATGCATGACGCCGTCTTCAGAAAGACTGAGCTCTTCACAGTGATCAATTATCGGATGTCCAAACATCTTGGCGTATTCCAGAGCCCTTCGCAAAAGAGACGCCTGTTTAACCGGCCACCCGTCATCCGAAAATCCGACCGCGCCGCCGTCGGTCATATCCCCCATCTCTGTCAGTTCTTCGCCCTGTAAGCCTTTGGTCACAGCAGCAATCGGGTGAACATCTACCAAAAATCCCTCTGACCGTTCTTTGATAAATTCAACATGGCTTCGGCTGTCTATCGGTGGTTGGGTATTTGGCATACAGCAGACAGCTGTAAATCCACCCGCCATCGCGGCACGACATCCAGTTTCAATCGTCTCCTTATCTTCTCGGCCAGGTTCCCTGAGATGCACATGCATATCGACCAACCCGGGTATAATGAGTTTGTCTTGACAATCGACAATTTGACCTTTAAATGATTTTGCATCCACTTTACCGATCTTTTTAATTTTTCCATTCATAATATGGACATCAGTGACTTTGTCCAGATTCACCTGTGGATCGAGCACGCGTCCGCCCTGTAAAAGCAGTTGTTCGATCTGAACCGGATAAGATTGTTGCGCTTTACTCATATTGATCTCCCTTAAAACTTGGCCCTTTTTCCCGCTAAAAGATAAAGGACAGCCATTCGGACAGCCACACCATTGGTAACCTGATTTAGGATGACTGAATAATCGCTGTCCGCCACATCGCTGTCGATTTCCACACCGCGGTTCAGCGGCCCGGGATGCATGATGGTGATATCCCTGGCGGTTCGATCCAGCCGTTCCTTGGTGATGCCAAAAAGTGACCGGTATTCTCTTAGCGATGGAAACAATCCCCCTTTCTGCCGTTCAAGCTGAATCCTGAGTATGTTCAGCACATCGGCCTCTTGAAGGGCATCTTCGATGTGGGGATAGACTGTCACGCCCAGTTTCTCGATTTCCCGGGGGATCAATGTGGAAGGACCACAAACACCCACCTGAGCGCCCACGCTTTTTAAACCGTGGATATTGGAGCGGGCGACGCGGCTGTGTTCGATATCTCCGACAATGACGACTTTGAGACCTTCAAGTTTTCCCATTTTCTCCCGCAATGTCATCATATCGAGCAGCCCCTGTGTGGGATGCTCATGTGCGCCGTCACCGGCGTTGATTACCGTTGCATTCACACACCGGGTGAGAAAATAAGGTGCGCCTTCGGCCTTGTGGCGAATAACAACAAGGTCGATCCGCATGGCCTCGATATTCTGTATCGTATCCTTGAGCGATTCTCCCTTCAACACACTTGAAGCGGAGGCGGTAAAATTGACCGTGTCTGCAGAGAGCCTTTTTTCCGCTAATTCAAATGAGAACCGCGTCCGCGTGGAGGGTTCAAAAAAGAGATTGACCACGGTTTTTCCGCGGAGCGTGGGAACGGTGGGAATGGGACGTTCCAGAACCTTCTTGAAAGATCTGGCCGTATCCAGAATCAGATGAATTTCTTCCTTTGTCATCCCTTCAAGACCCAACAAATGCCGACTTTTCAGCTGCATAGATTTACCTCGGTTTAATCGACCTTAAAGATCTCCTGAATAAATAAAACAGATTTTGATGTTCCATAAAAAGGTTAAGCTGACTTGTTCGAAATTGGATATGAATCTTCAAATCCTTTTCATTTTTCCACAGTTTAAATGATAAAGCCACCTTTAATCCGGTCCCAGAAGAAGCACTTTGTCCTCTCCATCGACCTCTTTTAATTTAACCTGGATCTCCTCTCCGAAAGCCGTCGGCACATTCTTGCCCACATAATCTGCTTTGATCGGCAGTTCACGGTGGCCCCGGTCCAACAATACGGCCAATTGGATCAAGGCGGGCCTTCCGTAATCAATCAGCGCGCCTAGCGCTGCGCGGATGGTTCTGCCTGTATAGAGGACATCATCCACCAGAACGACCCGTTTTTCGGTCAGATCGAACGGAAAATCTGTCTCCTGAACGAGCGGTCGGTCGGTGATTCTCTGAAAATCATCCCGGTAAAGGGTGATATCAAGAATACCGAGTGGAATCTGTACGCCCTCGATTTCCTCGATGTGCTTGATGATCCTTCGGGCCAGGCAATCGCCCCGATTGCGAATGCCCACGATGACCAGATTTTTCGCACCCTTGTTCTTCTCAAGGATTTCGTGCGTCAGACGGAGAAGTGTCCGCGTGATCCCTTCTCCGTCCATCAATTCCGATTTCACTTTCATGCTCTGTTTCCCGATTTTGGAGAATAAAAAACCTCCCGTCGAGTCCACAAGGAGGATGTTTTTCATGCTCAGTCCCTTACCGATCTCGCCGGATCCGTTTAAAGGGGTCAATTTTGACTTTCCTAGTATAGTGACTTTTTCAGATTATGTCAAGGAGTTTCTTGTAATTTTCATGCCTTTTTCGGTAGATCCGATATGTCCTGGCACCTGGTTTTGTGTCAGGACTATGGGACAATTTAATCAAGCAATGAAGTGTCCTAGTTCTTATTGTTTCCATTCTGATTAAATTCGATTTGCATTTCTTGCTTTTGTTTTACCAACAACCTTTTTTGAGCTCCTTTCTTTTCTATGTCGTATATCACCTTATGACTGATTAAACTACCAGCTATTGAACCGGAAAGTCCGCCTATAACGATACCGGGTAAATATGCCAAACCCTCACCCCCACCAGTTCCCGGTTTTGCTATGACATAAGTTGCACCAGCCCCCAAACACATTCCGACAACCGTACCAAATACCAAACCTACTAAATAAGAGCCAATATGCTCTTTTATTCTCCATTTCATCTCTCTTTTTATATCCTCGTTTGTGATGAATATTTGAAGACTATCACTTTCTTGTATACTATCATTACTTTCAATTTCTTCCCACCTTCGAATGTTCTGTTTACTTCCAGGCGCAGCACAATGAGAAAATAGACATAGTATAAGTAAAAAACATATTATGTCTCTTATATTTAAAAAAGATCGCTTTGTGAGCATTTTTTTCTCCCCTTTTTTTGTAGGTCCGATATGTCCTGACGCATGTTTTCGTGGCAGAACTATCGGACACAAATATGTCCGAAAATCCCGCCAAAACATCGGGACATTTCGGACCTACAGACTGACTATCACCCTTGTCCCCTTCCCTTTTTCACTTTCGATCCGGATCTCCCCGTCGTGATCTTCGACGATTTTCTGAACAATGGCCAGTCCAAGTCCAGTCCCCTTTTCTTTCGTCGTATAATAAGGATGAAAAATTTTGTCCAGGGTTTCAGAATCGATTCCCTCGCCCTGGTCCTGAATAACCAGTTTGACTGCGTGCTCGGAAGAGGCTGCTACGCCCGTGGTGATCATCACGGTTCCATTGCCACGGGAGGCTTCAATGCCGTTCTTGATCAGATTGGTAAGAAGCCGCTTCATTTGTTCTCTGTCTGCGTTTATCAAGGGAAGATGGGCCGCAAGATTTGTCCGAACATTGACTTGACCGGATGAAAATTCAGCAAGCCGGACAACAGATTGGACAACTTCATTGAGATCGAGAGGTGATTTCTGGGGAAGCGGCATTCGGGCAAATGTCGAGAACTCCTTGGCCATGACTTCGAGACCATGGAGTTCTTCCTGAATGTCCTGCAAACTCTGTTCAAGTGCGGGAGGCAATGACTCCTGTTGAATGTGATTCTGGAATCTCCGGAGTGAAATCGAGACAGGTGTCAGACTGTTTTTCATTTCATGGGAGATGCGCCGGGCAATCTCCTGCCAGGCCGCCATGCGCTCCGCCCGGATCAACTTCCGGCGACTGACAGCAAGATCGTGAATCATCTTGTTGAACGAATCAACGAGAAAACGAAACTCGTCTTTTGCACGGGTATAAACCTGATGGGACAAATCTCCATCAGCCACCAATTCCATGCCCTTGACAAGATCCTGAACCGGTTCGCTGATGCCCCGAGAAAACTTTCTGGCTGTGATGACAGCCAATACAGCCAGTCCGACAACCAGCAGGAGAGCCAGAATCCAGAGCAGATTCTTTTCAATGATCGATTCCTTGAGCAGTGAAAGTGTGTTATAAATATCCAGAGCCCGTACGACATCATCCCTTGCTTTCAATACATGCGTTTCCACAGGATACCCGGCAACAGCAAATGTGGAATCGGAAAGAGGTCGGTAAACAGTGATCATACTCCCTTCACCCAGAGAAATGAGACGGCTGGTCCGTTCGGTTGTCAATAGATCAACAAGCGATTCCCTCTGGGGAGTCCAGTTTTCGGGCAAGAGAGACGTCTGAAGACGGATCGAATGCAGGGTGATGACACTGTCCCGATCAAAACGATAGATCCCCAATAAATCAATTTTTTCTTCTTCGAGAATATTTGGCGTATAATTAACTGATGGATCAAATGCTTCTAAAAACAGTTTCCCGCGTTCCTCCACCTGCAAACGGATGGTCTCCAATGAGGTGTCCAGAGCCTCGCCAATACCGGGCAGAAGCAGGACACGGACACTGCGGGTAAGTAGATGGGCCACCAGGAATGTCAGCGGAACAGTCGGGATTAACACAAAGAGAAGAAAAATGATTGAAAGCTTTGCCCGAAAGCGCGACCGGTTTCGACTTCGCCTCCACAGAAAAACAAAATAAGCGGATAGCAACACAAGGGTCGCACCCGCCCAGATGAAAAAATCGGACACATCAACCCCCTATTTTCTTTCGTTTGGCCAGATAATGGAACAGGGCCGCATCAAAGGGTTGAGACGTATCGATCGGCACATAATCGATACGATGCTGGCGGCATTCACGTTTGTACCGTTCTATAAACGCAAGAACCTTCTCCCGATAATCGGAACGGATATGCCAGGGCTGTGTCTCGATTTTCTCGCCTGTTTCCATGTCGATGAACATACCGTCTTGTTTAAAATCGAAGCTCCTTTCGATCGGATCAAGAATGTGAAAAACAATGACTTCATGTTTCCGGTGACGGAAATGCTTGAGAGAAGCGATCACCTCTTCAACATCATCGAATAGGTCGGAAAAGACGATGATGAGCCCCCTTCGCTTGATGCGTTCGGCTAATTCGTGGAAAGTGACCGAGAGGTGTGTTTTGCCACCGCTTTTTAGACGATCCATTTCTCTGAGCAGGATATGAAAATAGCTGAAAATCGAGCGAGGTGGCAGGTAACTCCGAATCTGCTGATCAAAAGTAACCAGGCCGACCGCATCCCTCTGGAGCAGCATAAGATAGGAAAGTGCTGCGGCAAGATAGATCCCGTAGCGCAGTTTGGTCACGTGACCCGAAGTAAAGCCCATTGAACTGGATCCATCTAAAAGCAAATAAGCCCTGAGGTTGGTCTCTTCCTCAAATTGCTTGACATAGTAACGGTCTGTCCGCCCTAACACTTTCCAATCGATATGCCGGAGCGGATCCCCCGGCATGTAGGGTCGGTATTCGGAAAACTCCACGGAGAATCCATGGTAGGGACTGCGATGAAGACCCGTGATGAATCCCTCGACAACCAGCCGCGCTACCAGATCGAGCCTGGAAAGCCTGGAGACCACGTCCGGCTTGAGATATTTTTTATAGTCGACTGATCCCTGGATAGATTCAGAATGATTGGAAATATTCACATTGAGATCTCAATTGCTTCATGACGATGGATGATCCGTCAATTGATAATAAAATCCCAGGGACCGCAGACTCTGCATGTGATCGATGTGCGATTTAAAATAGAGATCGAACATCTTTCGGATCTCCGATTTCTGACTGGGAGAAGGCTTCAATTGAACGACTTCTTCCAGTCCGCAGCGCTGAAGCCAGAAAAGAATCTCGAGGGTTTCACCTTCCACAACCAGCCCGCCTTTCTGAACACCGCACTGGCTGCAGACGAGACCGCCGCTCTGAGGCTGAAAAAAACCGCCTTCCTTTCCCAGGGACTGATTGCAGTCTAAACAGTGGTCCCATTTCGGTTTGTATCCCATGAGATGCATGAAATGACTTTCAAAGTACCAGAGGATCGCTTCTAAAAAATCCTCCTGTTCGTTGAATCCGCGTAAGACGGAGGTCAAGAGATCGTATACCTGCGGAAGCGATTCTTCGCCCGTCACCGCGCGATCAACCAGTTCGGCTGCAGCCAGACCCAGCGTCGTGCGCTCCATGTCTCCGATAATTCGTGAATGGGGATCGATGAGGTCAGCTTTGCTCAACAACTGAAGATCCCGTGTGCGTTTGTCATAGTAAATGATCCGAATCGTCGTGAGGGGCTCGAGACAGCCTCTGAATGGGCTTTTCGGATTCCGACCTCCCTTGGCAACCACCTTGACCTTCCCAAAATCCTTTGTATAAAGGGACAGGATTTTGGAGGTTTCACCCATCTTCCATCCTTTGAGGACAACGGCATCGGTCTTCAGAATGGCCATTCTGTATCCTCAAAGCCTGTTGATGGCAAATGACACAATACTGAAATAGACGAGCAGTCCCATCACATCGTTTGAGGTGGTGATAAAGGGACCCGTCGCAATGGCAGGATCGACACCGATACGTTTAAACAAAAGAGGCAGCAAGGTGCCGATAAAGGCGGCATTGAAGAGAACAGTCAATAACGCGATGCCCAGCACGATACTGAAAACGGGGATTTCCCATATCATGCCAAAAGCCGAAGTATCCATGACTTTGCCGAAAATGGGCCAATGGTTCCAGACGGCCACGACTGCAATCAGAAGCAAGACGATGATTGATCCGTTCAGAAAAGCGGCTGAGATTTCATGGGTAAGACGTTTACCCGTATCCCGCAGAGCAATATCTCCCGTGGCCAATCCGCGGATAACGACGGTTGAGGATTGAATGCCCATATTCCCCCCCATGGCCATAATCAGAGGAATGAAAAATCCGGCCACAAGAATCTGCTCGAAGGAGGCTTCAAAGTGAATCAGTACGGCCGCCGAAGCAATCTCTCCCAAAAAAGCCACGAGAAGCCAGGGCAGGCGTACGCCAGAGATCCGGAAGACCGACTGTCCCCGGATTTCCTCATCCGTGATGCCGGCCATCATCGCGATGTCTTCGCTGGCTTCCTCTTCAAAAACATCCATAACATCGTCAACCGTAATGCGCCCGACAAGCCGACCCTGCACATCGATAACCGGTGCAGCCACAAGATCGTATTTTAAAAACAGGTTGGCAACCTCTTCCTGATCCATATCGGAACGGATGGCAATATGCTCTCGATCCATAATCTCAACCAGTTTGGTTTTGGGTTTGGCCAGTACGAGGTCTTTCAATGAAACCGCTCCTTTGAACAACCCCTGTTGATCAACGACATAGATATTATAAACATCTTCAACTTCCTCGGCCTTTTTTCGCAACACACCCATCGCCTGTTGTGCCGTTTGGTCCTGATCCACAGCCACAATCTCCAAGGCCATAATGCCGCCGGCCGTCTCCTCATCATGCCGTAGAAGGGACTTCACCTCACGAAATTCCTTTGTGGGCATGGCCAGTAGAACATTATGGGCAACGGTGGCATCCAGTTCTCCAATCACGTCGGCCGCATCATCTGAATCCATCGTTCTGATGATAGACACAAGACGATTCTCTTGGATATCGCCCAGAATCTCTTTTCGGATCGGCGTGTCCAGTTCCACAAGCACTTCGGCCACTTTATCCGTTTTCAGAAGTTCAAGAATGAAGCTTTGTTTATCCCGATCGATTCGAGTAATGACTTCGGCAATGTCTGCAGGATGCATATCGGTTAGGATCGTTTTCAGATAAGTTTTGTTCTCTTTCTCAATAAGCTCCTGTATAATTTCGCTGTTTTGCTCTTCTTGAGACCGCGTCTCTTCCGCAGAATCGTCTGTTTGATTGGAAAGATTATTTTCTGGTTGCATAGGTTTTATATCCTGTTTTATTTTTCACCCACTCAGAATTGATGGGAGAATAAATGACCATTGATCTATTTATCGAAAAATATATTGCTCAACAGCACAAATTCTTTTATTGATAGATCTTCCGGTCTTTGAGACAAATCGAGTGGACATTTTTTCAGCATTTCCTCGTCAGGGACAATCCCTTTCAGTGTATTTCTCAACATCTTTCGTCTCTGGCCGAAAACCGTTTTCAACATCTTACGGAAAAAGACCTCATTCGCCAAAGGGTACCGGGGCTTCGGCAGAAACGTGATGTGCAGGACAACCGAATCCACTTTTGGAATCGGATAAAATGCACCTCTGGGAATCTCAAAAAGAATTTCAGTCTCAGAAAACAGTTGAAAAAGAACAGAGGGAATACCGTACACTTTCGATCCCGGTGGACTGGTGATCCGTTCACCCACTTCCTTCTGTACGGTTACGATGACATCACGAATCCATGATCGGTGTTCCAGCAGGTTAAAGAGAATCGGCGATGTGACAGAATAGGGAAGATTCCCGACAACCCTGATTTTTTTCTCTCCCTTGAGAAAAGACGTAAAATCAATCTCTAAAAAATCCTTTTCAATAAGTTCGAATTGAGTGTGCCGACCAAAACGCGCTCTCAGCAGCTTTGCCAGCCGGCAATCGATCTCTACGCCAATGATTCTTTCAGCCGGACTTCCAATCAAGTATTCTGTGAGAACGCCTTCTCCCGGTCCGATCTCTAAAACGTGATCTCCACACCGGATGTTGAGACTGTCAATAATGCGACGCGCTAAAAAAAGGTCTCTTAAAAAATGCTGTGAGAACCGCTTGAAAGGCCGGATGCTGGATCGCACTTTCAGTTCTCCAGGCCGAACAGCCTTCTGGCATTGGCAGTCGTCACCTCTGCGAGTGTTTCATAATCGATTCCATAAATTGCGGCAAGGGCGCTGGCTGTATGGATTAAAAAACCGGGCTCATTCCGTTTCCCGCGATGAGGAACAGGAGCCATATAAGGCGCATCCGTCTCCAAAAGCAGTCTCTCCAAAGGCACAGCCCGTATCTTTTCGATGTTCTTGAAATTGGGAAAAGTGACAACACCGGTAAACGAAACAAAAAATCCCCTCTCGATAACCGTGTGAACCTCTTCAACCGTTCCCCCGTAACAATGAAAAACACCTTTCCAGGGAGCTTTTCCGGAACGATCGATCGTTTCCAGCCCATCCTGCATGGCTTCACGCATATGGATGATCACAGGAAATCCTTTTTCTTGAGCCATCAGGAGTTGTTTTGAAAACAATTCCTGCTGAATTTCGGGTGGAGAAAAATCGTAATGGTAATCCAGTCCGATCTCACCTACTGCAATGACTTCTGGATCATCCAGCCATTTCTCGATTTTATCGAGGTCCTTTTTCCCCGCCTTCACTGAATCGTGCGGGTGAATGCCGACCGCTGCGCAGACACCTTCAATCAGTTGACTGTTCTGAATCGCCTTCCGGCTTGTTTCCAGATCCGTGCCCACATCCACTATCATCTCCACACCCGCCTCCTTTGCCCGACGCACCACGGATTCGCGATCGCCGTCGAATGGTGTGAGATTCAGATGGGCATGGGTATCGATGAGCACACCCTACTCCACCTGCAGACCCGGACCGACCGGATCTTCCGTTGTTAAAAGCGTATATCCCTTCTCCGTTTGCACAGCCAGCAGCATGCCCTGCGATTCAATCCCCCTGATTTGTGCCGGTTGCAGATTGGCCACCACAACAAGGGTTTTGCCAATCATCTGATCCGGCGTGTAGCTCTCTGCAACACCAGCGACGATCTGCCGTGTCGTGTCCCCCAGATCGATTTTCAATTGAAGAAGCTTATCCGTTCCTTCAATCTTTTTCGCTTCCAGTACCTTGGCAGTCCTCAGATCGATCTGTTTTAATGTTTCGAGCGAAATTGTTTTTGAACCTGTTTCCATATCTTTCTGACCCTCTGCACCCATTCCAAGAAATGCTTTGATCTCATTTTCAATGACCTGATCCTCAATCTTTTCGAAAAAGATTTCCGGTCTGCCGAGCTGATGACCGGACAGGAATTCTTTCTCTCCGACATCCTCCCATTGATTTGGATCTTTCAATTTCAGAACACGCTGGACTTTTTCACTGGTAAAAGGGAGGATGGGAATCATCAAGACACTCAACGCCCTTATCGTTTGAAGACAAATATTAATGGTGGTCTGGCAGCGTTCGGGATCCGAGATCCGTGTTTCCCAGGGGGCCTGATCATTGAAATATTTGTTGGCAAAACGGCAGAGATCCATAAGCTGTTTCGTCCCTTCCCGGACTTCGAAATGTTCCAGACAGGTCCCCATTTGATCGCGGGTAACCACAATTTGTTTGAGCATCTGATTGTCCAGCTTGTCAAGGGATCTCCTTTCGGGAACTTTTCTGTTAAAATATCGATCGGCAAATGTCAATGTTCGGTTGATAAAATTACCGAGTATATCGGCGAGTTCATCGTTGTTCCGCCTCTGTAACTGTTTCCAGGAAAAATCAGTGTCTTTGGTCTCGGGAGCATTGGCAGCCAGCGTGTACCGCAGAGCATCGGGGGGAAACCGGTCCAGATAATCATTGAGCCAGATGGCATAATTCTGACTGGTTGAGATTTTTCTTCCTTCAATCGTCAGATATTCATTGGCAGGAATGGCATCGGGCAAAACGACACCGCCGACTTCCATCAGGATCATGGGGAATAATATGGCATGAAAAACAATATTGTCTTTGCCGATAAAATGGACCAATTTTGTTTCTGGATCGCACCAGTAGGTTTTCCAAAGATCTGGATCACCCTGTTTCTGGGCCCATTCCATGGTGGAAGAAATGTAACCGATGGGGGCATCAAACCAGACATAGAGCACTTTCCCTTTGGCCTCTTGATGGGGAACAGGAACACCCCAATGCAGATCGCGGGTAATGGGTCGGTCAGTAAATCCCTCTTTGTACCAGCCGATACAGTAGTTCCGCACATTCTCTTTCCACGCATGCTGATCAAACCAGTTTTTCCAGGCTTTGGCAAAACGCCCCATGGGGAGATACCAGTGTTTTGTTGGCTTCAAGACGGGTCGGGAACCATCCAATTTTGATCGGGGATCGATCAGTTCCTTGGATTCAAGCCACTTCCCGCATCGGTCACACTGATCCCCCCGCGCCTTATCGTAACCGCAAAAAGGACAAGTCCCCTCGACATACCGGTCGGGGAGAAACCGATGCGATACTTCGCTGTAAAACTGTTCCGATTCTTTAACCACCAGATCTTTCTTTTTTTCTAAGATAAGAAAGAACTCCTGGGTTTTTTGATGATGCAGGGGGATTGAAGTGCGCGAATAATGATCGAAAGCAATACCCAATTTTTCGAAACTCGACCGATTCATGGCATGGTAACGATCCACCACATCTTGAGGTGTTATGTTCTCATGATCGGCTGTAACCGTAATGGGAACGCCATGCTCATCCGATCCACAGATATAAATAACATTGCGTCCTTTCAACCGCTGGTATCTAACATAGATATCCGCGGGTAGATAGGCTCCCGCTATCTGTCCGATGTGTAATGGTCCATTGGCATAGGGAAGCGCGCTAGTGACCAGAATCCTTTTGTGGTTCATCTTGTTGATGTCCCTCTCTTTTTTTCCCTTTACCCGTTTTCTTTTTCTTCTTTTTTTTCTTTGTCTTAGATGCCGATAACAGGGTGTTTAATTCGTCCAGCCCTATTCTTTCTTCTTCTTGATTGGCGTATTCAATAACCACTTTTTCCTGAAAAACGTCAATCTTCTTTAGCAGCCCCTTTCCCTTGCTTGTTTTGACAACCGTCTCTGTTTCAGGGAATCTTTTAATCACTTCCCTATAAAAATCGCGTTCGTATCGAAGGCAGCAGATGAGTCTGCCACACACTCCCGAGAGTTTTGTCGGGTTCAGAGCCAGGTTCTGCTCTTTGGCGTATTGGGTCACCACAGGTGCAAATTCACGCAGAAACGTGGTGCAGCACAATCTTCTTCCACAGACACCGACGCCGCCGATCCGTTTTGCTTCGTCCCGAACGCCGATCTGCCGAAGTTCAATGCGCGTTCGATATCGACTGGCCAGATCTCGAACAAGTTCTCTGAAATCGACACGCGCATCGGATGTAAAATAAAACGTGATTTTATTTCGATCGAACTGGTATTCCACATCGACAAGTTTCATATCCAGTCCATGCTCTTCAATTCTTTTTCGACAATCCATAAATGCATCTTGTTCCAATTGATGGTTCTCATTCACTTGTTCAAGATCTTCTCGACCCGGTTTTCGAACAATTTCAAGCAACTGTTGGTGGCCGGCTCTTTGATCGACCAAACTTCCCATATTGACAACACGTCCCAAATCTTTCCCTTTATCGGCTTGTACAATCACCAAATCGCCGACATTAAAAGGGAAGTCCTGGGGATTTGCATAAAAAGCTTTTCTGCTTCCTTTAAATTCAATTTCCAATATTTTCGCCATACAATGATTCCTATAACAGATGAATCCATAAGTTGAGTTCAATGTGCGGTGGCACCGTTGAACTTTTGACTTAAAGAAGTAACAACGAGTGCAAGGTACACATTTTTTTCTATCAAATCAATAGCCTCCTCGACACCATTCATCCCGGTTTCTACATCAAACTGAGGCCATTTTGTATGAATATGCTTTAGATGATTCAAACAGTCGATATTGATCAGCATCTCACGGTTTTCAGATTTAAGATGAAGTAGATCGCGAAGCAGCACCAAAATAATTTGAAGAATAAACTGTAACTCGGAACGATCCCTTCCATTGAGCAGTTTCTCAACACCATTCAGACGGTTGAGTATATCGGGATCAAGTGAATCACTGAGAAATGACAGCGCTGCCTGACGTTTTTCTTCAAAGCCATCCTCTGTAAAATTGAATGCTGTTTGCAGGCTTCCACCAGCCATTTTTGCAAAGAATTTTGCCCGATCCTGTCTCACGTTCCATTTCTGAATCAGTGCGTTTTCAATGGCCTCTTCCTGAAGCGTATCGAAACGAATCATCTGACACCTCGAAACAATCGTATTGAGCAGCTGACCGGGCAACGAAGTCGTGAGAATAATCAGGGTATTGGGAGGAGGTTCTTCCAACAGTTTCAGCAGACTGTTGGCAGCCGATAAGGTCAATTTTTCTGCCTGAGACACAAGAAACAGGCGATGGCCGCTTCCTGCAACTTTAAGTATCACTTCCTGTTTCATCAATCGGACTTGATCGATCCCGATAATGGGAAGCGTGGACAATTCAGGACTATAAGTGATCGCTTTGTAGGGATTGCCGATTCTCTGCAGGGCACGATCTCTCAATATATCCATGTATTCTCTTTCTTGCATTGTTTTGGGACGTGTAGGCACTGGTAAAATAAAGTGAAAACAGGGATGTTCAAGACGTTGAACGGCCAGACAGGCCGAACATTGCCTGCAACCTCCCAACACTTTTTCTTGACAGATTAAACTCAAAGCTATGGCAATCCCCATCGCATCTTTACCCACGCCAGGGCATCCATGAAAAAGATAAGCATGGGCCAATCGATTGCGCTTCAAAGATGACGTCAGGATCTGTTTAACCCGTTCCTGACCAAATACAGTCTCAAAAGCCATCAGAAATCACTCCGGAAATGACACCATCGCATCTTAAAAAAAATTGAACCTAAATTCTATATTATTTATAAAAAACATTTAAAAATCCACATGAAATCGTCTCAAGATTTCCGCAGCCACAATTCAGGATTGTCATGTGTGTCTCCATTCCAGACTTCAAAATGAAGTGTGGGCCCATTCAAGCTTTGTCGATCACCCACATAACCGATCATTTCTCCTTCTTCTACAGAATCCCCGATATTAACCAAAACCATATCTAAATAAGCATACACGGTATAATATCCACCACCATGGTCAACGAGAACAATATACCCCATGCTCCTTCGCCATTGAATCCAGTTGATTGTACCTCCGCTGACGACACGGACAGGACTTCTTTCCGAAGTTTCAATCTCAATACCGAGGTTTTCGACGGTCACTTTTAATGTGGGATGCTGCCTCTGCCCGTACTTTGAAGTGATTCTGCCATTGACGGGCCAGGATAATTGACCCTTAAGGGATGCAAAAGCGGTTCCATCTCTGCTTTCAACCGATCTTCTCCTCAACTCTTCTTGATTGATACGTCCCTGAATTTCGGCCAGTGCACGCTGCTTATTTTCCAGCATCTCCCTGTCGTTTTGCATGTCCGCCCGGATCGATGCAATCATCGTTTCTCTGGAACTTTTTTTATCTTCAAGTTTGCTCGTTTCAACTTCATGTTCTTGGATGAGACGGTTCTGCAGATCCCTTTCACTTTCCAGTTCCAATTTCTGGGTTGTGATCTCTTCTTCTTTTTCATTGAGCAGTCGGAGATTCCGCCGGTCACTTTCAACAATGCGTTGATGATATTTAAGCCATACAAGCGCTTGATTGAAAGATTTCAGAGACAGTAGAATTTCCCAATCTTTCATCTGTCCTTGTTTGTATAAAGAGACAAACCTCTGGGCAATTAATTTTTTGAGTCTCTCAACACTTGCATTTGTGTTTTCCAGGTTGATTTGAGCATCCTGAATGCGCTGCTCATTCTTATTCCTCTCGTTTTCCAGTTCAAGAATCAATTTTCTCTGAAGCCCGATCTCGTGATCGATATCCTCTCTCTGTTCGAGAAGCGATTTTTCTTGAATCTCCTTTTCTCTGAGCTCATTCTGGAGTTGTTCAATTTCCTGCCTGACCTGATCCATTGTGCTCTGATTCTGAGCTTGCACAGCGGACACCACTGCAAAAAAAGAAAAAACAAGAAATCGTTTTGGTCTATTCATCTTCATCTCTGCAACAATTGAATATGGGATTTTAATTTTCTGACAAGATAAATGGCAATCCAAATTTTAACGATCTCTCCGGGAAGAAACACGGCAACACCGATCCACAAAGCATGAATCCACGTGATTTCTGTTTGTAAGATTAAGTTCGTATTAATGTAGAGATACAAGACGCCGATAAATAAAATAACCAACATTCCCACCCCATTCGCCATAAAGAGTCTCCACCAATTTAGGGAACCATTTGATTTTCCAGCCACCAGTCCGATGACCAACGCACCTATTGGAAATCCGACCAGATAGCCAAAAGAGGGTTTCAGGATATAACCGGGGCCACCGCCCATGGTAAAAATCGGAACGCCTAACAGCCCCACAATCAGGAAAAGACCCTGACTGGCTACACCACCCTTCGTTCCTAATAAATGGGCAGCCAAATAGACAGAAAGGGTTTGAAGCGTGATGGGAACGGGTGGGATGGGGATCCTTATAAATCCTCCCACAGCGGTTAAGGCTGCAAACAGGGCAATCAACAAAAGCATTTTAACTGGCATATTCATTTTATAGACTCTGATTCAATTAATCCCTAATGCAGCCTAAAGGCTGCAATCAAATAAATAATTTCGTATATTAGTCTAAAAAGCCATGAAAAACTTTCTCAGTCAAAATTCA
>JAFGDT010000083.1 GCA_016931965.1 bacterium | reverse complement strand
TGTCATTCCGCTATATTAAATAGCAAGCATTTTTTATGAACTATAGATACCCTACTGTATTTTTGTAACTATCTGCTATTCGTGGTCCATCACACAAGATGGCCGACAAGTACTTTTTTCGTTATTTAAAATGGACGCCATATACTCGCGATCAAGTTATTGTAACATTTCTTAGGAATGACATCATGGTCGTCCGATGAACTGATCATCAACAAATACAATAAGGAATTCATTTAACAAACACCGATAACGTAATCTATATCATCTAAGAGACACCGTCTCAGACGAACAGCCAACGAACGGGCCACAGCAACAATGGCTTTATTTCCGTTGGTTCCTTTGGCTCTGATTCGATTGTACTTGTCTCTTAAATAGGGATCATGTTTTATCACAGTCCAGGCGCTTTCAATTAACGTCCGTCTCAGGTGAACATTGCCTTCTCTGGAAATATGACCCAGCCGAATACCCTCTCCAGATGAATGTTGAGAGGGCGTTAATCCCAGGTAACTTGAAAACGCGGAGGTATTTCTAAAACGTTTTAAATGAAACAACTCAAGAAGGAAGGTCATCGCTGTGATCATACCCACTCCTCTGAGCTTTGTGATGTGGTCGTATGACTTTTTGTAATCAGGATGCCTGGACAGTTCTCGAATAAAACGCGTTAGACGAGCAAGTTCTTGACGAATCATGGATAAATGACCAAGCATTTGAGTGAGGAGAAAAGTATCACCTTCAAATTCGAATTCAAGTTCAGTGAGCCAATTGATGTAGGCTTTTGACCAGTATGTTTTTATATGATCTGGTTTTGAAATGTCATGTAAGAATAAAAAAGACCTGATCTGATTTTTTTGACGTGTTTGTTTTTTGACCCATCCTCCTCTTTGGCGAAGCAAACGTCGTTCCGATTCGATCTTAGGTGATGGTACGGCAATCGCTTTAAGATGGCCAGAAGCATGAAAACGGGCCAGTTTCTCAGCATCGCGTTTATCTGTTTTGATTTTGTTGTTCAACATAGGCACTCTGTTTGGTGAGGTTACAATACAATTGTACCCATCCTGGCGAAGACGACGATAAAGCCAGAATCCACTGAAACCTGCTTCATAAACAAGGTGAAGGACTCGAGCATCACTGTAACGTGTTCTCAATACATTCAATAGAATCGTATATTTTGAATGAATCGTCATTTTTTCCAAAACCTCACCATCACAGAAAAAACATAAGCTTAAGCTTTTAATATGAACATCGATACCAATAAAAACAGCTTTACCTTTAATAAATCTTTTTATATCTTCATAATATCGCATAGTGCCTCCTTGACTGTGATTAATTTGCTTTCGTATCTTATTAAAGATCCTACAGCGAGGGGGCACTTGCTATTTAAATATAGGCACTCGCAGTGTTTTGAGCGGGAATCCATATTCTATTTAAATAGAACAGTTTTTAATGGATGAACTCATAATCGATTAATGTATTTTGTTTTGACATTGGGATTTGGGATTTCATTTGTCATTTGGATTTTGGAATTTGTTATTTTGATCAATATGGCACAGGACAATAAAAACTTATGGTTCTTTTTTTATCTGATTTGAATGTTGGATTGAAAAAAATGCACTTGCGTTTGTCCGTTGAGATGGTTAACTTTTTGGTTGGATGATTCTCTAAAACAATAATTCTATGTGAATCAGATCTAAAGGCGAGATGGATCTCAGAGATAAATTAATACAATTCGAATCCGATTTTAGTACTTCTGCATCCCCTGTTCGTGAAAGACAATTTGCAGACATCGATCAATTTGTTCCCGGAGAAGAAGTGACCAATCCATTCGGGAAATTCTTCCGCTCTGTCATGGTTTATCCGGAAAGTCATCGGCATGGAGAAATTCCTCTGAACCTGATCCGGGAAAGTGATCCATCGATTTATGGTCTGGTCGGAAAGGACGAATCCCTGTCCCATGTTGATATTCAGAAAGCTCTGTTTATAGATACCGAAACAACCGGTCTGGCAGGCGGCACCGGTACGCTGCCGTTTATGATTGGGATGGGATACTTTACAGATGAAGGATTCCAGGTCGAACAGTTCCTGATGCGTGATTATGATGAAGAACATGCGGTTCTTCATGCTGTGCGGGATCGGCTGGCCAATTGTGACATGCTCGTCAGCTACAACGGTAAGTGTTATGACATGAATATCCTCTCGTCCCGGTTTACACTGACCCGAATCGAAAATCCTTCTCTTGATCTTCCGCATCTCGATCTTCTCTTTTCTGTACGTAGACTGTGGCGCCGGCGAATCGGAGACTGCAGTTTATCCAATGTCGAACGCGCCGTTCTGGGTTTTTATCGAGAGAATGATATTCCCGGTTATCTTATTCCCGGTTTGTACTTCGATTATTTAAGATCCCGTAACGGCAAATTATTGGAATCCGTTTTCATGCACAACCGATGGGATATCGTGACACTTGTGGTACTGGCTGCACTCATGGGCCGGATTTATCAGTCCCCTCATGACCATTTGAGTCATCCGCTCGATTTGTTGAGTCTGGGTAAAATATTCGGGAATATGTTCAAGCATGAGGAGGCGGTTGTCTGCTTTCGCGAGGCATTGAACTATACAGGAAAATCTGAGGAGCGCGAGGAGATTTTACGGCTGCTCGGATTTTTCCTGAAACGGAGGGGAGAATGGGAGCGTGCGATAAAGGTCTGGGAATATATGATTAAAGACTATCCTCATCGCATCTATGCCTATGAAGAGTTGGCCAAATATTTTGAACATCAGATTAAAAATTTCGAAAGGGCTATAGAGGTGGTGGAACAAGCACTCGGCCGGGCATGCACAATGCAGGCTTTGCATCCGGATCAACAAATAAAGAGAAATGGGAAAAATCTGGAATACAGACTGGCTAGATTGCGGCGTAAACTCGGGAAAAATGAGTAACAAAATATCGAGGAATAATATGGATTGGAAATCGTTTTTGCTGGTGTTCGGTTCTATTTTTTTGGCTGAATTGGGGGATAAGACACAACTTGTCGTTTTGAGTTTCTCGGCAACTCAAAAATCCAAATTGTCTGTATTTATTGGAGCGGTAGTGGCATTGATTCTCACTTCTCTGATAGCGGTGGTGATTGGCGCTGTAATCAGCCATCATATTACCGAGACGAAATATGTTCATCGTGCTGCAGGTGTCCTATTTATTGTGGTGGGTGTCTTGATGGTTACGGGAAAATTTGTCTGATTTCTTACTGTAGAAAGCATAAAATCCAAATACGATCTTTCAAAAATGAATTGAGCTTATTGCCGAATGGATAGCACACTCGGCAATAAGACAATCATCCGAACGTGTTCACTGTCGCAATCGGTTGAATGCGGGCAGTGATCCCTTTTTATATACCAAATATTTTAACAACAGAGACATTGACTGCCTGTGCCGTATCAATTATTTTGGCGCGCTTCTATGGCTTTGTTGATTTTGGCAACCAAGTCCTCTGTGGCGAATGGTTTGGCGATGAAATCCGTTGCACCCAATTCGAACGCTTCTTCTTCAACCTTTTTCCCAGGGTAGGCTGTAATGAAGATGACCGGTATGTTTTCGGTTCGCGAATACATTTTCAAATTTGTGAAAGTGGCGAGGCCTCCCACTTTGGGCATCCGAATATCAAGCAAAATCAAGTCCGGACGTTCAACATAGGCTTTCTTGATCGCTTGTGTACAATCCGATGCTGTGATGACCTGCATATCATTTGCACGGAGTCGTGATGCCATTAGCATCAGTATATCGGGATTGTCATCGGCGATAAGTATTTTCTTCATCATTTACCTCCTGTTTTATATAGCGTATTCCTTTTCATATTGCCTTTCAAAGTAAATAATAAACCATTTTATGCAGCACTTCTGCATCAACCGGTTTGTTTACAGTCAATATGGCTTTCTTACTGATATATTCGTTGAACTGTCCCGTTTCAACTTCATAACCCGACATGATCAATATCGGAATATCATTGGTTTCGAAATTTTCTTTCAATCGACCAATAATTTCATATCCGCTCATACCCGACATTTTCATGTCGAGAATAATCAATTCCGGGATATGGTTCTCCATTTTTTCAAAGACGGTTTCCCCGGAATGGGCAATATCAATGTTGTGATAACCAAAGAGTTCAAGTAATGTTTTGACAGCATCTGTGATTTGTTCTTCGTCATCGACAAGCAATATTCTCTTTTTATATCTTTCTATCTTTTCATGAATCATATTTTTTTGGCATGTTTCCAGTAATCGATCGATCGACTCTTCATCATTCGGGTAAAGCGCTGTGCCGAATGAGAAATCCAGTTCAAAATCGTGCGCTGAACTGATAAAGGATTCTTTAATCATTCTTAATAAATGTCGGTTTAACCACACTTTTTCTTTCGATGGGTTTTCAATTAGGAGCGTGAAGTTGTCCGAGTCGAAATGGAGAGGCTCAATTTGGTTGTCCATATTTTGAACGAGATTCTTCATTTTCTTTTGAGATTCCTCAACTGCCTGAGATCCAATGATATCTTGGATCTCTGGGAGGTTGTTTATTTGAACGTGAAAAAGGATAAAAGGCACATTGGAAGTCGATATCCTTTTTTGAATTCTCTCATGCAATACCATGGATGGATCATATTTCGGTAAAGTAAAAGTGAATGTACTGCCCTGATTCGGCGTGCTCTCTGCAAAAATATCCCCCTTATGCAACAGGATAATCTCTTTCGAAATCGGTAAGCCCAGTCCCGTACCTGTATCCCCTGGGTCGACTGGATTGCCAAATTGTTGAAATTTGTCAAATACATTGGGCAAATCATCCGGTGCAATACCTCTCCCCGTGTCTGTTATTGCACAGGATACCGTTTGTGGTTGATCCTTGATTGTAACTTCAATAAATCCCTTTTCTGTGAATTTCAATGCATTGCCAATGAGATTGTTTAAAACCTGAATGATCCGATCTCTATCCACATAAACCTCCATCGCACGATCCGGTATGTTCTTTCTTAATTCCAATCCTTTATTATCTATAACGGGTTTAAATGCATCCAATACAGATCGAACAAGCTCGGGGAAATTGCTTTTGTTTTTTCTCAATTGCACTTTTCCCGCTTCCATTTTTGAAATATCGAGAATTTCATCTACAATCCTTCTGAGACGATCCGCATTTTTTAAACATATGGATAAGAAATGTTTTTGATCCTCATTGACTTCTCCCAAAATGCCGTCGTTTATTTGTGCAACTGATTCCCTGATAACCGTCAGAGGTGTGCGGAGTTCATGGGAAACATGGTGTATAAAATCGTCCTTAATTCGGTCGAGTAAGATTTTTTCGGTCGTGTCCCGAAAGACCAGAACGACGCCATGGTTGGTTCCTTTGTCATTTTTAATGGGTGCGGCACTGACATCTACAGGTATTTCTGAACCGTTTCTCTTAAGCAGTATGGTACTATTTGAAAAATTGCATACGATGCTCTCTTTGAGAACCGTTTCAACGGGATTGTCCGAAAAAGATGGATTTTTTTCATCGATGATATTGAATACTTTTTTAATGTCCATGTTTAAAGCATCTCGATTGTTCCAGCAGGTCAGCGATTCAGCAACCGGATTCATGAATTTTATTTTCCCTTCGATATCGGCTGTGATGACGGCATCACCGATACTCTTCAGCGTGGTCGAGAACCATTGTTTATCCTGTTTGAGTTTTTTTTCCATCTCATATTTGTAAATAGCCATTTCGATGGTTTTATGCAATTCTCTTTCCTGGAGGGGCTTGAGGATGTATCCATAGGGATCGGTCAATTTGGCTCTGGAAAGCGTTTTTTCATCGGAGTAGGCTGTGAGATAGACAATGGGTATATCGTACAGGTTGCGAATCTGTTCCGCTGTTTCTATTCCATCCATTTTGCCTTCCAGCATGATATCCATCAGAACCAAATCCGGTCGAACACGCTCCATTTTCTCAAGAGCCTCCTCCCCAGATCCGGTGACGACTGGAACCGAATAACCCAATCTTTCTACACGGTCTTGTATTTCCATGGCGATCAGATTCTCATCTTCAACAATGGCTATGCTTTTCTGTGACATCATTTCGCTACCCTGTTTAACGGCTATTCATGTATGTTCGTTTTTTTGCGACAGTCATATTGTTCTTCTTTATTCATCCAGTAGTTATTTTCCTCTTTATGATCCGATTGGGTAATTATTGCCGAGTATTATTTCTTGTTCTATCTTATTTTTGATTTTTTTAGATCATTTCTCCTCTGGTTATTAACATGTAAAGGTCATATCCTGCATCTATAATGCCAAATAATTCAAACATATTATGTTCAATCTACGGTTTCATAGACCAACGCCAATCATTACTTTTATCAATTGTGATGGACAGCAGCAGACTGCATATTGTCTTGATGATATATCGGCAAAGACACGCTCGCTATGGTTCCTTTACCGGGTGTACTGGTATATTTTAAATCGCCGTTGTGAGCTTTGATGATGCCATAACATACCGAAAGTCCAAGTCCTGTGCCATGTTCTTTGGTTGTAAAAAAAGGATGAAAGATATTTTTCATGCTGCTTTCGGGAATACCGATACCGGTATCTGCAATATCAATTTGTAAATGTTCATTCTCTTTCAGTGTGGAAATGGTGATTAAGCCTTTCTGGTCGGTCATCGCATCGAATGCATTTCTTAATAAATTTAAAAATACTTCCTGCATCTGTTTTTCATCGACTTTTACAATTGGGGGAGAAGAGAGATAATTTTTCACAATTTGCACATTGTTATGCGAAAATTGTTTTTCCACCAAATTGACTACAAAATCAATGGTGTCATTGATGTCCACTTCTTTAAAATCTCCCTTACTGGGTTTTGAGAATGTGAGTAGTCGATTGACAATACTGTTGACCTGTTCACACTGATTTGCAATAATTTGGATATCTTTTTCTATCTCCTGATCACTTGGTTTTCGCATCAAACAAATTTTTGTTCTTGTTGCAATAACCATTAACTGATTTTTAACTTCATGGGCCATATCGGCTGCTAATTTCCCCAATTGTGTTAATCTTTGAGATTCTTCAATTTTTTTGCGCTCAGTGATATCTCTAAAAATGCCCCGCATGCCCTCAAAATGTCCATCATCGTCATAAATAGCCACAGTCTTCATTTCGCCTGTAATTTTTTTCCTTGTCTTTGTTTCCCAGATCAGTTCATGGGTATCGATATTCATTTGTAAAAATTCCTGGCGTTTCTTTTTTGAATCCTCCAAAGATTCTTTACAGAGGATTTCATAAAATGGCATTCCGATTATTTCTTCTTTTAAATAACCCAGGGTATTTAACATGGCCTTATTGACATAAGTGATATTGCCGTTAGCGTCAGTCATATACATGAGGTCATTTGCCGTCTCCATAAAAGTTCGAAATTTCTCTTCTGATTCTCTTAGAGATTGTTCGATTTCTTTACGTTCGGTAATGTTGCTCACGATGCTCTGCATAATCCCTTTTTTCAAGTCCACAATACTGGAACTGATTTCAACATGAATCGGCGAGCCGTCTTTTTTTTGGAAGACAGAGTCAAATCGGACAGAGCCGGTATTTGAACTGGTTCTAAATGCCGCTTTTGATTTGGTCAATTCTTCCTCTGTCTGTAATTCTAAAAACGGAATTTGGCAAAATTCTTCTTTTGTATAACCCAACATTATAGACGCTTTTTTATTGACATCTATAATGTACCCATCAAAGTCATATATAAAGACAGCGTCGTTTGAATACTCGAAAAGTCTTCTATAATATTCCTCCCTCTCCTGAAGTTTCAGTTTTATCTCCTTAAGGTTCTCAATTTCTTCTTTCGATTGATACATCAATTCATGTGTCTGCTTCAGATCATCCGCCATGTTCTCAACTGTTTTTGCAATCTGCCCAATTTCATCTTTGGAGTCAATATTCAATTGATATTCATAATTCCCGGAATAAATAATTTTCGAACCCTCATTCAATTTATGAATCGATTTCAAGAAAATAATTGTCAATAGGTATCCAATAAAGCCGGTGATAATCGGTATGATGAAATAGAATAAGGGTGGAAATAATTTCGTTCTCACAGACCATAACATGATACCGGTATAAAATATACCCATCAGAAAAAACGTGGTCGCTATTTTATTTGTTAATTTCATCGTATTTCACTACTCAAAACACATTTTTATCAAAGGGTGTTATTGATTTAACGATGGTTCTGAGGTATTGTCCCTGGTTGTTTTTGCCCGCCAAATTCACGATAAATGGTTCTTTGAGTTTCTCTCCATTTTCATCATAGAGTATTTCAATTTGAGGACGTTTAATATCCATGATGCTTGCCTGAATGACCAGTCCAATTTCTTTGGTATCCAGCTCGACCAATATACCAGGCGGATAGACTCCAATAACACTAAAAAAATTATTTAATAGATCTGGATGGAATCTTTTTCCGGAGAGTTCCATCATCTCCTCGTATGCTTTCTCGGGACCTCCCTCCTCATAAAAAGAGGGCTTTCTTCTTAATTTGTCATAATAGTCCGATATGGTTATCATCATGCTAACCAAATTCAGATCTTTACCGTAGAGTCTGTTTGGTCCACCCGATCCATCGAAATGGATGTTGTGCTCAAATGCGACGATTGCAGGTAACACATTGATACCTTCTGTATCCAGCAGTATCTTTGCTCCCTTAACATCTTGAAGAATTTGTTTTTCTTCCTTTTTGATTGCACTTTCTTCGTCTGACACATCTTCTTCTCCGTTTGAAACTTCTAGTGGTTCCGTCAATTTCCCGATATCATGCAATAGTGCCGCCATACCGACGTTGGTCATATATTTTTGCTCTATACCCAGCATTTCTGCTTGAAGAAGCGTGAAAATGCCCACATTGATACCGTGCTCAAATGTGCTTTCGTCGTATCCTTTTATTGAAGAAAGCATGAGTAAAAGATTCTTATTTTTGAGTAAATTGTTGATCAATCCATCGACAATCTGTCTGGCAGATTGTACATTCAAGCTTTGGTTACCTTTTAATCTCTTAAAAGTCTGAGTTAACAATTTGACATTTTTCTGGTAATTATCGCGAGGTAATGCTTGTATGTTTTCCAGGGGAAGATCGACTTTGACTTGATCCGCAAATCCGATATCTCCAATGGCAATGTGTGTTATATCTGTTGAATAGAGTCGCTGCTCTAGAGTTTGTGTTTTATCGGATGGAACGGCTTTTGTACCCAATATTTTGGTAAATTGAAATAATTCTTTTTTTTCAAGTCCATTCTGAAAACTTATTTTTTTTACTCCAATTGATTTTAGATATTTAACGAATCCTTTTTTCTTCATACTCAATTCATATAATGGCTCTTTTTCGAAAGCGATTTCCTCTCCAATGATACCGATTGTTATTTCCCCTTTTTCTAATAAAATATCGTTGAGGGTCTGATCTAATTGATCAATGGACTTGACAGTGAGGTCATGTTCTTCGGTGTAAATTCTTGCTATCTGAATAGCCCTTGCCAGTCGGGTTATCAGCTCCTCGATCTTGTCTTTAATCATTATGTGCGTCATCCTTATACCTCGTATGATCTATGAGTTCCTTTTCATTGATCTAATTGCATGATAATTTCACTTGTTTTTCTCACACGCTTGCTTTTATCCAAAAGACCATGATTTACCAATTCAGCAGCTTCTTCGGTGTGCATTCGAGCGATACTTGTTATAGCCGCAACACGAAGCTCATCCCTTTTCTTTGTGCTGAATAAGGGACGTTTGAGAAAGATATTTTTTAAATGAATAAATGTTGTTTTGACTTTTAATTGTCCGCATAACTCGATCAATTGCATGAGGAATTTATGTTTGAAAAGACCACTTCTTGCGTATTTGAAAAGCAAATGAATACTCTCTTCACTATTTGTTTGTAATATGACGGCAGCGGCTTTTTTCTTTACGTCATTGTTCTTTTCTTTCTTGCAAAATTTCAATATGTCAACAATTTCCTCTTTCGTTTTTGGGATAAAGCCGTTTAATGCTTCCCAGCGTATTTGTGGGTGCTTATGGGTTATCAATTTTTTTGCGATTAAATGTGTTTTATCTGGACTACATTCCTTTAAAATGAAAAATAAATCTCGAATGAAATGAGGTTCGCAATATTCAAAGCGCTCGATCACTTCTTTTGCGATTGTATCTTTCATTTTCTGAAATATAAAGTTTAATTTATTTCGGAATATCGGATTGGTGTTATCCATGAATGCATCGATTAACATTTTGGCTGAGTGATTACTCGCCTTAACCAGTATGTATGTGATATCTTCAAGATCTTTTCTTCCCGCATCCTGAATCATAGAGATCAAACTGATCAACGTTTCCTTGTTGGTCACTTTCTGGAAACCGTTTGAAATCTCTTTAATCAGCTCCCTGTCTTTTTGCTGTTCAGGGCGTGTCTTTTCTGAGAAAAATTCAACGATTTCTTTTATTCTTTCTGTGTCTTTTGTGTCAACGAGTTCAGGCAGGATGTGCAATACCTTTTCCGTGAATTTCTTAAACTCGACGGCTTCATTTTCAAGCCATAGAATATTCAGTAAGAGCCAAATTTCTTCTTTTTTCAGCTTTCCTTCTTCCATCGATTGGACAAATTTATTGATCAGGGGTGTTAGTCTCGCCACATAAACCAGTGTGTCAATTTTTTTATTGACAACAGCATCCACAGTGATATTGTATATCTGATTCATGAAATTACTTTCAGGATGTCTTTTGAATATTTCCTTGATCGACATCTGCAATTTTGACAATGTATCCGGGTTGACTATTCTTTTATTGAATAACTTATCCGCTACAAGAGATATCACATGATCTGATTTATTGACCTTGGGGATGAGTTTGTCAAATACCTTTAATAAATTTTCATTGAATGTGTCTTCCTTGCTGATTAAGGATTCGATTATTTCAGCAATATAACTTTCAGAAAAATCCTTTGTAATAGACTCTGCCAGATCAAATTCTTGGTTGTCACCCACGGTTTTATCAAACAAGGTATGGATGAGGTCTGGGTGCAGCTGTGAGATCACATGCATCAATTTTACTTTTATTTCTCTGGCTTGATCACTTGATTTATTTTCAAAGTACTGGCATATTTGCATAATTGTATTTCGAATGTCCTCCGCGGCTTGTTCATCCTGAAGTTGGTTGACAGCTTCTTTGTATACTTTGTTCAGGGTCATGGCCGATTTGCTTGTGTCCTTAAGGAAATCGATTAAAAATTCGACTTTGGATTTTGGAAGTTCGCCGCTTCTGGATTCTTTGGCTGTATCGAATAGAAATTGCCATACATTGTCTTTGGATTCAACACTTTCCCTTGCACTTCTCAAAAGTGCACTGTAATCAATCTCTTTTATTTTTAAATGTCCATCCGTGGAGATATTTTTTTGGATTCCTCCTTTTTCTTTGATTGTTCTTCTATCGTTTTTGATAAAATTAAAAAATTCGGTTAGTTCTCCTTTGGTTATTCCCTGTCTAAAAAGCAGAGAGATGATGCCTCGCATGTGAAGATAATTGGCAATTTCGCTGTATGTACCCTCTTTCTCATTGATCAACGTTCCATCCAGATAAAGATTGTCCTGTGTTATGCCTAAATTTAATTCATGTTCAGCCAATAACCATTTATCCAATGCATTTTTGAAATTTTCTATTGAAGAGACATAGAGTGGATGGTTGGATTCATAGAAAACACTGTTTTTCAAAGCAATACGAAAATTCTTTATTGTATTGTTTAATTTTTTTTCTTGCTCTTGAGATAGTTCTAATTTCTTTTTATCCATATATTTGTCTCTGTATCTAGGGTTCGTGTATGATATCATTTCTCAAAAAAGCATATTTCATGCCAAAATGATCTATTTTTCAAGCTTTTAGCTTCTTGATTTTTCGTCTTTGGGGAATTCTCTATAAAAAAGCTGATCTATCTTCAAAATGAACAAGATGATATTCATAGATCTTATTGGAGAAGCAGATTGCAGAAAGAAACGGATTCAAATTTTATATGATATATCGATATGGGGTATTGATAACAATGTGAAAATGCATTTTAAAGGCGAAAGCAATAGGGGTAATGTCTAATGATGGCTTCTTGAATTTGATTAGCGATTTAATGATATGGTTAAATTTATGTTTATTCATTTCTTAATGCAGAGATCAGATCGCCACTGGTACTGATTCGAGATGCAATCAAAGTCCAGACCAAACCGTTCAGGATAATCAATGTCAATGTTGCGATCATAAACATAAAGGGGAATTTTATGCCGGGTGATCTCAAGGCAGGCAGTGCAGCGATCAGCGCCGAAACAATACCGATCATTAAACCGAAAATCATCAGAATCCAATGTTCTGATAAGACCACTTTTTGCAGTTCATTTCTGCTGTATCCAACGGCTCGCAAAATAGCCAATTCATTGCGACGTTCCATGACATTTCTCAAAATCACAATTCCGAGGCCAATACTGCCTATCATCATCCCAAGAGCACCGAGCGCCGTGAAAATCGACAAATAGGTATTTTCAACCTGATTGAATTCGGCCAATCGATTTTCCGTTGGTGTTAATTCTAGACCCATATCTTGAAATTGGAAGAGGCAATCGTCAATGACTTCAGGTCTTTTTTCGAGAGGAACATCCACCAGAAATGCACGGTATCCGCTGTTTGAAGAGAAATGATTCAGGAAGTGCTGTTCGGATATCAATACGTTTCCTTGGAATATCGAATTTGCAAGACCCGCAATCAGTTTCAGTTTGATGGATTCTCCTTTTGTATCGGTATAGGTTAATGTGTCTCCAACCGATTTATTTAACCCCCACACAATCACAGTCTCGTCTGCTATGGCCGGAATCACATTGTTATCCAATGTTTGATTGAGGGCAGGCCATGGATTTTGTGTGCCGATAACCGGATCTGTTTTGACAAAGGAAAAGGATCCCCTGATTGTGAATTCGTTTGGATTGATACCCAAAATCCGCGGATTCTGGACTCTGTTAAGATTCAAGCAACTTGCATCGTCTCCCTCATGGATACGCATCTGAAGAAACCGAACCTGACTGAAATGGTCGCCAATCAAGCCCCATTCTGTTCGGGTTTTCCCATCATTGAGATTGTCCAGAATGGGGATGACGGTCTCACCGTATAAACCGTATCCGCCGGTTCCTGAACTGTTTTCTCCGACTTCTTCTATAATTGTGTTGCGATTGGCACCGACACCGATGATGATGAAAATCCCGCAGGCGATAAGTCCAATTGTCATCAGGCTACGACCGGATTTTCGGCTTATATTTTTGAATCCGATTAAAACGATATTCAACTTTTTTTTGCTTTTTAATTGTCTAAGAAAAATCAGAAACAAACGGGTTGACAGCAGTCCGCACGTGAGCAGGAGAAATCCTGCCCCAAAGAAAAGACCTGCGGCTTCTTTCCCCCGTCCGGGATCGGCAAGAAGGAGGATCATCAGAAGGCCGATCATCGATGCGGCAATGAGCAAAATCGTCTTCCAGGGTTTTGGTTTGTCTGTTTCTATCGATTTTTGCAGTTCAATGGCTGTCTTCGAAAGGGATTTTTTGGTAGTCAGCCAGATTGAGCCTGTGGCAGCGATCAGGCCGGAAAGTGTGCCTGTGAGGATTGTCGGAATCGAGAAATGCATCCGAAGATCCGTTGTGCCTACGGCACCTTGCCATACGGAATCCAATCCCTTGAGTACGATGTAATTATAAAAGATACTGAGTAAAATTCCCAGCAGGCTTCCTGAGAGCGCAATGACAAATCCTTCAATCCATTGGACATGCTGAATCTGTTTTTGAGAGAATCCGACGGCTGATAATGTGCCGATTTCTTCTGACCGGTTTTCAATTCCAAATACAAACAGCAGTGATGTCAATAATAAGGCCGCCAGGACGATGAAAAAACTGAGTGCCAGGAACAACTGTCCGAAATCAACTGCACCCCTGCCCGCTTGTAATCCCAGTTCTTTGAAAGGATGGAAGACAAAACCGAGTGAAATGGGATCGATTCTTGTTAGGATTTCATCGGAAAACGTCTCAATGGCATTTTGTTCTGTTTCCATGTACCGGATTGCAGTCAGATTCCCGAAACGGTTTTTCCAAATCGATTGTGCTTTGGAGAGGGAGATAAAGGCTTTTGGTGTACCCTTGTAGCGATCCCAATAATTTTCATCTTTATCCCGTATTTTATTTAAATCAATGGGGATGCCTGGATCCCATTCGCGGCAGTGATCGGCATCGGCAAGACCCGGATATTGTGGCATGAGCGATCGATCCGCAGCCATTCCCTGAATGGGAATAATCTCTTTGACTTTGAATGTGGATTGATCTTCTGTCAATCGATTATCCGAACCAATGACAAAATAGGAGAGTGTGATTTCATCGCCTTTGCTTGCATGAATATCGTTCGCCAGCCACTGGTTGATGATGATGTCATCATTCTGAAGAGGAATTGAAAAAACTGAATCACCAATGGCCGAAACAAATGAGTAGGGGGCTTCATTTTGTCCCGACCGTATTCCATTGACAAAGTAGGTCAAAACACCGATTCCCTTTTCGGGGATGGTCATGCCTGCTTCGACAATCGGTGGATCCAGAAAAATTCGATCTGATACCAGTTCAATGAAATGGAATTCAGAATTGTAACATAATTCAAGACCCGCGTCCGATAAAGTCCATTGGTCTCGGAATGCAGATTGAACCCCGTTCAATGATGATTCCTGTTGTGGATTGTCTGCAACCAGGAGTGTGTTGGTGCGGTCTGCCATATTTAAAGCATCGGTCAATCTTGATAAAGGCATAAACAGGTTGAAGGGAGCGATCTGATTCGAGCGGAGGCTGAATCTTCCATAGGTGTAATCGCTAGCGATGGCTTTGATGATTAATCGAAATGATACACTGGTTTCCGTATTTGAAACGAGGGGCACATCCTGCGGAATCTGGTCGATTTTCTCAACGCGGATCAGCAGTTCGTCTCCGATATTCAATCCCAGTCTTTCCGCCAATCTCTGATTGACAATTGCTTCATTATCTGAGAGATGAAAGGAGGATGGATCCCGATCCCATAATGTCCAGAATGAAGGATCGATGCCATTGACTTGAATGGCATTCACTCTTTGCTGATTGGCTGGATTGATGGCGATACCGCGTGCCTGAATTAGAGAGACGACATCTGTCTTGAGATCATTGGCGAGGTCGGCTGCAAGGGCAGATCTGAAAAAACGGTCACCGGCGGAGAGTGCATATTCCGTTTTACCAAGACGGGCACGTGTCATGCTTTGAAGGCTGTACCGTACAGAATCCCCGACGGTCAATGCGCCAACCAGGATGGCCGTGCACAAGGCTGTTCCCAGCAGCACGCCCAGATGCATGCGTCTGTAAAATATAAGACTTCTTTTAATATATTGCCAGGTATTCATTGTAGGATGATTGAATTGAAACTTCTGAAAAATTCAATCGAGTTTAACCAATTGAAGTCGGCCTGAACTTGTTTCAGGACCTCCTAGGATGAGATCCCGAAACGGGTTCGGGATGACAAGAGTGGTATAAAAGAATTTTTCAGGCGTTTCTCCTTTTCTTTTTTAATAACTGAACTTTGGCAAAAATGGTCATAGAGCGAATTTTAACTGTTTTG
>JAFGDT010000082.1 GCA_016931965.1 bacterium | reverse complement strand
CTCTCCTAAGGCTTTGTTACTTCTGTCGTAAAATAAGAAATCCTGAATATGATTCAAAATCATTATTTTTGCCAAAGTTCAGTTAATAAATTTAATTTTCACTCATAGAATAGCAGCATGGACTATGATATAGGTTTTGCGACGGTGTAAGTATTCGAATAACAAAATGAATTTGATGTTAAACAGGAAAACTTTTACTTGACCTTATGAAATCTAAAATTAGATAATTAGCTAATATCCGGACCAGGTGTTATAACCAATTTGGTGATGGAAAAAAGAGTTTATAAAATAATTGTTGGTCAGAGTTGCACTTTGAAATATAGTTCTAAAAAGATAGAAGATGATCTGACTTTTTATTGCATGATTTTAGTCTTGAGATTCCGGCCAATAATGCCTTTAATTTCAGAAATACCACTTGCTTTTTCGACATTAACCTATTATTTTTTTATAGAGCAATAAGCATTCACCATCGGATATCGTAATTGGATTTGAAGTCTCTTTGAATACTGCCGAATAAAAACTTAGACAAGAGTATTATTCAATCAAATGCGCTCCTATTTTGGTATGCTGTTTGTATTCTGTGTACTTGAGAGGAACTACCTCAGTCAAAGGTCACCTTTATGGCCAAAAAATCCATTCGTATTTTTATTGCAGACGACAACTGCCTGCTTCTGGAAGGTCTTGTTTCCATGTTGGGCGAACAGGAAGACTTTGTTGTTGTCGGGACAGCACCAAATGGTAGTAAAGCTCTCGAACAAATCAAAGACTTGCAGCCGGAAGTGGCTTTAATCGATATCGGCATGCCTGACAAAGATGGGCTCGAGGTAACGCAAATTTTGCACCAGGACTTGCCGCAAGTCAAGGTAATTATCCTTGGACTAGTCGACCTGACCGATGAAATCATGGCATGTATCGAAGCTGGGGCTAATGGTTATGTATTAAAAGAATCCTCATTTGACCATCTGGTCGAGACCATTCGATCGGTTCATCGGAACGAAGCATTTTGTTCACCAAGGATGGCGGCTTCCCTGTTCTCCCGCATTGCGGATTTGACAAGCGAAAGCAAAATACAGATACCGGTCAATTTTGTCAAACTGACCGGGCGTGAACTGGATGTGATCAGTCTGATCGATGAAGGCCTATCTAACAAGGAAATTGCCAAACGGCTTTTCATTGAAACACAGACCGTGAAAAATCATATTCATAATATTCTCGATAAACTGCAATTGCATAACCGCTTTGAAGCCGTAGAATATGCCCGTGAAAGAAAACTCCTGAAAAAGAAATCATAATACCCGACTTTTCCTTCCATAGGTACCAGTACTTTTTCCGTTAAAACAGGATTGGGACTATTTCTAAACTAGTCCCTCCTGTAGACCTTTTTTGTACCTTCCTGTCTATTGATTATTTGATCAATTATTCTGAAACTATATATAACTTTAAATGGGATATTGTGATGTCAAAAATTAATGTGATGTTTTCAAGCCGTCCGAAATTGTTATCGGAAGTCATGCGAAATTTAATTGAGCGCCAACCGGATATGAAAGTGGTGGGTGAAGTGATTGATCCCATAGAGCTTATATTCGCTCTCCGCATGACACCTGTTGATGTGGTCATTATCACACCACTCAAAGTAGACGGTGTACCCAGAATCTGCGGTCAATTGTTCAAAGAGCATCCACAGTTGCGGGTTCTCATACTGACAGGAGAAAGTGAAGCCATCTATATTTATCAAATGGGAACACAGAGGAAGTGCATCGAAAGGCCATCTGAAAAGTTGATTCTTGACGTCATCCGGGAGTCCTTTTATCCAAGCACTGGCTGATCGAATGGGTATTGGTATTTAAGGTTGGTAATCTTTGTCCATTGAGGGGTTTATCTGAATTTTTCAATAAATCAGCTCTAAGCAGCGAGGGATTATTCGTAAAGGAGGATAACAAATTGGCAAGAACAAATTACTCATATGAAAAACGGAAGAAAGAATTGGAAAAGAAAAAAAGGAAAGATGAAAAAAGACAACGCAAACTGGGTAAGGACAATATACAATCCAAAGACAATCCCGGTTAGTTACC
Source organism: bacterium (assembly GCA_016931965.1). Classification (GTDB taxonomy): domain Bacteria; phylum Zhuqueibacterota; class QNDG01; order QNDG01; family DSAB01; genus JAFGDT01. The sequence goes on along the minus strand of JAFGDT010000082.1, from coordinate 30,736 downwards.
AGATTAAGAATCAAAATATGAGGGTATTTTAATTTTATACCGTTCATTCTGAATTTTTATGAAAGTGAGATCATCAAAAATCAGTAAACGCAAGGAGTAGGGTTTATTATAACGAATCGTCCTTTTACGAGACAGAAGGAGTTTTTAATGGGTGATAAAGGTAAGAAGGATCAGCAGAAGAGAAAGAAACAAAAGGTAAAACAGCAAGCAGCCAAATCTGAGAAGAAACAGGCAAAACAGAAGAAAGAATCTCTATAAGATTGTTAATTTGAAATACATAAATGATTGGATTCAGTAAATGGAGAGAATCATGAGAACAATTGTTTTTATCGAACCGAAGGCACCTAACCTGCATATCTTCTCGCGATTTCCATTGCCGCGGCTCGGTATATTTATTCTTGGCGCAATCGCCAGAAAAAAAGGGTGGGAAGCAGAAGTCATTGTTGAACAGTCACAAAAAATCGACTTTGGAAAAATTCAACATGCTGATATGGTTGGCATTTCGACCATCACATCTACTGCCCCGCGTGCCTATGCCATTGCGGATAAATGCCGTTCTTTGGGAGTTCCTGTGATGATGGGTGGTCCCCATGTGACCTTTCTTCCGGACGAAGCTCTCCAACACGCAGATTATGTGATCCGCGGAGAAGCTGAAGAGGCGTTTGTATCTTTTCTTGAAACATGGGAGAATGGGAAACATTTTTCCGGAGTGCCGAACCTGTCTTATCAAGTTGCAGATCAATCAATCCACAACACATTAAAGCCGTTATCAAAACCGCTTGATGCAAATCCATTTCCGGATTTTAACCTTTCACAGTTTATGAGAAAAAAGATAGGCGGCAAGATTACAATCCCGGTTCAGACATCAAGAGGGTGTCCTTTTCACTGTTCGTTCTGCTCGGTTACGGGCATGTTCGGAAAAGCTTACCGGTTCCGCTCGACAGAAAACATCATTGAGGAACTTCACCGTTACAATCATAAGAAAAATTCAATTTTCTTCTACGATGATAATTTTACAGCGAACCGGAAACGTGCCAAGGAATTGCTGCAGCGCATGATCGAGGAAAAATTCAAGTTCACATGGTCAACACAGGTGCGTGTGGACATAGCCAAAGATCCGGAGCTCGTCCATTTAATGAAAGAAGCAGGATGCCACACGCTGTACATCGGAATGGAATCGGTTAATCCAAGGAGCCTTAAATCCATGAAAAAACAACAGACCGTCGATGAAATGGCTCAGGCAATCAGGGTGCTCCACAAGCAGGGAATCCGCATCCACGGGATGTTCGTGTATGGATTTGACGAAGATGACTGGCACACAGTGAAAGAGACCGTCCGGTTCGCCAAGCGGGCAAAATTGTCATCTACCCAATTCATGATATTAACGCCGCTCCCCGGATCCGAATTCTACGAACGGGTGACTTGCGAAAACCGGATTCAGTTCCGAGATTGGTCGCTGTACGATGCACATCATGCAGTGTTCAAATCCAATGGCCTTTCACTGTTCGAACTTCAGCGCGCACAGATATTCAGTCACTCGAAATTCTATTCGTTCATGGAAATTATTCGTCGTGCATTATCGTTTGCCTGGATTGACTTTGCTATAGCGATCTACGGACATAAACTCAACCGACTTTGGCAGAAAAAGAATAAAACATTTTTAAAGGTGATGGAGCTTTTACGTCCGAAAGAGAATACCAAAATCATGATCGATTATAGAGAACAAGTCCTGCTTGACGACGAGAAAGCAGGACTGGCAGTGTGATTTTTTACAGTATGGAAAGATTCGATTAACAAATAGCTTATTAAATAGAAGGGTTGCACATCATGGGACTTTTTGCCGGTATGACCATCTTTGGAGGACCTCGTGAAAGAATTTATTGAGTATCTGGTTAAACATTTAGTTGATAAGCCTGAGGAAGTTAGAATTCACGAAATTGCTGGTGAACGAACTATTGTCTTTGAATTGCATGTTGGCGATGGGGATATCGGAAAGGTGATTGGGCGACATGGTCAAAATGCACTGGCTCTTCGCACGCTTTTGGCAGCAGCTGCAGCTAAACAGGGTAAGCGGTTTATTTTCGAAATTTTAGAAGATGGAAAGGAGAAAACGCCTGGTAGTCAAAGAAAAAAAGTCAATGATCAGTAAAAATGATCGATTCATCAACATGAAGTTAAAAAGGAGAATACCATGAATATTTATGTAGGTAACCTGTCACGCGATGTCTCTGAAGATGATTTGAAAGACGTGTTTGAGGCTTTCGGGCAGCTCAAATCCGTCAATATTGTTAAGGACAAATACAGTGGTGAACCTCGGGGTTTTGGATTTGTTGAGATGCCTTCTAAAGATGAAGCACAGTCCGCAATAAATGGTTTGAATGGTAAGGACTTAAAAGGGCAAAGTCTTAAAGTCAATGAGGCTCGCCCTCGACCAGATAATCGTAGAGGCGTAGGGCGACGATTTTAGGAACCAGCGGTATGGCTATTGATTCGAAGAACTGGAGAAAACCGTTTAAAGAAACTAAAGTTCAAGCAAAGCAGGTTAACCGAATCAATCGATTGACTTAAAAATAAGTTTAATTTATGGTTAACAATTTTGGAACTGAAAAGTCAGCCAAGAGTTATCAAACTTTTGGCTTTTTATTGATGTCAGTTTTAGGAGAAAATCCATCATGGGAAAAAGCAAGAAGCAGTCAGCGATCGATGAATTAAAACAAAAATATCACGAAAGAGACATTAAAACCTCAAAGAGTGATGTTAAATTCACAGAGGTTGAAATGGAAGGGGAGCCATACTCATTTTTAATTACGGAAAGTGGAAGGGTTATCGTCGCTCAGGATATGAACCAATTAATCAGAAGAGAATCAGGAAAAACCATCAGACGACGGACATTTCCGTGTAAATTTTAAACAGAAATTGAATTGAAGAAGTGAATGCTTCTATTTGTAACTTTTACAATGAGGAAAATGGGGGTTTGATTACTTCCCGATCGATAGGGCAGAATGATTGATACTATTTTAGATTGCTGTATGTGTATTTCAATGGCAAGCAATTCTCCCATAGAGTATGAAATTTTGAAAAGGATTAACAAAATTTTGGAAAGCTGTAAAGGACACACAAGAGAAAATTTGGAAAAAGATAAAATAGAAATATGAACCATGCGGATCGTGATAATCAGCAAATCATATTTAAAACAAATGAAGGAGGTCGTCATCATTGGGAATTGGATCTATTGGAATACCGGAATTATTCATTATTTTGTTCATAATTTTTCTTCTATTTGGAGCAAAAAGAATTCCTGATTTGGCTCGCGGATTGGGAAAAAGCATCAGGGAATTTCAAGATGTAACAAAACATGTTGATTAAGAATTCAAAGAACCAGAAGAAAAAAGTGAAGAAGAGAATAAGAAAACAGGTTAATCGAAGTTTAATGAGTTATATTCAGTGGGACGAAGTCATTGTCTGATATGGATAAGTACCCAATAAGCTTTCAAATAAAAAAACCCGTTGTTTTTTAATACAACGGGTTTTTAATTTACAAGGGGAATACTACAATTTTGTTACATTTGTGGCTTGAAACCCTTTATCGCCCTGAGTTATTTCGAACTCGACTGAGTCCCCCTCATCCAGTACTTTAAATCCATCACCTTGAATGGCACTAAAGTGGACGAACAGGTCTTCACCTTCTTCTCGTTCAATAAACCCAAAACCTCTGGTTCGGTTGAACCATTTTACAGTTCCGTTTTCCATTTTTTCACCTTTTTACTAAAGTAAAATAATCGTATATCCAGTTTCTTATTTTTTGGAGTCGTATATTATTCTAAAATCGATTATTTTTAAGATGGGGATAGAAAATAATGCAGAATTTTAAAAAATTAAAAAACATCTCCAACATCTAATAACTGTGTACACATGAATTACAAAAACAATATACTGATATATTATTCCAAAACCTAATGTTTTTTAAATTATTTGTTAATATCAGAGGAATGACTTTCAAACCAACGATACATAGCTAAATCTATATATTAAAATTATTTTGCGTCCCCAAGGGGAGTCGAACCCCTGTTGCAAGATCGAAAATCTTGAGTCCTAGGCCACTAGACGATGGGGACAATCAAGACACAGTCTTTTCGGGTGAGTAGCGGGACTTGAACCCGCGGCCTTCAGGGCCACAACCTGACGCTCTTACCAAGCTGAGCTATACCCACCATGGGAAAAAAATATAAAAAATAATTTATTGTAAATCAAGGGGAAAACGCGTCGGTTTATTGATTCGTTTAAAAACCCCGATTCAGTCCAATCGGGATTTCTCTCTCCACCCCTAGAAATATATTTGAGGAAATAATGGACAAGTCGTAGGGTTTAGTTAACCAATGTATGAACATGTGGCCGTGGATCTTTTACAGGCTGATATTTTTTTTGTGTTTGTTTTTCCAAAAATTGCAACCGCTCTTTCAAAATACGATTTTCCTGGAGAAGACTTGTTTTGGGCCCAAAGGCCAACATTGCCATTCCAATCATGCCGAATATTCCGCCTGTAATGAAAGTAAGTATGATATAACCGATCATGTATTCCTCCTCTTCATTGTGCAATTTCTCTCTCTATTTTGTTTAAATTTGTAATCTTTCTTACTATTAAATCATGCATTGTGTATATGTCGCAAATATTGCACCGAAGATGTTTTAGTCGCTTTCTATTTCGAATTATACCAAATAAGGCGATTTTTACCGATTTTTTTGGGTACCTTTTTCCTAATGGTGAGGGAATTTTCATCCCTTTTTCAAGGTTCTGTTTTTTTCTAATATTGTATGTTTTAGGTTTTCGTTTGAAAAATTCAAAACTTTTTCTGTTTTTGTATCGTCCTTTATATGAAGGTTTCGAGTCGTAGAGGTTGTTTTTGTATGACAGATGATGTCCTTATTGAGCGGTTTTTGGAGGGAGACATCCATGCATTTAATCTTTTGGTATGGCGCTGGGAGAGACCTATTTTTAATTTTGTCTATAGAAATTTAGGCAATGAAGAAACAGCCCAAGATGTCTGTCAACATGTATTTTTACGTGTGTATAAAAAATTAAAAACACTTCGGGAACGGCAAAAATTTTCATCCTGGATTTACCGGATCGCGCTGAATTTGTGTCGGGACGAATATAAGAAGAGAAAGAATCACCGTCTCATTTCTATTGAAAGTGATCCAGAAGATCCTCCTTCCTATTCTTGTCAACAGATCATGGATGCGTCGGTTCAAACACCAGAGGATTTGTGTCATCAACAGAGTGTGAGTGAATTGTTAAAGGAAGCCCTCATGAAGCTTCCCGAAGAACAGAGAACGGTTATAATTATGAAACAGTATCAAGGATTAAAATTTATCGAGATTGCAGACATTTTAAAACAACCTGTTAATACAGTGAAATCCAGGTTGTATAACGGATTGCAATCCCTCAGAATATTTTTAGAAAAGTCTAAAGTGAACAAGGAGGTGTTACTCCATGAAATGTGATGATATACATCAAAGTCTTGTTTCTTTGCTTTATGGTGAACTGGATATTGAGGAGAGTAAACAAGTACACAAACATTTAAAACAGTGCAAATCTTGCAGTCAAGTGTATAAGGAATTGCAGAACACCGTCAAAGTTCTGGATCAATGGAAAGATATACAGCCCAATTTCAAATACGTTTTTATTCATGAGCCTGCTACTTGGTGGATCATACAATGGGCAAGATTCAAGCAGATTGGCTGGGGCCGTCGGCTGGCACTGGGCATTCCAGCAATTGTTGCAGCTGTTCTGGTCTTTTTAGCCTTGTTAAATTTTCGTGTTGGTTATCACGATGGTGAGTGGAGCATGGCAGTCAGTATTGTTCCGGAAAGAGCCGAGACGAATCGGGAAGCTCTCTTTATAGATACGCTCGAACAGAATCAGAAAGAAACACTTCTTCTCGTATCGCAGATGATCAAAGAGAGTGAATACAAACAGAGCAATGAAAATGTTCTGGCGTGGGCAAACATTGTTCAAAACCTTGAAAAACAAAGGCGGCAGGACTTAGAAATGATTAATGGTTCGCTGGAAAACCTGCAATGGTCTACAGAGGGTAAATTCTATCAAACAAGTCATGTATTAGACAATCTGATCCGTCTAACGAGTTATAGTCTTGAAAGCAAGTAGATATATTGTATAAATTGAAAGGGGTGATTTTCAAATGAAAAGAAAATCCATAAAAATAGTGTTCATGGTTTTTATCCTGGTCGTATCAGATTGGCACATGGCAGCTTTTACACAACAAAATGCCATCGATCAACAGCGGATGAACAGAGATCTGAGAATTATGGAAGGTATTCTCAATAAGCTCCTTCAGAGAAAAAGTAATGTTTTTGATATGAACAATCAAACAAAAGCAATTCATTTGTCGGAATTCGGTGTTGTATTTTATATCAGACAAAGTCTCTTTTCCTACACCACTTTCAATGAAAATATTCAAAGGCAAGAGAGCCACATCCAGGAAACACTGAAGAACTATGAAAGTGCACTTAAAGCACTTGAACATGGAATACAAGAGCAAGAAATGGAAATCAATACGGGTATTGCAAACGAATTTCAAGTTGAACAATTAGAGCCGGACAAATTGGATGTGGAAAAGTTCACAGAAGCCTTAAATCTTTTTTCCGAAAAGATGGTTCAGGAAGAAGAAGAAATGATCGAGAAACTCAAGGGATATATTGTTCTTTTTTTTCGAAATTATGCGTCGGCGATTGGTCAGCTTCAGTCTCAAGACAGGATTGTCATTCTGGTCGATCTGAGAAGCTGGGAATCGATGGATTCATCGAATGAAATCTTGACGGGATGGGTTTCTAAACAGGATGTGGACCGTTACCGCCAAAAACAGATTGACGAGTCTGATTTTGAAAAGCGTGTTCATTTTCAATTTGCAGGCTCTGGATCAGACATCCATACAGATATTGGTATATTACTCGAAATTTTCGGCCGGGCGATAGAGACATCAGCTTATTGGGGCAATTCGTCGAACATGGGTGTTTACCTGGAGGGAATGGGCGCCCTTATTTTTATGGAGATTCCACAAACCATGCCTTTTGGTTCTGAAATTGGGAGTGCCTATAAATATATATTGAACGGGGAACGGGTTTTTATGCGTGAGGAGAATGGCAAATCTATTGCATACGGATTATATGGTCAGAGACTGGGTGAAGTGACAGATGGATCAGAAGATACAAGTATGGGAGAGGATGAGTATGCTGAAAAAATTCAGAATGAGCTGTTTGACCTCGTAGCATCATATGGTCATACACTGAGACTTCAACCTGAGGAATGGATCGTTCTCAATGTGAGTCTGGGCAGTCAATTCATCGGCTTGTATAATGAAGGATGGAGAACTTCATTTCTTATCATGAAATTGAAAAAGAAAGATGTAGATGACTATTATCATGGAGCTATCACGTTGCATACTTTGAAAGAAAGATCCATCCAACAAACCTACTAACCACTTGATTGTCGCTCCTCTTTAGAATCCCGATACTGTTGATTTGGTATCGGGATTTTTTCTTGATTCTCCAAATATAAATCCATAACTTTGTGCAAACCTTTTACAAAATGATTTGGTCAAATAAAACAGAGGAACCTCTATGATGGTCGATTCTATTCATACAGACGAACTCGTTCGTCAAGCGCAAGAAGGGAGTGTTGAGGCTTTTGAAAAACTGGTTAGAACATATGATAAAAGGGTGCTCTCCCTGGCCGTGCAATTGGTCGGCAATACAGAAGATGCCAAAGATATTTATCAGGATGTTTTTATGAAAGTTTATAGTAGGCTGAATCAATTTAAATTAGAGAGCCAATTCTATACGTGGCTTTATCGCATTGTCGTCAACTGTGCCATAAGCTATCGAAAAAAGAGGAACCGACAGATTCATCAATCCATTGATGAAGTGGTTGACAGGAAAGGGGATTGGCAATACCATTTTCCGCAAACCGGTCAGAGTCCTGAAAGACATACAATCAACAATGAAATTTTAGAGCAGGTCCAATCGACGATGGATAAACTTTCACTCATGGAACGGGTTGTGTTTATTCTCCGATTTTTTGAGGATTTTAAAATTAAAGATATTTCAGAGATTATGGGTTGTGCAGAGGGTACTGTTAAAAATTATCTTTTCCGCAGCACAAGAAAAATGCGGAAAGAATTAATGGTTTTTATTGAAACATGAATGGAATGAATTTATGAAAACAAAACATTTATCCAGGAAACAAATCCTTCTCTATCTTCTCAAGGAGCTTTCTCACGAAAAGGATAAATCCATAGAAGATCATTTGAAAGAGTGCACACTTTGTCAGAATGCATTTGCAGAGGAAAAACAGATGATCAAGATGATTACGGGATTACCCAGACTTGAACCGAGTTCCAAGTTAATGGAAAGATACCGTTTGGTGCTGAAATCCGAGCTTTCAAAAATATCGGCGCCCGGCGCCCAAAAAAACTTTTTGTCGGACCTGTGGGAATCCTTTTTTTATTCTGCTCCCACCAAACGGTTTGCAGCAACATTCGCCCTTATCCTGTTGGGTGTTGTCCTGGGTCAGATGCTACCCCGTATCAGCACCTTTCGTCAATTATCGCCAGGGGATGCCGTTCTTGCGCTTCAATCTTCACTGGAGGTTTCAGATTTTAAAGTGATCCCTACAGATGACCAATCCGATCGTGTGGAAATTCGTTTCAATACGGTACAGAGGCAATCGATCAAAGGCAATCTTGGCGATCCCGGCATTCAGTATGTGCTTTCGTATATCCTGGAAAACGAATCCGGAGACGATGTTCGACTGAAAACAATCCAACTTCTGGAAGATTATTCACAAAGTGAAGTGGTCCAGGGGGCATTGATTCGTTCACTGGAAAGAGATACAAATCCGGGAATTCGGTTGAAGGCCATCCGATTGCTTAAATCGCTTCCGGTCAATGAAAAGATCAAAGATGTTCTGGTTTATGCATTGTTCCGTGATACAAATTCCGGTGTCCAGATTGAGGCTGCGAATGCCCTGAATCGCATTTCAGATGATCGCGTGCGATCCTTTTTAAATAAAAAAGCAAAAGAAGATGAATATACCAGAGCACTGGTTGAAAGAAGCAGTTAAAAAAAAGAGTACTCTTGTATAGAAAAGAATATGATTTTAATAGAAAGGAGGATCAAAATGATTGAGAGAAAACATATTGTTTGTATCCTTACGGTTATCTTTTGTATGGTACTGGTGAGTGAAGGGAAAGTGCAGGAACTCCGTCAGTCAGGAAGTGACTGGGTAGCTGAAATCCAGAAAAACTTTAAAGTGAACCCTGGCGGAACATTGGTTATGGAAGACATTCGCGGAGATATTGTTATTCAAACCTGGGAAAGAAACGAAGTCGAAATTCATGAAACAAAAAGAATGGATATTTTTTCAAGGAGTGAAGCTGAGGCGGCAATCGAGGAAACAGAAAAAGGCTATATACAACAAGGAAATACGATCAGCGTCGGTGGGCCGGCCTTTAACCGAAGGTGGATAGAAAGCAGGTTTCAAATTTGGGTTCCTGTTGAATTTAATTGTGAAGTTGAAACAGAGGGTGGGGATCTTTCTGTTACAGGAATAAAAGGAACGGTTGAGGCCTCTACGGGTGGTGGTGAAATTAATTTAAGCGGTATTGACGGACCGGTTCGCTCGAAAACAGGCGGTGGAAGAATTAAAATCGAGAATACCACACAGGATGTGACAGCAGAAACGGGTGGGGGTGAAATTGATATTTCAAATTCCGAAGGTCCGGTGAATGCGTCAAGCGGCGGGGGTGATATTACAATTGATAATACAGCGGATCTCGTAAGGGCAAGAACCGGAGGTGGAAGTATTGACATTGTTCGAACACAAGGGAGTGTTGATGTAGAAACGGGTGGTGGAAACGTTGACATTATTGAAACACAGGGGAGTGTTGATGTAGAGACAGGAGGTGGTGATATTACCATTAGAGGTGCAGGTGGTGGTGCCAGGGTTCAGACAGGAGGGGGAGATGTGGATATACAAACTGTCAGAGGAAATTTTATTGCATCAACCGGTGGAGGTGATATAGATGTCAACGGTGTTGTGGGTACGCTTGATGTAAGAACAGGGGGTGGTGAAGTTGATTTAGCGGATATTCAAGGAGCCGTTGAAGCGACTACAGGCGGAGGTGATGTTCGAGTCAAAGTCACACTCACCGATTTTTCAGTTGATCATCACATCGGCATACAAACGGGAGGTGGCAATATTGATTTGACCATTCCAGAAAAACTGCCAGTTACAATTAATGCGACGATCAGATATCAAGAGAGAAGATGGGAAGATTATACAATTACATCTGATTTTCCTCTAAAGATCACTTCAAATGGACAGGATTCAAGATATCGTATTATTCAGGCTACAGGAGACATCAATGGGGGTGGCGATCCTGTCCAACTTAATACCGGTGGTGGGAATATCCATATTCGAAAGTTAAAGTGATTCCAACTCGATTGATGAAACTGTTTTGCCTCCATAGGGTGAGTTTTACAGCTCACCCTATGGTTTTTTCAGTACAGTAAAACTGTTTCATGTTGATACGTTTTACCATGTTGATACAATTTATACCGATTCCGAAGTCTTTATTTGATCTGTTTCGTTAAACAATTGAATATTTGTTTGGTTTTATTAATAGTATTCTTTGTTTCTGTTGATATATTTCATCAATGTAGCATACCTAATCATAAATAATATAATAACAATTAATTGTATATCATTGAATCAATTGTTCTTCTATCAATTTTGGGGTTCGTTTGGTATTTTTTTTAAAATATTTTTTCTCTATAAAATAGATATTTGATTTTATTATTTTGGCATATAGTTTGTATTAAAATAAAATAGTGATGCTAATTTCAGGCTATGTGGGTGAATAACCCAACAAAGTCGTTTATAATTAATAAATCCCCCTAAGGCGCCCCCGATAGGAAGTCAATAATGAAGATCGTGACCTATCGGGGGACTTTTTTTAGCTGGTCCATTTTGCATGCCCAGATTATTATTGTATAAATAATTTTATAATACTTGAATTGTATTGATAAAATTTCTATATTCAGATGTATGTGTTTGAACAATGAAAGGAGGGCATTATGCGATCTATAATTCGTTGGGGAACATGGATTATTGGATTGTCCCTCATGGTCAACATAACTTTTGCTCAACATGCATCGGGTCAATTGGGTATCGGGGGATATGCAAGTGGTATTAAACTCATCGGAGGTGAAGCGGATCACTCGATTATCAGTTATGCAAGTACCATTTTTCTAAAATATTCATTTTCCAAGCACTTAACCAGTGAAATCGATGTGAGCCTCGGTTGGGTTCGCCCAAGAGATCCAGATTCGTATTTCGAGGTTAGAGCCAATGCTCCATATAAAACCTATCTTTACCCTTGGAATGTGAATTTCCGTTTGAATCTCCTACCTGAGAAGAGATTTGTACCCTACTTTGGTGTGGGTGCGGGTCTTACCCACTGGCGATTGCGAGACATATCTGAAGAGGATAATTGGTTCCCTTTTCCAGAATCAGGAAAAGCGGTTTCTGGAAGGCAAACCAATTTTTCTGCTGTGGGGCTGGCGGGCTTTACCCTATTCCTGTCCAGTTGGATTGGAGTGGACATAGGGGCGCGTTACCTGCATTTATTCGATCAGAAAGAGGATAACATTGGCACTGGCGATATTAACAATGGCATTGTTGAGGTACGGGTTGGTCTGGGGTTGTACTTTGGCGAACCCAGGGATTCAGACAATGATGGAATCTCAGATAAAGAAGATCAATGTCCCTTTGGTCCAGAAGATTATGATGGTTTTGAGGATGACGATGGCTGTCCTGAAATAGACAATGACAATGACGGCATTCCAGATTATATGGACAGATGTCCCAATGAAATGGAGGATTTGGATGGATTCGAAGATGCGGATGGGTGCCCTGATTTGGACAATGATGGAGACGGTATTCCGGATATTGATGACCTGTGTCCTGATCAGCCTGAAGACTTTGATGGGATAGAAGACAGCGACGGGTGTCCCGAACTGGATAGTGACAATGACGGCATACCCGATCCCATGGATCAATGTCCCGATCAACCCGAAACATTTAACGATTATGAAGATGATGATGGCTGCCCGGATGAAAAACCCCAGACAGTCATTATTGAGGAGAAACAGATTCTTATTCTCCCTGAGGTTACGTTTGCAACCGGACAAGCAAGCCTTACAGAGGGGGCAAAGGCGATGCTGGATCAGGTTTATGAGTTTTTATGCATAGATGAGAGTATTCAGCTTGAAATTCGAGGCTATACGGACAGTGTTGGAAGTGCGGCGTCGAATTTAAATCTTTCGCAGAGAAGAGCTGAAACGGTGAAAGACTATCTGGTCGACAAAGGTATTGCTTTTGAAAGATTAAGGGCAATAGGATATGGTGAGGCCAATCCCATTGCTACAAATAATACGCCTGAGGGCAGGGCAAAAAATCGGAGAATCGAGTTTATTCGAATTGCAGAGTGATCCACATTCGATATAGAGATAAAATCTCCTTCTTGATCCATAGCAAAGAGGGAGATTTTTTTTGAGATGGTTTTACGATTCGGAGAACTTCCTCGCAATAAATTATCAAGGGACTTCTATTTTTTTGAGGAGTCAAGAATCACATGATTTCATTAGACAAATTTACAATCAAAGCACAGGAATCCATACAAAAGGCCCAGCGAAAAGCCAGTGATTTGGGAAACCAGCAAATAGAACCTGAACATCTTTTATTGACCCTTTTAAAAGACCGAGAAAGCCTTCTACATTCGATTATCAAAAAACTGGGTGTACCATCACAAGAAATTGAGAACAAACTCAGTACCGAGGTCGAACGATTCCCTAGAGTCAGTGGTGGTGTGGGTCAGATTTATCTTTCACCAGCATTGAACGATGTGTTCGAGGTGAGTTTGAAAGAATCCGAAAAACTGAAGGATGACTACATCAGTGTGGAACATTTGCTGCTGGCGCTCTCCGATTCAAAGACGAAAGCAGGTGATCTCCTTCGCGAAAGTGGCATTAATCGGGAAAACGTGCTTCGCGTGCTCCAGGAGATACGGGGAGGGCAACGGGTAACAGATCAAAATCCCGAGGACAAATACGAAGCCCTCAAGCGATATGGGCGTGATCTGAATGCGCTGGCACGCCAGGGAAAGCTCGATCCTGTGATTGGCCGAGACGAGGAAATTCGTCGGGTTCTACAGGTTCTTTCCAGAAGAACAAAAAATAATCCTGTTCTGATTGGAGAACCTGGAGTGGGAAAAACCGCCATTGCTGAAGGGATTGCTCACCGTATCGTATCGGGTGATGTTCCCGAAAACCTCAGAACAAAAAGCATTATAGCCCTGGATATGGGTTCCCTGATCGCGGGAACAAAATTTCGCGGAGAATTTGAGGACAGGATGAAAGCTGTGCTCAGAGAAATTCAGGAAGCCAGTGGTCAGATTATCCTCTTTATTGATGAATTGCATACATTGGTGGGTGCGGGATCGGCTGAGGGGGCTGTGGACGCTTCCAACATGCTAAAACCTGCACTGGCCAGAGGTGAACTCCGCTGTGTGGGAGCAACCACACTCAACGAATATCGGAAGCATATCGAGAAGGATGCCGCCCTTGAACGCAGGTTTCAACCGGTTATGGTGGGTGAACCTTCTGTTGAAGATACCATTTCCATACTCAGGGGTTTAAAAGAAAGGTATGAGGTTCATCATGGTGTCCGGATTCAGGATAGTGCCCTCGTCGAGGCAGCCTTGCTTTCTCACAGGTATATCAGTGATCGGTTCTTGCCTGACAAAGCCATTGACTTGATTGACGAAGCCGCATCCAAATTACGAATCGAAATCGATTCGAGACCGGAAGAGCTTGATGAGGTTGAGCGTCGCATCAAACAGCTGGAGATTGAGAGAGAAGCCGTCAAAAAGGAGAAAGATGAGGTGTCAAAAACACGGTTAAAAAAGATACAGGCTGAACTGGCCAATTTTGAAGAGCAAGCAAAAGCATTGCGAGCACACTGGCAAATCGAGAAAGAGATGATCGGTCAAATTCGAAAATTGAATGAAGATATCGAAAAAGCAAAAACGGAGACAACCCAAGCAGAAAGAGAAGGGAATTTATCCAAAGCAGCGGAATTGAAATATGGTCAATTGCCCGAACTGCAAAAGAAAATGGAAGGGGTAAACAAAAAACTGATTGAGTTCCAGAAAGATCGAAAAATGTTGAAAGAGGAAGTGGATGCGGAAGATATTGCTGAAGTGGTATCCAAATGGACTGGCATCCCTGTTTCCAGAATGCTGGAAAGTGAGCGGGAAAAGCTTGTTCATATGGAGGAACGTATTAAGCAAAGGGTCATCGGACAAGATGAAGCCGTACAGGCAGTAGCCAATGCCATTAGACGAACGAGGGCGGGGCTGCAGGAGGAAGCACGGCCTATTGGATCGTTTATTTTCCTGGGAACGACCGGTGTCGGCAAAACGGAGCTGACCCGGGCATTGGCGGAGTTTCTCTTCGACAATGAACATGCCATGGTGAGGATTGATATGTCCGAATACATGGAGAGACACTCTGTTTCCCGACTGATTGGCGCACCGCCCGGTTATGTCGGATATGAAGAAGGGGGTCAGCTTACGGAGGCGGTGCGGCGAAGACCCTATTCTGTGGTGCTTTTGGACGAAATTGAGAAAGCGCATCACGATGTTTTTAATATTTTGCTTCAGGTTTTGGATGAGGGTCGGTTGACCGATAATCAAGGTCGGACAGTGAATTTTAAAAATACGATCATCATCATGACTTCCAATATCGGGGCTCCTTTCATCATGGAACAATCAAAGCACATCAATCAGAACAACCGGGATCGTGTTTATGGAGAGATCAAAGATGAAATCAACCGGTTACTCAAACAGCATTTTCGGCCTGAGTTTTTAAACAGAATCGATGAAATTGTCGTATTCCATCCCTTAAGTGTGGAGGATATCGAGAAAATTGTCAGCCTCCAATTCAGACAAATTCAGGGGAAAGCACAAAAACAGGGTATTCGATTAGAGATCACAAAGGAGGCCATTCAGTTGTTGGCTGAGACCGGATACGATCCCGCTTTTGGAGCACGTCCTCTAAAACGAAAAATGCAGAGTCTTGTAACCAATCCACTGTCTAATCGCATCCTAGCCGGAGAGATCAAAAGTGGAGATGATATTTGTATTGATGTTCGGCAAAATTCTCTTGATTTTATTACCAAATCTGCTTAAATTATTATGAATATTGATGTTTCTGAAAAGGAGGATATCGCAATGAAAAAAGGTCTGTTTATTTGGTCTCTTTTTATTTTCATATTCTATCTCGGTTGCGGCAATTTATCGGACAGTGAACTCATCGAAAAAGCAAAAGAATTGGAAAACCAACAGGAGTTTTTCCGGGCTGTTGAACAGTATGAAAAATGTGCAGAGCTTTACCCTGAAAGCCCGCTGGCAGCAGAGGCACTTTATCGGGCCGGTTTGGTATATATCAATATGCTTTCCGATTCGGCAAAAGGGATATCCAGTCTTAAAAGGGTTGTTCAAGAATATGCTGGACACAACTATGCTGCACTCTCGCAATTTATGGTTGGATTTATTTATGCGAATACCTTTTCGGATACCGCTCAAGCCCGCATAGAGTACAATCTATTTCTGCAAAATTATCCTGACCATGAACTGGTTCCTTCAGTGGAATGGGAATTAAAATATCTTGGAAAAGATATCAATAATATTCCGGAGTTGAGTGTCATTAGGGGAGGGAATCAAGAATAAGCTAGGAACCTATTCTAATCATATTGAACATCACATTGGTCGCCATAAAACCGGAACTTATCGTTTCGGTTTTTGTCTATGAGGATCACAAATCAGAACAAGAAGATAACTATTTTAATGGAACTTTTTTTTAAATCAATCAGTATGAATGATAAATTACGGGTATGATTATGGTTAAAAGACTATTGTCATTTCTTTTCCTCTTTTTGTTTTTAATCCAAATAGGAGCAGAGGGGGTTTACTATCAAGATACCACTTCAGTGGAAATGTCTGTGTCGCTTTCGGCGCAGGTCAAACCCAACCGTGTCCCGTTGAATCGCACATTGACTTATACTATTCAAATTATCTGGGAAGGGAACCTTGATGATATTGAAATTGGAGATATAGAAGAGCCCATACTTTCAAACTTTGATATTATAGGCACCTCGTCTGCCAATCGGGTTATGGAAGGGGTGGACGGAAAAAAGGCGATTAAGGAAATTGCTTATACGCTACAGCCCAAAACGCTGGGCATGGGATATGTTGAATCCGTCGCCCTAAGCTATAAAAGTAATCAGGATGACAAGACACATTATTTGCAGACGGAGAGAGTGGCTGTTGAAGTGATATCTCCTGTACCTGAGGGGAATGACATGAAATCGATATGGTTTTTCATTTTTGCATGTCTACTTCTTGTTGGGGGAATTCCGATTTTTCTTTTTATTCGTCGCAAACATTTAGAAAATCATGAAAAAGAAGAAACCACTGATAGGATAATCGAGGAAATTTATTTAGAAGAATTGAAAGGATCGGTCAATCTCAAAGAAAAGGATAAAGGAGAAACATTTTCAATTTTAACCAGACTTTTCCGACGCTATCTTTCTGAAAAGTTTGATATTTCAGCCTTGGAAGCGACAACAGATGAGCTCATAAAAATTTTGGCAGAAGAAAATTTGGACGAGAGCTTGATTCGTAAATGTGAGATGCTGTTAAACAAAGCGGATGTGGTGAAATTTTCCGGGCAGGGTGCAAGTCAGGCCGAACTCAATGAAGCCTATACGACGGTCGAAACAATACTGGAATCTCATTTGTCAAAGTCGAGAGAGCAGAGTCGCAGAATGGAAGAAGAAAGTGCAAGGAAGAGAAAAAGGTGGTGGTGTTTTTCAAAGAAAAGTGATGCAACCTAAGTACGAACAATAATTTTAAAATCTGTTTCAATAGCGCAGTTATATGATCAATACCACAAATCGTTCCATGGTGAGGTGACACTTCAAAGAGTGGATTTTTGAATCAATCCAGTATTCAAGATAAAATAAATGGATCAGTGATGAACCGAAATTATCGAACAGGGAGGATCAATGGATAAAGATATCGAAGCCATTCATCAAAAAATACAAAAGGAAAGTGGTTTTGTTGAAAAGATTAAGCAAGAGTTGGCCAAAGTGATTGTTGGACAAAGGTATATGGTTGAGCGACTGCTGATCGGTCTGCTATCCAATGGCCATGTTCTCTTGGAGGGCGTTCCCGGACTTGCAAAAACACTCACCGTTCGCATGCTCTCATCAGCCATCAAGACCAAGTTTCAGCGCATCCAGTTTACACCGGACCTGCTTCCTGCAGACCTTGTCGGCACACTGATTTACGATCAGCGCAACGGGAAATTTCAGACCAAAAAGGGCCCCATTTTTGCCAATCTCATTCTAGCGGATGAGGTGAACCGGTCTCCTGCCAAAGTGCAGTCTGCCCTGCTGGAGGCGATGCAGGAACGCACAGTCACCATCGGTGAAAATACATATCCCCTGGATGATCCCTTTCTGGTCCTGGCCACTCAGAATCCTATTGAACAGGAGGGAACATACCCACTGCCTGAGGCCCAGGTCGATCGCTTCATGATGAAGCTCTCGATTGATTATCCAACTCCCGAAGAGGAACTCGAAATCATGCGCCGTATGTCAGTGGGACCGGAACCCCAATTGAATTCCGTTGTGTCTCCAAAGGATATTGTTCAAGCCCGAGGTGTGGTCGAAGAGATTTACATCGATCCCAAAATTGAACAGTATATTGTTGATATTGTGTTTGCCACAAGGAATCCAAAAGATTTTGGGCTCGAGGAGCTCAATGATTTGATTGCCTATGGAGCATCACCGAGGGCATCCATCTATTTAGCCAAAACGGCCAAAGCCCATGCATTCCTGCGTCGGCGGGGCTATGTGACTCCTGAAGATGTCAGAGCGGTCGGTATGGATGTTCTGCGTCACCGTGTTATCGTAACATACGAAGCGGAAGCAGAAGAAATGGGTGCAGAAGATGTCGTCAGAAAGGTGCTCAACAAAATAGAAGTTCCGTAAAGATGATTTCAAAGGAAATACTTAAGAAAGTCAAACGCATCGAAATCACCACCAGGGGAATGGTGAATGATGTCTTTTCCGGAGAATACCACTCGGTTTTTAAAGGGAGAGGCATGGAGTTTTCCGAGGTGCGGGAGTATCAGATCGGTGATGATATCCGAACCATCGACTGGAATGTGACAGCCCGTTACGGACACCCCTATGTAAAAGTGTTTGAGGAGGAAAGAGAATTAACGGTGATGTTGCTGGTTGACGCCAGCTCATCGGGGGAATTCGGTACATTTGAACGGATGAAGGGCGAGATTGCTGTCGAGATTTGCGCACTTCTGGCGTTTTCCGCGATTAAAAACAACGATAAGGTCGGTCTTATTATTTTTACGGATAAGGTCGAGAAGTTTGTCCCGCCCAGAAAAGGGAAGACGCATGTGTTGCGGGTTATTCGTGAACTTCTCTATTTTGAACCCGAGGACAAACAAACGGACATTGACGCCGCCTTGGAATATCTGAGTCGCGTCATTCGGAGACGGAGCACAGCCTTTTTGGTCTCTGATTTTTTATCCAAAGATTATGGACAGGCTTTGAGAATCGCCAACAAGAAACACGATATCGTAGCCATCCACATTGTTGATCCCCGAGAGTTGGAGCTCCCGAATGTGGGTTATATTGAGTTGGAGGACGCAGAGACCGACGAACAGGTTCTTCTCGACACATCTGACAGAGAGTTAAGAAAGCTCTTTGCCCAAAAAACATTGAATGCCATGTTACAAAGAGACAAGCTGTTTAAATCGATGAATGTCGATTCCATTGTGATTCGTACCGATGAATCCTATTTTGAACCGCTCATTAGATTTTTCAGAATGAGAGCCAAGCGGTTTCGTTAATGTGCAGGTTTCACTTTCAAGTTGATAGGGAGAGGAAGCATGGTCAAGCAAAAGTTCATCAGAAGTTGGTTCTTATGGATCGCTCTATTTGTGATATTTTTCATCTTTTTTGGATGCTCAAACACCCGACAGCCTTCTGTGGACGGCGAAAAAGTCCGTGAATATGCCAATGCACTCTATAACAGAGAATTGTATGATCAGGCGATTCGGGAATATCAACGGTATCTGGATCTGTACGACGTCGACAAAGCGCAATGTGCCAATATCAATTTTATTATAGGCAATATCTATTTTGATCGGCTGAATGATTATGAAAATGCGATGGCTTATTATTTGAAGGTCAAGCATATATATCCTGAAAGCGATGTGCTCCCCCAGGTCGACAAACGCGTCGTCACCTGTCTGGAACGCTTGCAGCGTACAGCGGATGCGAAACAGGCCTTGGACGAAGCGACAGCACTGGAACCGGAAAGTATTGTTCAACCTCAACCGGGAACAGTCATTGCCAAGATTGGGGATCGGGAGATCACCTCGGGAGATCTGGAATATGCCATCGGACAGTTACCCGAGTATCTCCGGTCTCAGTTCGAAGATAAGCAGGGCAAGATTAATTTTTTACAGCAGTATATAGCGAATGAACTTTTCTATGATGCAGCCAAAAGGGAGGAATTGGATCTGGACAAGGATGTCATTGATGGGGCCTTTCAGGCCAAAAAGAGTTTGATGGTACAAAAATACCTCGAAGAACAAATAGCCAGTCAGATTCAGATTTCGGCCGATGATGTCGATCTTTACTATAAAGCGAACAAAGAAAAATATACAGAAAAAGACGAAGGGGGGGATATTATACGTCAAAAACCGTTTGAGGAGGTTCAGCAGGAAGTGGCGGAAGATCTGGCGCTTGAGAAACAGCAAAAGGCACTTGATGCACTGTTGCAGCGTATGATGACAGCTGAGAAAGTGGAAATCTATGATGATTTGGTGAACTGAGCGGTCTGTCCATGAAAAAAATCACTTTCAAAATTTTAGTGCTGGTTTTTTCAATCATTTTCCAAATCGTGGTCTGGGGCCAGGGAGAAGAGGGCGAGCGGATTTCGGTGTCCTCCAGTGTGGATCAATCCCGCATTACGATCGGTGACCTTATTCGATATACAGTTACTGTTACACACGATGAAAATGTCGAGGTTGAAATGCCCGGATTGGGTGTGAATTTGGGGCAATTCGAGGTCAGGGATTACGAGGTTCAAGATCCCTATAAAAAGGATGGTATGGTCATTTCAGAAGCGGAATATATTATTTCCACTTTTTTTACGGGTGAATTTGAAATCCCTCCGCTTACTGTCACCTACAGGACAGCCGAAGATTCTACAATGCATACATTAACCACAGAAAAAATCAAGATCGTCGTCGAGAGTGTGAAACCCAGTGAAGCGGGAGATATCCGGGACATTAAATCCCCTGTCGAGATTCCACGGGATTGGTGGCTTTTGGGGCGATGGTTTGTTTTGGGGGGAATGATCATCATGTTCGGTGTTTTTATGATGATTCTGTATCGCCGTAAAAAACAAGGCAAGGGATTGCTTCCCAGAAAAGAACAGCCACCTCGCCCACCCCATGAAGTCGCATACGAAAATTTGGAGCGGCTTCGTGAATCAGACCTGCTTGAGAAGGGGGCTGTCAAGGAATACTATATTGCCATTTCTGAAATTATTCGACGGTATATCGAAGGTCGATATTTTGTTGTTGCCATGGAATTGACCACATTTGAAGTGATGGAGGGATTGTCTCAGGCCGATCTTCCTGAAGAGGAGTATCAGCTTTTCAGCACATTTCTCTCGCAGTGCGATCTGGTCAAGTTTGCAAAGTACATGCCTTCCGAAAAGGAAAATGAAGCCATCATGGATTTGGCTTTTGAGATCATAGATAAAACAAAAGTGATTATTGAGTTGCCTTTATTGGAGACGAATGAGGAGTCGGTTCCATCCAGTGGCAACGGTGAGGAGAGACTTGTCTCATCCGTGGAATCGGCAAACGAGGCGCAAGAGTCGCACACTTTAGGAGTTAAATAATCGCCATGTTTCTTCGGTTTGCAGATCCTTATTTTCTCTTTTTTTTGCTGCTGATTCCCCTTCTTGTCTTTTGGTATATTCGAAAGCGGAATGGGAAAGGGGGTACACTTCGATTTTCCTATCTGGGTTTTGCCAAAGCAGTTCACCGTGCTTCAGCTGAACGGGCGAGGCATGTGCTTTTTGTGTTGAGAATATTTGTGCTGGGTCTTCTTATTTTGGCTTTTGCACGCCCACAGTCCGGGATCAAAGGAGAGGAAGTGATCACGCAGGGTGTTGATATTATTTTGACGATGGATATTTCAAGTTCGATGCTTGCAGAGGATATTAAACCCAATCGGGTTGATGCAGCAAAGGAGGTGGCTTCAACCTTTGTCAAAGGGAGACAAAATGATCGTATTGGCATGGTTGTTTTTGCCGGTGAGGCTTATACGCAGTGTCCCTTAACGATTGATTATGGCATCATTCTCGGATTTTTGGATGAAATCCATGTAGGCATGATCGAAGATGGAACGGCCATTGGTATGGGTTTGGCGACAGCAGTGAACCGCCTTCGCAACAGCGAGGCGAAATCAAAAGTGATTATTCTGCTGACCGACGGCGAAAACAATCGGGGAGAGATCGATCCCATTACTGCAGCCCAGGCAGCTCAGGCATTTGATATCCGGATTTACGCCGTCGGAGCGGGGACACGGGGAACAGCCATGTACCCGGTGGATGATCCGATTTTTGGAAGGCGATATGTTCCCATGCAGGTAAATATTGATGAGAAGACGTTGACAAGAATTGCCGATATGACTGCCGGTCAATATTTTAGGGCCACCGACCGTGAACAGCTTGACTCAATTTATCGAGAAATTGATGAAATGGAAAAGACGGAAATCAGTGTGAACGAATACACGCAATATTCCGAGTTGTTTTTTTATCTGGTCGGAGCAGCCGGTTTGTTGTTTTTGGGTGAAATCGGATTGGCGCATACGCGGTTCCGAAAGATCCCTTAGGATCGTTATTATCTTATTGAGTATGGGTGATGTTTCGATTTGCTTTTCCAAATATTATTTATTTAACTGCACTGATTCCCCTGCTGGTCGTTTTTTTTGTCCTTGTTTTTAGACAGAAGCGGAGGGCCATGTCGCTTTTTGCGAGCAGTGACCTTTTTCAAAAACTCTCACAATCGGTCAGTCGAAAACGGCAGATTTGGAAGGTTGTTCTTTCTATTGTGGTTGTTTTTCTGCTGATCCTTTCATTGGCCAGGCCCCAATTAGGCACGAGGCTGCGGCCGGTGGAACGGGAAGGTCAGGATATTATAATTGCTTTGGACGTTTCTCTTTCGATGCTGGCAGAGGATATCAAACCCAATCGGTTGGAAAAAGCGAAACATGAAATCAGTTCGTTCGTCAATCGATTACAGGGGGACCGTATTGGACTGATTGCTTTTTCAGGAAAGGCATTTGTTCAGTGCCCCCTGACACTGGACTATGGTGCGGCAAACATGTTTCTGAATGTGATGGAACCTGAACTCATTCCTGTTCCGGGAACGGCCCTCGGCGAAGCCATTGAAAAGGCGATCACTTCGTTTGTAGAAGAAGAGAGAAAATATAAGGTTCTGATTCTGATTACAGACGGCGAAGGCCATGTTGGTGATCCATTGGAAACGGTGAAAGTCGCGTCCAAGGAAGGTGTGGTCATTTATTGCGTGGGCATTGGATCTTCGCAGGGTGTTCCCATTCCATTGATCGATGAAAGGGGGAATCGCACAGGATTTAAAAAAGATCGCAATGATGAAGTGGTGATGACCAAGCTGGATGAATTGACATTGGAAAAAATTGCCTTGGAAACCGGCGGCAAATATTACAGGGCTTCCACTGGAGAAGTTGAATTGGATAAGATTTACAGTGATATTGAAGACATGGAAAAGAAGGAGCTGTCCTCACAGCAATTTGCCCAGTATGAAGATCGATTTCAGGGGTTGTTGGGAGTAGCGCTGTTTCTTCTCATTATGGAAGTCCTTATTCCTGAACGGCGGCGGGAAAAGAGAGAATGGAAGGGAAGGTTTCAATGAGTCTGATTACGACAGTAGGCAATCGTTCAGTCAAGAATCATTTTAAATCTTATTTTTATTTATTCTTACGGGACGGTTTTATGAAAGGCCTGTTTTTTATCGCTTTTTTGTCCGGCATGTTGAGTTTGCCTGTTTATGTGAATGCGCAGGCGGAAAGAAAAAAGGTGGCAGAGGGAAACCGGCTTTATTCCGAAGAAAAGTATGATGAAGCCAACAACAAATATCAGGATGCTCTGCTGGAAAATCCCACCTCGTTGCCTGTTCTTTTTAACGTGGGCAATGTCTTGTATAAAAAAAATGACTATGAAAAAGCATTGGAATCCTATCAAAAAGTGTTGAATACAGATGATCCCCTGTTTCAATCACAGGCCTACTATAATATCGGCAATACCCTTTACCGGTCGGGAAACCTGGCGGAGAGCATCCTCGCCTATGAACAGGCGCTCAAGCTGAATCCGGAAGATCAAGACGCCAAGTACAATCTGGAGTTTGTCCGAAATAAACTCAAAGAAAATGCAGAACCCCAATCTCAGGGCCAACAACAGCAACAGGGGGAACAAGAGAATGCAGCTCAGCAGAATCAGGAAGAACAGTCACAGGAAGAAGAGGAGCAACAGCAGGCGGGTGAGATGGAACAACAACAAGAGATGACGAAGGAAGAAGCGGAAAGACTGCTTGATGCCCTCAAGGAAAACCAGGAAGAAATGCAAGAGAGAAGGATTCAGGGAGAGGGAAGCACATTTGTCGAAAAGGATTGGTAGCATTCAAAGAATTTTATCGAGCGCATTATCAATTGGAAGAATGGGTATGTTCATCGAAAAGAACAATCTTATTGGATTGATAGCAAACATCTTGTTGATCGTGTGTATGTTCGGTTTTTTCGGTCATACAAGGGCAGCCGATGATCTGAACGTGAGAAGCTATGTTGACCGTACAGTTATCGGACTCAATCAACAGTTTACACTCAGTGTTGAAATCTCGGGAGAAGGGGCCAATTCCGCTCCCAATCCGCAATTGCCTTCGATGAGCGATTTTGCTGCTCTACTGGGAAGCGGATCCTCGCAGAGTATTCAATTGATCAACAATACGATGTCTGTTTCAAAAACGATCAATTATTATTTTCAGGCCACTGCAGAGGGTGAATTTACCATTGATCCCGTCACAGTCACATGGAATGGAAAAACATATAGCACGGAGCCCATTTCCATCGAGATTCAACAATCAACAGCACCGTCTCAATCTGCTCCGAGACAAGACAGTCCAGCCGATGAAACCGGTCTAACAGAAAGCGATCTGTTTCTCAAGGCTGTTGTGAATAAAAAACAGGTTTATCAGAATGAACCGGTCGTTGTCACATACAAAATATGCACACTTGTCAATATTTCTGAGGTTGGGCTTGCCAGAACGCCTTCCACAGGCGGATTCTGGGTAGAAGAGTTTCCCCTTGAGAGGCAACTGCAAACGAACACAGAAATTGTTGAGGGGAAGCGATATACAGTCGCAACAATTAAAAAGATGGCCCTTTTCCCTATGTCGACCGGTGAAAAAACAATTGAACCCCTTGTTGTTGATTGTCAAGTAGTTGTCAGACAACAATCGAGAAGTCTTTTTGATGATTTTTTTAATGATCCTTTTTTTAGCAATACGGTTGTCAAAAGGATCCAATCGGAACCGATTATCGTTACTGTATTGCCTTTGCCAACAGCGGGAAAACCACCTGGATTTTCAGGCGTGGTGGGAAAATATACGATAAGCTGTTCGGTGGATCAATCTCAAGTGGAAACGAATCAAGCTGTGAGCTATAAGCTTAAAATTGAGGGGGAAGGCAATATTCGAACACTACCTGAACCCGATGTCTTTTTTCCTGCAGACTTTGAAGTCTATCCCCCTGAAGTCTCCGAGCAGATTAATCGTACGGGATCGGTTGTTTCCGGGAGTAAAACTTACGAGTTTGTCCTTATCCCCAGAGTTGCCGGGACCCAAGAAATCAAACCGGTTCAATTACATTTTTTTAATCCAGAATTGAGAACATATCAAACGATTCAGACAAAAGAGTTTGTAATCCAAGTCAAAAAAGGACAAGATTTGATAATGGCTGTTCCGTCGGGATTATCAAAAGAGGAAATTCAGTTGTTGGGACAAGACATCCGGTTTATTAAAATCGAGATTCCAGATTTCCAGAAAATAGGTTTGGAGTTTTATCACAAAATCCATTTTTGGGTCATCATGATATTCCCCTTATTTGGATTGGGAATTGCTTTGGTCTATCGAAATCACATCAAAAGACTACAGGGAGATCAGGCTTATGCCCGAGACAGAAGGGCAAATCGTCTGGCTAAAAAAAGACTCGCTAAAGCAAAATCGTTGTTAAATACATCGACGCAAAAGGAATTCTATACCGAGACGGGAAAAGCGCTGACGGGTTTTTTGGGGGATAAATTGAATGTTGATGAAGCCGGCATGATGACCGATAATGTTCGTCGATTATTAAAACAAGAAGGTGTGGGAGAAAACGATATTGATCTTTTATTTGACTGTTTGCGGACCTGTGACTTGAAACGTTTTTCACCGACGGATTCAAGTGAAGGAGAAATGAAAACGTTTTTTCAAAAAGTCCAATTGGCTATTCAGGCTATTGATAAAAAATTATCGGGATAATGTTTTATTTTTATCAACAGGTTTCTATACAATAATCATGAAAAAGTCATATAAAAATATTTTACTGACATTGATGGCTTTCATCTTTTTTTCTGGAAGCAATAACATAGCTGCACAGACGGGTGTTTTTTTCCGGGAAGCAAATCAATTGTATCAGGGAGGCCATTATCTTGAAGCTGTAAAATCCTATCAGAAAATATTGGATGAAGGTTACGAGAGCGGATCGGTTTATTATAATATAGGAAATTGCTATTATAAAATGCAGGATATTGGGCATGCCATTCTCTATTATGAACGCGCCAGGCGATTGATGCCCGGCGATGAGGACCTCAAGGCCAATCTTGCATTGGCCAATTTATCGGTTGTTGATAAAATAACCCCCCAATCTGAATTTATTGTTTTTCGAATAGTGGATTGGTTTATACACATTTTTCCTCAATCAACATTAGTCGGCGTTGTTATAGGAACTTATTTGATTACGATCTCTTTTCTCGTCATTTGGATTGTGACAAAAAAAGGAACGCTCCAACTGGTCGGATTCCGGTTGAGCATATTCTTTGGCACCCTGTTCCTTGTTTTTGGATTGTCTTTAATCGGTAACATCCGGGAATCAAAGACAAGGATCGAAGCCATTATTTTAACGGATAAAATCGATGCACTGAGTGCGCCCAGTGAAGAAGGGATCGAGGTGTTTTCATTACACGAAGGGGTAAAAGTCACCATCGATCAAACGGCCGGCGAGTGGGCAGAGTTCGTTCTTGCGGATGGAAAAGTGGGCTGGGTGAAACAGGAAAGTCTCGGGATTATCTAGCACAAAATCTCTAACTGTCGAGAAGGTAAGAATGGCCAGGGACGTCTATAAAAGACGTCCCTGTTTTAATTTAAAAAGCTTTTCTTGTCAATCCATATTTTTTCATTTTGTATCGAAGCGCGGCTTCAGATATGTTGAGGACACGGGCTGCTTTCGATTGATTCCCGGCGAATCTACGCAGAGATTTTTTAATCAGGTATTTTTCAATTTCTCCAACAGCGTCGGGCAGTTCATGGTCATCCAGGATTTCAAATGGATGCCTTTTAACCTCGAAAGGAAGATACTCTATGGATAATGTGCCCTCGGGAGACATCAGAACCAGATTGCGAACTGCGTTTTGCAATTCGTGTATATTGCCAGGCCATTCGTATTCCATGAGTGATTCAAAAAGTTCCGCAGGAACCGGAGGGACTTCGTGGCCGAATTCTGCGCAGTATTCCTGCAGGAAATGTATAAAGAAAATCGGAATATCCTGTTTCCGTTTTTTAAGAGAAGGAATAATCATTGTAAAGGTATTTAACATGGATAAGAGGTCTTTTCTAAAGGTATCCATCTTTGAGATGTTTTCTTCCGTTGTTGATGCAATCACACGAAAATTTGCCTCAATGAATGCTTTTTCACCGAGCTTTTGGAATTTACGTTCTTTTAGAACGTTGATGAATTTCAGCTGGTACTCTGTTTTCAATTCATGGACGTTTTCTAAATAGAGTAATCCTTTTTTGGCTTGTTCGAGTAAACCGACCTTACGCTCTACACCCATTGGTCCTTCGATTTTTTCTCCAAATAGATCCGCCTCAGTGATGGTCTCACCAACAGCTGTACAATTCAGAACTATGAAAGGTCTGTTCTTATGCCGGCTACGGTTATGGATTTCTTTGGCAATAAACTGTTTGCCAGAACCTTCCTCGCCAATGATTAAAGCATTGTCATCCGTTTTAGCGATTTCTCTGATCATTTTCTTGACTTTCATAGCCTGAGGACTTTGACCTATAATCATACTATGTCTCCTTCCTTGTTTTTATCACGGTTTGTCTTTAAATGACTGATTTTGTTATCAGTGTAATCATAATCTATCTGTTAATCTAGAATGAATTTCTGTTTTGCCCGTCTCTTGTAAAGGGCATGTATAAATAAAAACAGAACAAAGAGAGACCCAACATATCCGATCATATTCACGATAAGGCCTTTTGGCAATTCAAAATAGCTGCAACCGATAATGCAGATGAACACAAGTGAGAAGAGATAATTTCGTCGTTGGTAAAAGTAGAGCTTAATGAATTTGATCAAACGAGAATTGACCTCACTGCGCTGTCTCTTGATTTGTATTTTCCCCAGGTTAATTTTATTATGGACCAGTGACTCATAAAACTGACCGTATTCGGAAGTGAGGAAAGATAATTTCTTAAACAAGATGACACAGATCAAGATGGAATTTATGGTCAGTATGTATTGACTGATATTATATAACCGGAAATGGAACACGGCAGAGAGCATGTCAATCAGGTCCATACAAATGTAAATAAAAAAACAGGCCATGACCATGTTGATATATTCTCCTATAATACGATCTTTCTTATATAACCGATAGCCGTAAATGATAAAAAAGGGGAGTGAAAATCCATAGGTGAGAAGCACACGTCTGTTCAAGTCTGATAAATATTGACCACTCGTCAATGTGTTGACTAATTTAAGATCCTTTATGTAGGGGGAAAATTGAACAATGAAAATGGGTATCAAAAAAGTCAGACAGACGAGATAGAGGTTGAATTTTCTGATATTTGGAAATAGGTATTTCAAAACAGTATAAATAATGAATAAATTAAAGAAAAAACAAAACAACAGTGTTTTATAATGATAAAAATAATAACTGACATTATCATTACCTAAAAGATAATCATCTCCTAAAAATATATTTAAAAAACTGAATGACATCACAAACAAATAGATACTCAAATTAAGAAATAAGTCTTTGTTGAACGTTTCTTTTGTAAAAACAGAGAATGATAAAATAAAAAGGAGAAAATAGATGGCTTGATTGATCCAGTTATAATAATCTATACTTTCCCAGTGGGGCAAATAGGAAGAAAATAACAGAATCATGAGATAGGCGAACCAGACGTTTAATATGCGAAAAAGGATTTTTTGGTTGATTTTGATCATAATGAAAGCCCGAACAGTTCTTCTCCATTAAAATAATTTTATTGGTCATTCAAAAAAAGTCAACTATGATATATCTCTCCATTTATCAATCTCCGCCCTTTTTTGGTGGGGGTGGGGGCATCGGATCGGCAGACAAGCTATTATCTGCATATATATTTTGAGCTGTTGCGCTTGTTTGATCAGAATTTACATCGTTATTTGAAAATGAAAAAACAACAATAATAATCATGTAGGCAATACCTACGGCAATGAGAGTAATAATGCGCTTCATGGTTCTTCCCCTTCCTTTTAAGGATGTAATAAAACTCACGGATTAAAAGATAAGAAACTGTTCGGGTCATGATAATGTAAAAAAAAAATCAAAATTTTCCGAACAATTTTTTAATACGTGAGTTTATTGAGAAAGAACCATGTCTTTGACTGAAATATTAATAAATTATACGAATAAAGTCAAGAGATAAATGACAGTTCTTGATATATGACAGAAATTTTACTTTTATTTGATAGACAATAATAATGAGATATTTACAGGAATAAAAATCATTTATTTATCTGTATATCATCATTCAATGATGATTATAATTTATTTATATATAAGTATCGTAAAAAAAAATCCATTAATAATGCTTATATTTAAGGATGTGAAATAATCGTTAATTTTTAAATATTTCTTGCATTTTGATTTTATTTTATTTATTTTTTTCAATTGAATAAATATTGTTCTGTTCTCTTGTTTCTGATTTATTTGAATAAATATCTTTTTGGTTTGTTTGTTAAACTCGTTTCCTATTTGAATGATGTAATTTCTGTTTTGTGATTTTACTTTCACAGTTTCGTGAAATAAATAGAAAGATTGTAATAATGGCGAAAGAAAAAATCATTGTTGTTGAAGATGAAAGTATTGTCGCATTTGATATAGAAAACATATTGAAAAATTATGGGTACTCTGTACCTGCTGTAATAAACAATGGTGAGGAGGCGGTTAAAAAGTCGGAAGAAATTCATCCTGATTTGGTTTTGATGGATATCAATTTAAAAGGGGGAATTGATGGTGTCGAGGCAGCAGAAATCATAAACCATCAATTGAATATTCCCGTCATTTATTTGACTGCTTATTCAGATGATGAAACACTTAAAAGGGCGATAAAAACAAATCCTTATGGATATATTCCTAAACCCATCGATAGTATGGAGCTGCACACACTGATTGTTTTGACACTCAACAGCTGCAAAATGAAAAAAACGCTAGAGATGGAATTTGAAAACAAGATATAAACGGCATCCGAAATCTATCCCCCAAAAAAGAGCAGTGACGATATTCGGTCCATTTTATATATTCCGCTGATTTTTTTGTGTAATATTTTTATTGGCGTATTCAGTGGTTTACTTGAACTGTGTGATGTGATTGAGAAAAAAGATTATTATCGTGGTTTATTCTTTGTATTGGAGGGATGATAAAAAAAGGCATCCGATAGGATGCCTTCATTGTGCGAAAAGATTATCTATTTATCAAGAGCACCTGAGCGAATACATTCTGTACAAATCGTAATTCGGGTGGGTTTACCATCTATCGTTGTGCGAACTGTCTTTAAGTTTGGCAACCATCGTCTTTTCGATACATTGTGTGCATGGCTGATTTTGTTCCCCGTCATTGGACCCTTGCCGCATATTTCGCATCTTCGTGCCATTTAAGCCTCTTGTCTTTTTTATAAAACTTCTGTATTTACGGGATTTATTATACAAAATTATTGCATTAAAAGCAAGTGTGAATTGATTTTCAAATTTGATAAATGGCTTTGGTTTTTCCACTACCTTCCCTAGATTCCTGCCGGAGTTTACGCAGTGCTGGATACGGGGGGTGGGCAGGAATGACAACATTCATATTTTGTCATTCCCGAACTG
>JAFGDT010000081.1 GCA_016931965.1 bacterium | reverse complement strand
GGTTTAGATATGCCAAATTGGGTGCACAAATTCGCATGAGGAACCTAAAATATATGTATTGATAATAAAATTGTCCCACGATAGATCAGAAAAGAAATCATCAATAGAATTATATGAAAGAAGAAAATCGAACTTGATGGTGGAATTATCCGGGGAATCTTTTACGATACCCGTTATTCGGAATTCGTATTTACCATTGATGATAAACGTTTTGCCAATTGATTCTTCCTGACCAAAATATTTTTCAGACATACTCTCAGATATGACCATCGAATTTACGTCCGAAAGCGCTGTTTTAGGATCGCCTTTCAAAAGAGGGAAAGTAAACATTTCAAAGAATGAAGGTTCAGCGAAAACAGCATTCTTTTCTTGAAATGCTTTTGATTGATATTGAAATAACAATTCACTCTTTCTAAATCGCGTAACATTTTTAATCTCCGGGAATGTGCTTATGAGCTGCCCAGCCAATGGACTGGGGGTCTGATGTTGTTCAACGACGATGTTGCTCCTGTGAAGAACAGAATTGACTCGATAAATTGTATTGATATTGCTGTGGAATTTATCGTAGCTCAGTTCATCCATGATCCACAAACTGATTAGTATTGTGCACATCATACCAAAAGCAAGACCGGTAATATTGATTAGCGAATACACTTTTTGTCGTTGAAGATTTCGAAAGGCAATCTTGAAATAATTCTTAAACACAATTCCTCCATTTGTCAACAATCAGTGATTATTTGACATCATTCATACCTGAGTGACTTCACCGGATTCGCCGTCGCTGCACGCACGACCTGCCAGCTGACCGTAAGCAGGGCAATCACCAGTGCAAGCAGTCCTGCCAATAAGAAAGTCCACCAGCTTATCCCAGTGTGATAGGCAAAATCCTGCAGCCAATGGTTAACGGCAAAATAACCGATCGGCAGAGCGAAGATGTTGGCGACAATAATCCATTTGGCGAAATCCTTTGAGAGCAGGTACAGGATACCTGATACGGACGCCCCTAAAACCTTTCGAATGCCGATCTCCTTGGTGCGCCGTTCCGCATTGGTGATCGCCAGACCCAGAATACCGATGCAGGAAATCACAATCGCCAGAATGGCAAAGACGGATATGGCACCAGCGAATTGTTCTTCATTGCGGTACATCTGATCGAACCACTCGTCATAAAACTGGTATTTCAACGGATAGGCCGGCAGAATAGTCTGCCACACCCTTTGAATATAATTCATCGTATCGCTGACATGTTGCGGGGACATGCGAACAGTGATGTGGGTTGGACTGCCGGAATAAAATAAAATGGCCATGGGTTCTATCGCGCTGTAAAGAGACTGATAATGAAAATCCTTGACCACACCGATGACGCCAAATCCGCCTTGTCTCCCATTGTTATACCGTTTATTGTCCAGATCATCCCACTCAAAATACCGGTAAGCCGCCTCATTGATCATGCACACCGTTCCATATTCGCCGGGCAGGAGATCCCTCCCCTGGGTCAACTCGATGCCAAATGTTTTCATGAATGCGGTGTCCGCATAAATAATCGAGAGGGAATTTTGTTTGCCCTCCATATTTGCCCCCATTCTTGTATTGATATAACCTGGGATGCCGTTGGTCAGCGAAACACCTGTGATTCCGGGATACTGCCGAAATCGGTCCAACATCAGCAAAGCATTATTCCGATCATCGTCAGTGATCCCGGGAAGATCAATCCGAAGCAGATGATCTTCATGAAAACCGGGATGATTGTGTTTGACAAAACCGATCTGTTTTTGAATGATGATTGTGCAAAAAATCAAAACAATGGAAATGGTGAATTGAAAAACCGACAATCCATTCTTGACAATGGATCGACTGCCTTGTTTTAAAATATCTCCTTTCAGAGCAGAGACCGGCTGGATCGACGAAAAGACCAGAGCGGTCCCGATTCCAGAAATGGTGCCCAGGAGGACAACTGAAAGAACGATCAGCGATATTGAAAAAACCTGAAAGAGGATATTATAGTTTATGGCTTTCCCAAAAAGGACATTGTAAAAGGGCATACCCAATCGAAATATAATCAGTGCAATAACAAAGGACATGAAGGAAATCAAAACGGATTCAGCCAAAAATTGGATGATCAGGTTCGATCTGCTGGCGCCGATCGTTTTCTTAACGCCGATCTCCTTGCCCCGCTTGCCCTGCTGCGATGCACTGAGATTGATATAGTTGATGACGGCCAGAGTCAATATGATCATGGCTATACCCATCAGCAAAGCCAGCAATCCGGGATTCCCTCGCAGCGTATTGCTTCCCCGGGTCGGGTCATGCAGGTAAATGTCTTTCAAAGGCAGCAAATCGGCTTTGTTGACATAGGGAAACATCACTTCACCATATTTCTGTAATTTGGCCGTAAATGCCTGCCCATCGACCTGATCATTCAGCTGCATATAAATCCTGAAAGGATAACGGTGTGAACTGACATCCCGATAATCTGCACAGCTGAAAGAGAACTTGAACGCATCGTTTTCATCGTTCACCAGTACGTTGGCCGCCATGCTTGAATTGTTCGGAAAATTTTCGATCACGCCGGTCACAGTCAGTGGAAACCGTTTCCTGTAGACAATCTCCTTGCCCATCGGATCCTCATCCCCAAACAGTTCCCGGGCCGCCGATTCCGTAATCACCACTGAATGCAGATTGTCAAATGGCTTTTCCGGATTGCCATGGATAAAAGGTACAGAAAACATCTCAAAAAAGGCATTGTCCGTGGACAATATGTTTTCGATATAGTATCCTCTCTCTCCCCGGTTGATCTGTATTGAAAGGGGTACCAATTGATAGAGACAGACATTCTCCACTTCAGGAAAATTGTCGACAATCTGCTGTTTCACCCGGTAATCGATGGCGCTCGAATTTTCCTGACTGTCAATCAATCTGTAAATACGGGCTCCGTTTTCATGATACCGGTCATAGCTGTATTCGTGCAACAGATAGGATACAATCGCCAAACAAACCGATATGCTGAATGCAAAACCAAAGATATTGATCGCTGTAAATATCCGATCTTTCCGAAGATGCCGGATGGCTGTTTTTAAATAATTCTTAAACATAACCTACCTCTTACATTTTTATAAAATCCTGTTTATCCCCTAATCCCAAAAATCCGGGTTCAGACACCTACTCATACCTCAGCCCTATAATAGGATTTGCCAATGCTGCTCGTAAAACCTGATAGGCTATCGCCACAAGAGAAACAACAAGTGTAAAAAGAGCAGCCAGGAGAATAATCCATATGTTTAAATTTGTCCTATACGCAAATTTATTCAACCATTGATTGAGCAGATAAATCGATACAGGAACGCTCACTGAAATTGCAATAAAAATCAAAACGACCAGATCATATGTCAGGCAGCGCAACAATTCGTAAAATGAAATTCCGAGTACTTTCCGGATACTGATTTCTTTTGTTCTGCTTTTCAAATGAATAGCCGACATGCCCAGAAGACCCATCAATGAAATAAAAAGGGCAAAAAATGCTGAATAGCCAATGATGGCTCTCCAGTTTTCTTCTGTCCTGTACTGATTCCTGTTTTGAACAGATAAAAATTGATACTGAAATGGCGTGTACGGCACGAGTCTTTTCCACGTGCTTTCGATCAGAGAGATGGATCGTGAAATATTCTGATCCGGTATTTTGATTAAGAGAGTTGAAAGTTTGTAAGCCGGATCCATATGAAGTATAAGAGGATCGATTTTCTCGTGAAGGGATTTATAATGAAAATCCCGAACAACACCCACAATTGTTGGATTTTCTAAACTTCCGTTTTGATAATTTATTTTTTCACCCACAGGATTGATCATTTCTACCTTCTTAACAAATGCTTCATTTACCAAAATGGATTGCTGTGGATCAAACAGATATTCAGAACTGAGAGTGCGGCCGGAGATGAGTTGAATCTCCATAATTTGAAGATAATCATCATCGATTTTACAATGGTCCGATTCAAATTCGTCTTCTTTATTATGATTGACAATGGATCGGTTGCCGTACCTGGAATCGGCTGTAACAGAAAATGAATAGGGAGACAGTTCATTCCGAAATAGAGCAACCAGCCTGCCGATATCCTCTCCAAAGGTTGGGATAAGAACAACATTTTGATCATTATACCCCAGTGATGCATCTGAAACATACTTTAATTGTTGGCGAATGGTCAACATGGTGATAATTAAAAAAATCGAAATGGTAAATTGAATGGCCAAAAGAAAACGGGAAAATTTGTTTTTGCTCTTGAATACGATTTTTCCACTCAATGCTTTTACTGGATCAAACCCAGACATGACAAATGCAGGAAAACCCCCTGCCATTACAGTGGTTATGACAATGAGTATAAAGCTTGTTAGCAAGAATGGTATTCCAAGATCAAAGGAAAGCAGCAATGATTTACCGCTGATTCGATTGAAAAAAGGCAGAAAGATCTCAACCAGTATAATGGCCAATATAAAAGCACAGCACGTCGATAAAAGTGATTCTGACAGGAACTGTGTTCTCAACTGCCCCGGATTGGCGCCAATACTTTTACGGATACCAATTTCTTTTGACCGTGGTATAGCCTGAGCCATGGAGATATTGGTAAAATTGATACACGCTATGACAAGAATAAAATAGGCCAATCCAGACAAAATATAAGAATAAATCGGATTGCTGATATTTTTTATGCCGTTTGTTGAGGCAAAACTTAAGTTGGAATCGAGATGGGTTTTGATGAAAGGCTGAAGGAGAAAAGCAGGTTTAAAATCCTCTCCAAAAATGCTGCCCATGTTTTTGGAAGCAATTTGATTAATTTTCTTTTCTACATCCATGACCTGAGATTGAGGATTCAACAACAAATATGTGGCAATGCTGAAATCACCCCAATTCCCTATATTGTCAGTTCCCCACAATTCCTCCAAATTGGAAAAAGGAATGGCAAAATCAAATTGAATGCTTGAATTCAGGGGCACATTTTCAATGATTCCACTCACCATATATTCTGAAAAGCCACTGTTAAACTGCAAACTCATGGTTTCACCAATCACATTCTCTCTCCCAAAATACTTCTCAGCCATCCTTCGGCTCAGTACAATGGAATGTTTCGTATTAAAGGCATCTTGAATGTTCCCGTCTTTGATACCAAAGGAGAAAATATCAAAAAATTCCGGATCCGTATACAGGATTTCTTCCGTGAACGCCTTTCCCTGCACTTTAACCAGGTGCGTTCCCATAAAATTTCTGGCCGATTTTTGAATATCCGGCAGCTCATTCTGAACGGCATCTCTGAGTACGATCTGAGTAAAAGGAACAATCATAGATCCTTGCGGTGACTTAATCTCAACAAGTATCCTGTAAATCTGTCGCTGTTGCTCGTGAAAATGATCGAAACTCAACTCATCATGAACGTATAACAGAATCAAAAGGCAAAAAGCCAATCCAATGGACAAACCGAGGATGTTGATAATGGAAAAACTTTTTTGCCGCTTGAGTTGACGGATGAATAATTTGAAATTTGTCAGCATCGTTCAATTCCTTAAATTATTTCTTTCATTTTATTTTTACATTTTGCAAATGATTTCGGCTTTCTTTTTCCACTGATCATTGCTCACTGGTCATTGTTCACTGATTATTTATTATTGTCAGAACCAGGATTCGCAGGATTTAAAGATTGCCAGGATTAATATTTTTATTTTTTCCCCTATCGATTAAACCCTATGGATGCCATTAGAAAAATCCCGTTCATCCCCTAATCCCATAAATCCAGGTTCAGACATTTCACTCATACCTCAAACTCTCCATCCGCCAGCAGGCGGATTTCGTCGCTACTCGTAGCGTAGCGACTCCACCGGATTCGCCGTTGCCGCACGAATAGCTTGACAACTCACTGTCAACAATGATATAAAAAGTGCAATCCCACCCGCTATTACAAATATCCACCAGCTCATATTGATGTGATAGGCAAAGTTTTGAAGCCATTTGTTCATCATAAAATAAGCAGTAGGCCAAGCGATGACATTAGAAAGAATGACCAACCACAAATAATTCTTCGAGAGAAGGAAAACAATATTTGAGACGGTAGCGCCTAATGCCTTGTAAATACCAATGTCTTTGGTTTTTTGTTCAATCGTAAAGGCTGTTAAACCATGGAGTCCAAGACAAGCGATAAATATGGCCAGAAATGAAAAGTACTTTGAGAGTTCACCCATGCGTTGCTCAGCCCGATAACTTGCATCCAAACTCTCATCAAAAAAATAATAATCAACCGGCTCGTCGGTGAAAAATGATTCCCATTTATTTTCTAAAAATGACATGCTCTGTTGTATCGAATTCGGTCTGAGCCGTATCGATAATTCCCTATAAAAAAGGTGTTGTTCATCCCTATCAGGGGTTCTAAAAACCAGTGGTTCAATTGCGGTGTGGAATGAGCTAAAATGAAAATTATGGGTAATGCCAATGATTTGACCCTTTCTGCCCAACAATGTTATTTCCTGTCCAATGGGTAATTGAAGTCCCATGGCTTCCACTGCAGCCTTATTGAGAACAAAACCGTTTGTTTTATCGGTTGGAAACTGATCTGAATAAAACCTGCCCTCATCCATGTCGATTTTATAGGTCGAAGCGAAATCACAATCACAATGAAGCAACCAGATGCGAAAACTTTGATTCTCATTTCTTCCAGGCCAATAAATATCTCCCGTGCTGCCTAATGAAGATATATCCATATGCTCAGTACGGGAAATGCTGAGTATATTGTCGTTTTCTAATATTTCATTTTTGAATGCATCGTATTGACCGTGGATATTGCCCTTTATTCTGAAACAAACGATATTTTCCTTATCATAGCCTAAATTACTATTTTTTATAAAATCCAGTTGATTCAAAACAATAACCATACAAATAATCATGATAATGGATAAACTGAATTGTAAGAGGATCAAGCCCTTACGCAGATTAAGGCCTCCTTTTCCTGCTTGAAATCTCCCCTTAAGAATCCGAACGGGTTGGAATCCTGAAATAAAAACAGCTGGATATAAACCAGAAATGACGCTGGTTATCAGTGCTATCAAAATAATCATGATCAAAAAGTGTGGGCTTGAATATTCTGCAGATAATGATTTATCTGCTAACCGGTTGAGAACAGGTAGCAACAATTTGACAAAAAGGAGTGCACACCCCAGGGCAATTAAGGTTATGATGAGCGTTTCTCCAAAATATTGTCTTACAAGATTACTGCGGTGTGCTCCAACTACTTTTTGGATACCAATTTCTTTGGTGCGTTTTAATGAAAGGGCATTTGAAAGATTTATATAGTTCATGCTGGCAATGAGTAAAATAATTCCTGCAATAATAGTAAAGATATAGATATATTTGATGTCGCCGGTCGATGAAAAGAATTCAATATTATTTGAGTGTAAATGCATCTTTTTTAGGGGAAGAAGGGAATAACTTAAATTTTCCAAATTATGATCTGGCAAATTTTTTCGTTCTAGATCTGCAATTTTGTGTTCCATCGCAGAAATGTCAATTCCACTTCGCGTCAGAATATAGGTTTGTGATTGATAATTGCCCCAACGATCCCACTCTTCTATGCCATAGGTGTTTCTCACATAGGATATTGGGATAAATACTTCCCGTTGAAAGTGAGAGTTATGAGGAATATTTTCAAGTATACCTGTGACTTTCAATGTCCTTGTTTGTCCAAGTAAGGTCACATGAAGTGACTTCCCCAACGCATTTTTATCCCCAAAATATTTTCGTGCTATGTTTTCTGTTAAGACAATGGAATTGGGATTTAAGAAAGCCGATTGTGGATTTCCATCTATAAAACGAAAAGAGAATATATTAAAAAATATTGGATCGACTAAATTAAAATTTTCTTCGAAACCCTTATTTTCATATTTTAAATACAATTTAATAGACGCAGGAAGTTGGACAAAGGAAGTCGCCTCAACAACCTCCGGCAATTCATCTTTAAGAGCCGGAGCAAGCATTTTAGATGTAATACCTGATGTTATTCCGTTGTCATTGCGAAGCGCCAAATATATATGATCTGCGTTTTTGTGAAAATGGTCATAGGAAAGTTCATCCTGTACCCACAACATGATAAGAATAAAACAGGATAATCCTATGGCCAGCCCCAAGATATTAATGATAGAAAATTTTTTGAATCTTAATAAACTACGTATAGCAATTTTGAAATAAATTTTAAACATGATATCTCCAATTATCAATTATCAATGATCAATGACCAATGAACAATTATCAATAATCGATAATTCCTTTGAAAAGTCCGCTTCTAAGATTGCACAATATATTTCTTTTACATTATTCATTGATCATTGTTCATTGTTTACTGTTCACTGATCATTGATCACTGTTCATTGTTCAAACGTGAAACTTCTCCTTCATGTTCTCCGTCACGATGTGCCCGTCAAAGAGATGGACGACCCGGTTGCCATATTCCGCATAAGCCGGAGAATGTGTCACCATCACAATCGTTGTCCCGTTGCCATTTAACTCCTCTAACAGTTTCATGACCTCCTCACCGTGAGAGGAATCCAGGTTTCCCGTCGGCTCATCGGCCAGGATCAGTTTGGGATTGGCGACCACCGCTCTGCCCACAGCCACGCGCTGCTGCTGGCCTCCGGAGAGCTGCTGGGGGAAATGATTTTTCCGGTGCATGATCTGCATCTGTTCGAGCACCTCATGGACCCGTTTCTTTCGGTCCTTTGCCGACACTTTCAGATAGAGCAGCGGCAGTTCGACATTTTCATACACCGTCAGCTCGTCGATCAGATTGAAGCTCTGGAATACGAATCCGATGTTGTTCTTCCGCAGATTGGCGCGCTGTCGCTCGGAGTATTTCGAGACTTCATCATCCAGAAAATGGTATTCTCCCTCCGTGGGATTGTCCAGCAGGCCCAACAGATTCAGAAGTGTCGATTTCCCGCAGCCCGACGGACCCATAATCGAGACGAACTCTTTTTCCGAAACCTTGAAATTGACACTGTCCAGCGCCGTCGTTTCAACCTCTTCGGTTCGATAAATCTTCTTTAGATTTTTTGTCTGAATCATCTTCTTCTCCTATAATTAATCGTTTCAATTCTCTTTATTTCCCAATTTTAAAGACACATTTTGACAAGATAATGTTTTGTTTGTTATTTGTTATTCGTCATTTGTTTGGAATTTGGATTTTATCATTTGGGATTTCGATTTTAAAAGATTAGTCTTTTAAAATCAGTTTATCGATATCTCCATAAGTATCATACGAAGACGTAATCACCCGATCCCCAGGCTCAAGTCCCTCGAGCACTTCATAAAATTGGGGATTCTGTCTTCCCAACCTGATCGGCCGCTTGACGGCATAAGATTCCGAAGGATCCAGAACATAAACCCACTGGCCTACGGTTTTCTGATAAAATCCCCCCCTAGCCAACAGAATGGCCTCTGAGAGATCTCCCAACTGGAGACGGATCTGAAGTGTCTGGCCGCGCCTGATCGCCCCCGGAGCCTCTCCTTCAAATTCCATATCGACCTCGAACAATCCCACCACCACTTCGGGATAGATTTTACTGATGACCAGCCGGTAGGTCTGCCCGGAGTAAGTCGCTTCTCCGACCTGCCCGTTTTGAATTCGTGTGATGTAGTGTTCATCCACGTTGACACGAACTTTAAATCCGTCCAAGACATCGATCTGGCCGATCCGCTCCCCGCTGGTAATCGATTCTCCCGTTTCGGGAGTTAAAGAAGTAAGTTGACCCGAAACAGGTGCTCGCACAATCAGGTTCCTGGCATTTAGCTGAGCCAGTTCCAGACTTCTCTCAAGCTGTTGAATCGATGCCAATGAATTCTCGATTTCAATATTCTGCAATAACGAATCCTGTTTATAATTCTGCACCGTTAATTCCCTTTTTTTCACATAGTACTCATAATCATCCCGTGCATCTTCGTACTCTTTTAATGAAATACCGCCTTTGGGATAGAGATCGGAGTACCTGTCATAGAGTCGTTTCTTGATGTTGATCTGATAATCGAGATCCAGCAACTGAGACTGATGCTGTGCCCGGTTGCGTTCAATTTCGATATATTGACTCCGGAGATTGTTCTGTTCCCTGACCAGATCGGTTTCGTGACCCTGCAATTCGAGGGATTGTCTGGCGTTGACGAGTGTCAAAATAATATCATCTTCTTCAACAAAGGATCCTGCTTCCAGATGAATCTGTTCCACCTGACCCCCTTCAACCGCATCTAAATAGACCGTTTGAATCGGGATCACGGTTCCGGTAACCGGAATGAACTCCTGAAAAGGCGCTTCCTCGACAGTTGAAATAGTGATGCGTTCCGCCTGCACATTATACTTTGAAGAGCGATCTCCGAATACAATAAAACGCAAAATGAAAAATGCAAAAACGCCAATGCTCGACAATAGGATAATGCGCTTCCGCGTCCATATTTTCTTTTCGATTTGACGATCCATAATATACTCCACAAAAATATTGAAATAACTATTTATCTTTAATCAAGAACTATGCCACTATTGTTTCTTATAGAATTAGATAACTTTGCTAAAGAAAAGAGGTGTCAGGGTGTACGGTAGCGTGACACAAACTGTACGATATCGTACACTTTTTCTCTCCGGACCAGCCTGAAATGATAATTGCACACTTTTTGCATGAATATCATTATTATGTTGATGTTTATATGAATGTGTGTTATTTTATGAAGTATACGATGATAAGATTGATATACATATTGTATCAAATAATAATGACCAAGCACCAAATAACAAAACACACACAAATCACAATAACCAATGACCAAAACAAAAAAATAAAAAAGAATATTGTTTGATTATTGGTGCTTGAATTTTGGAATTTGTTTGTAATTTGAATATTGGGTATTGGAATTTTGAAATTTTAACAATAACAAAATATCAAATCCAATTTGAAGTATGCAAAAAAATCCCGGTAAAATATTGATTGTTGATGACGATGAAGATGTCCGTCAGGCTGCGTGCCTCTTTTTACGACAGCATGTCTCTGTGGTGGATGCAGAAAAAGATCCTGATAAGATTCCCACACTTCTCAATCAGGAAAACTATGACGTAATCTTGCTCGACATGAATTTCACACAGGATGTAACCAGTGGCCGTGAAGGATTTCACTGGCTGCAGAAAATCCTGGAGATCGATCCATCCGCCGTGGTCATTCTGATTACAGCCTACGGGGATGTCGAAATGGCGGTTCGCGCCATCAAAGAAGGAGCCACCGATTTTGTCATGAAACCGTGGCAAAATGAGAAACTGCTCGCTACCGTAAATGCCGCCCTTCATTTAAGGGATTCCAGGATAGAAGTGGAAAATCTGAAAACCAAACAGAAACGACTCAGTGCGGACCTGGACCAGCCATTCCATCACTTCATCGGTCAGAGCTCGGCCATTCAAAAAGTGTTTCATATGGTTCACAAGGTGGCCAAGACCGATGCCAATGTGCTGATACTGGGAGAAAACGGCACGGGAAAAGAGCTGGTGGCCAGAGAGCTGCACCGCCGCTCGTTAAGAACCGACGAAGTTTTTATCGGTGTCGATATGGGAGCGATCAGCGAAACCCTTTTCGAGAGCGAACTTTTCGGTCATGTGAAGGGTGCATTTACGGATGCCAAAGAAGACCGGGCAGGCCGGTTTGAAATCGCCAACAAAGGCACGCTTTTTCTGGACGAGATTGGCAATCTTCCTTTACCGATGCAATCGAAACTGTTGGCCGTACTCCAAAACCGGGAAGTCATCCGTCTGGGATCAAACAAACCACGGCC
This sequence comes from bacterium, assembly GCA_016931965.1. Classification (GTDB taxonomy): domain Bacteria; phylum Zhuqueibacterota; class QNDG01; order QNDG01; family DSAB01; genus JAFGDT01. Next base: position 35,185 of record JAFGDT010000081.1, on the reverse strand, counting down.
GATCGACATCCGCCTGATTTGCGCATCGAACATGCCCGTTCATGAGATGGTAAAAAAGAATGAATTTCGCCAGGACCTCCTCTATCGCATCAACACAGTCGAGATCCACCTTCCAGCCCTGAGAGAACGTCTGGAAGACATCCCCCTTCTGGTTGAACATTTCCTGGAGATGTATTGTAAAAAATACCAAATGCCCCTAAAACGCATTCAGGAATCAACACTGAAGAAATTGATGCGCTACCTGTGGCCGGGCAATGTAAGGGAACTGCAGCATGCCATCGAGCGGGCAGTCATTATGAGCGATTCTCCATCTTTGAAACCCACAGATATTTTCTTTTCAGTAGAAAAATCCAAAGAAGACACCATGCCATTTGAAGACTTTCATCTCGATTCAATCGAGAAATGGGTAATCCGCAAAGCCTTGAAGAAGCACGCCGGAAATATAAGCAAAACAGCGGAGGAGCTCGGATTGACCCGCACATCGCTTTACCGGAGAATGCAGAAACATGATCTTTAAGCAATTTCGATTGTTTTGCGTGGTACGTGTCCTATTCATCAGTGGAACTGTGCTCCTTTTCACCTACCTCTTATCCAGTACATCTTATTACGCAGTTTATGTCTTTGTTGGTTGTTTGATTGTTTATCAGATCTATGCACTGATTCACTATGTCGAAAAAACAAATCGCTATGTTCAGCGATTCTTGGATGCCATTCGGTATGATGATTTCTCCCAATCATTCGGGAATATGAAATCCGGCTCGTCGTTTTATGAATTGAGAATCGCTTTTCAGGAGGTTCTGAATAAATTTAAAAAAACAAGAGCAGAAAAAGAAGAACAATACCGGTACCTGCAGACGGTTATCCAGCACATCGGTATTGGATTGCTCTCCTTCCAGTCAAACGGAGAAATTGAATTGATCAACAATGCGGTCAAACGGTTATTAAACAAACCGCAACTGAAAAATATCAAAACCCTTGAATCCTGGAGTCCTGAATTGGTCGACACCTTTTTCAAAATCAAAACCGGTGAAAAGGCTATTGTGAAAGTGGAAGATCATAGTGAAGTATTGCAGTTGATGGTCTATGCGACTACTTTCATTATTGGAGGGAGAGAATGTAAACTGATCTCAATTCAAAATATACAGAGTGAACTGGAAGAAAAGGAAATGGAAGCCTGGCAGAATCTCATCCGTGTTCTGACACATGAGATTATGAACTCCATTACACCCATTGCCTCAATGTCTGCAACAGTGAACGATATGCTGACAAAATTGTCTGCCGAAGAAAAGGGGAAAGAAAAGATCCAGTTTGAGAGCATAGATGATATTCATTCGGCTGTCCAAACCATTCAGAAACGCAGTCAGGGACTGCTTCATTTTGTGAATGCTTATCGTGAATTGACACGAATTCCAAAACCCGATTTTCAAATATTTCCCATTTCGAATCTGTTTGACAGGGTCGAACAATTGATCAACACCCAAATTAAAAACAAACATATCGATTTCAATGTCGACGTGGAACCTGAAACACTCGAATGTACGGCCGATCCTGAACTGATTGAACAGGTACTGATTAACCTGCTGCTCAATGCCATATACGCCGTGGAAAACCGTCCCGGTGCGCGTATTGATCTATCCGCACAAAATGATGAAAGCGGAAGAATCATCATCCGGGTTGCGGATAACGGTCCGGGTATTGTTGAGGAAGTGCAGGAAAAAATCTTTATCCCATTTTTTACAACCAAAAAAAAAGGTTCTGGAATCGGACTCAGTTTGTCGAGACAGATCATGCGCCTGCATCGTGGATCGATCAGTGTGCATTCCGATCCAAATGTAAAGACCGTCTTTACACTAAGATTTTAATTGATCAAAGCCCCTGTTGCAGAACAACTTGACCAAATACCTGTTCCTCAATTTCAAAACACATTCTCCTGATCAATCGAATCAACAGTGTTCATACTGAAAAATCGAACACTTACTCATGAATATTGTATAATATCTTACTATTTACATCCACAGGGATCTAATCCAGGAATACGGATGATTCAACCCGATCTTTTCAAATATTTTGATTTTATAGGTTGAAAATCTTCTTGCAATAGTTTATATTACAAAAGCCATATCTTTCCAGCCATCAATTCAAAAAGACTGTTAAAAAAGAATTGAAATAAGAAGTTAAGATAGTATTATTGGGAAATGAGGGGATAAATATCTAAATCCTGATAAAAAGAAAGGGCAACATGATGTTGGATCCCACCAAATATGTAGATTGGGAAATCGCTGAGGATGCCGAAAAGAACATGAAAACAGTATACCAGCTTCGTGATGAATTGGGTCTAACTGATGATGAATTGTTGTCTCACGGTCACTACATCGCCAAAGTGGATTACGGCCGAATACTCAATAGACTCAAGAATCAGACCGACGGTAAATATATTGATGTCACTGCCATCACACCGACTCCTCTCGGCGAAGGCAAATCCACATCGACTATTGGATTGTTGCAGGGTTTCGGGAAAAGAGGCAAAAGAGCCACAGCAGCGATTCGCCAGCCATCCGGTGGACCGACCATGAATATCAAAGGGTCCGCAGCAGGAGGCGGACTTTCTCAATGTATCCCGTTAACACCGTTCTCATTGGGTTTAACCGGAGATATCAATGCGGTGATGAATGCGCACAATCTGGCTATGGTGGCTCTAACAGCGAGAATGCAACATGAAAGAAACTATGACGACGCACGGTTGGAAAAGATTGGTCTGAAGCGTCTGAATATTGATCCAACACGGGTAGAAATGGGATGGGTTATCGACTTCTGCGCACAGGCCTTGAGAAATGTCGTTATCGGATTGGGTGGTAGGATGGACGGTTTCACGATGCAGAGCCGCTTTGGAATCGCGGTATCATCTGAAGTGATGGCGATTTTGGCTGTTGCCAATGATTTAAAGGACATGCGGGAACGGATGGCGAAAATTGTAGTTGCCTATGATAAGAAAAACAATCCCATTACGACGGCAGATCTTGAAGTGGATGGCGCTATGACTGCCTGGATGCTGGATGCTCTGAATCCGTCACTCATGCAAACGATAGAAGGCCAGCCTGTCTTTGTTCATGCAGGCCCTTTTGCCAATATCGCCATTGGTCAATCTTCTATTATAACCGATAAGATTGGGTTAAAATTGAGTGAGTATCACATTACGGAGTCGGGATTTGGCGCCGATATCGGTTTTGAAAAATTCTGGAATATCAAGTGCCGTATGAGCGGTCTCATTCCCAATGCCGCCGTCATTGTAGCCACCATTCGGGCTTTGAAATGTCACGGGGGAGCCCCGATTCCCGTGCCAGGGAAACCCATGCCCGAAGAATATCTTAAAGAGAATGTAGCCTGGGTTGAAAAAGGATGTGAAAATCTGATTCACCATATCAACACCGTCAAAACAGCGGGTATTAATCCTGTGATTTGCATCAATGCATTTACATCGGATACAAAGGATGAGATTGCCGCTGTCCGGCAGGCTGCCGAATCTGCCGGCGCCCGTTCCGCCGTTTCCGAGCACTGGCTAAAGGGAGGAGAAGGAGCCCTTGAATTAACCGATGCGGTGATTGAAGCATGTGATGAAAAACACCATTTCAAATTTTTATACGAAGAAGATTTGCCGTTACGCCAGCGCATCGAACGGCTGGCAACAACGGTTTACGGTGCCAGTGGAGTCGAATACAGTCTGGACGCCAATAAAAAAGCAAAAAACATTGAAAAAGATACAAATTTTTCTAAATTGAGTACATGCGTCGTCAAAACACATTTGTCTCTTTCGGACAATCCTTCTTACAAGGGTGTGCCAAAGGATTGGAAATTATTTGTACGAGACATTCTCATCTACAATGGCGCAGGATTCATCGTCGTCGTTTCTGGCGATATCAGTCTCATGCCCGGCACCGGTTCAAATCCTGCATTTCGGCGGATCGATATCGATGTGAATACAGGTAAAGTCAAAGGCTTGTATTAGTAAAGAATCTTTACTATAACGGATCAATAGAAAGTTGAGGTTTATGATGGGCGCAAAAATATTGAGTGGGAAACAATTGGCTCAAGAGATGCGAGAGGAGATGAAACAGGAAACATTGGCGTTAAAGGAAAAATATAACATCATTCCCGGCCTGGCAGTCATATTGGTGGGAGAAGATCCGGCCTCGGTATCCTATGTAACGGGAAAAAGAAAAGCGTGCGCCAATATTGGTATCTATTCCCGAGAAGAAAACCATCCGGCAGATATGAGCGAAGAAAAACTACTATCGCTTATTAAAAAGTTAAACAATGATCCAAAAATTCATGGCATTTTGGTACAGTTGCCTCTTCCAGATCACATTGACGAAACAAAAATACTCTATGCAATCAATCCGGATAAGGATGTCGATGGTTTCCATCCCTTTAACGTCGGGAAAATGATGATTGGAGAAGATACCTTCTATCCTTGCACACCCCATGGGATCCAGCAGCTTCTGGTACGGAACGACATTCCAATCGCCTCGAGCCATATTGTCATCGTGGGAAGGAGCAACCTCGTCGGCAAACCGCTTGCAGCCATGCTGATGCAAAAGAAAGAACATGCCAATGCAACGATCACCGTCTGTCACACCAGAACAAAGGATATCGGTTATTTTACCAGGCAGGCAGATATCGTTGTGGCTGCCATAGGCAGACCGAATACGATCACCGAAGAGATGGTTTCGGAAGGCGTTGTCGTGATTGATGTGGGTGTCAATCGAGTGGAAGATTCTTCCAAAGAGAGAGGGTACCGACTGGTAGGTGATGTTGATTTTGAGAAGATCGGTCAAAAAGCCAGCGCCATAACACCTGTTCCCGGTGGTGTCGGACCGATGACGATTACGATGCTCCTCCACAACACAATCAAATCAGCCAAACGCCATATACGTTAAATCAATCCGGAATTGTAAATGATATAAGGATTCGTCACCATGTCCTCTGATTTGGCCACATTACAAAAAAAGAAAATCTCTCCAATAGAGAGAAGAATCTCCCGTATTCTCCTTTTGGGAGAAAACGTGATCAAAGTACCTCTGTTTCGCTGTCAACGTTGCGGGGAATGTATTCTTTCATCTACCGCTTTTGTTTGCAGCCAGCGATGCCCGAAACGGCTGCGGAACGGTCCCTGCGGAGGAACCGATGAGAGAGGCCATTGCGAAGTCTATCCGGAGAGAAAATGCATATGGTATGTCATTCACAAACGTTCAAGATGGCTGCGCGTCACGCCTACATTATTTCAGATTAAAAAAATCCACAATTGGAATTTGGAAGGATCATCTGCCTGGCTGAATGTCTTCAGAAAACGTATCGATGCCCCCATCTGGCCTTTCAGCAAAAAACGGAAAGCAATCGAGGAAATCATACAAAATGACATTAAAAGATAAAATTGAATCAAAACAATTCATCATCTGTGGAGAACTGGGCCCGCCGCAGAGCTGCAACGGGGATGTCATTCGAAAAAAAACAGCCCATTTTAAAGGGTACGTGGATGCGGTGAATATAACGGACAATCAGACTGCCATCGTCCGTCTTTCGAGCATTGCGTCTGCAAAAATATTATTGGAAGAAGACATCGAACCGATCATTCAAATGACCTGCCGTGACCGCAACCGCATCGCCATTCAAAGCGATTTGCTGGGCGCCGCCGCTCTGGGAATTGAAAATGTGCTCTGTTTAACGGGTGATCATCAAAAATTCGGGAACCATCCGGAATCAAAGGGCGTCTTTGATCTGGATTCGATTCAACTTGTGGCAACACTGGCTAAGATGAATAAAGGATTCTTGCTGTCAGGCGATGAAATGAAAACAAAGCCTCATTTCACAATCGGAGCCGCCGCCAATCCATTTGCCGAACCCTTTGAAATGCGATTGATTCGCTTGTATAAAAAGGTGATGGCTGGTGCGTATTTCATACAAACCCAGCCCGTTTTCGATCTTGAAATTTTTCAACGTTGGATGGAAAAAGTGCGGGAAATGGGATTACACGAAAAAGTGACCATCCTGGCGGGTGTGATGCCGGTTAAATCGGTGAAAGCCCTTCTCCATATGCTGGAAGAAGTGCCAGGTGTAAAAATAGACAAACAATACATCAATCGGATGGAACAGGCCGCTGATCCTCAAGAAGAAGGCATCAAAATAGCTGTCGAAATGATCAATGCCTTAAAATCAGTAGAGGGGGTCAGGGGCATTCATTTCATGCCTGTTATGTGGGAAAGCATCACCCCAGTCATTCTTAAAGAGGCAGGATTATGCAAATGAGTAATTCAATTCTGAATTTGATGAAGGAAAGGGTGGTTCTCCTTGATGGAGGGATGGGGACGGAACTGATACGACATGGATTCCCAAAAGGCACCTGCCCCGAAATATGGAATGTGGAAAAATCAGAGATTGTCAGACATATTCATAAGGATTATTTCGAAGCGGGTTCTGATGCCGTACTGACAAACAGTTTCGGAGGAAACAAAATAAAACTTGCCTCATACGGTTTGGCTGAGAAGTGTTACGAACTCAATATGGCGGCAGCAACCATAGCCAATGAAGTCAAACCTGCAGGAAAGTGGGTTGCTGGGAGTATCGGACCGACAGGCCAATTTCTCCATCCTGTCGGAAAAGCCACGGAAGCCAATTTCGAGGAGGCTTATGTCGAACAGGTAAAGGGACTGGTTGATGGAAAGGTGGACTTCTTATTGATTGAAACCCAATACGATATCAAAGAAGCACTCTGTGCACTTCGCACTGCACGAAAACAATGCGATCTGCCCGTTTTCGTCACAATGACCTACAACCGCAATCCAAAGGGGTATTTTACAATGATGGGAAACAGCATGCCTCTGTGTGTTCAAACGCTCGAAAAAGAAGACATTCCGGCTCTGGGAGCCAATTGCACCTTAGACAGCCGCGATATGACCGATCTTATCAAAGCGATGCGCAAAGAGACTTCACTCCCATTGATCGCCCAGGCCAATGCGGGGCAGCCTTCCCTATCTGAAAAAGGCGAGGTTACTTATACTCAGGATGTTGATGATTATATGCATTATATTCCTGATATGTTAAAAAACGGAGCGAACATTATCGGGGGCTGCTGCGGCACCAATCCGGATTATATCAAGAGAATGGCTGTATTAATCAAAAAATCGGAATTGACTGGCTAGATTTTTACATCTGACAGGCCATGTTTATCTGTGGATAAACAGTCCCGAATACCCATCAAAATATCCAATTTCAAAATCCAAATGACAAATGAAATCCAAATTCTAAATGACAAAAATGATATTCCTGTTTGCCATTTTGCCGCGGCTGACCGATAAAGTATTTTAAGGGGTGGGCGTTCGATTTCAGTATCTTTTTACTGAAATCGTGCGAAGGAGATGGGAGGCCGGGAAATGATCAGACGGATTCAAACATCACAGCCGGCCTTTACGAAGCTTGCAAAAAGGCAGGTTCTTTGGCGACTTTCTTCCAAGAAAGTCGCAGAAATAATTTTTATCTATTGATTATATTATATCAATTCATTTCTCAACTCCGCCCGGGATGACAATGGGTTATCGCAACGGATATTCCATGTGATCGAAAAATTTCCGATGAATAAGGAGACACAACACCACCCCCCGGATTCAGCGGTCATTACAGATGACCTCAGAATGACCACCAAAGAAAAAATCCCGATGATGAATCGGGATTTCTCTTAGGTTCGAGTATGAACGATTTGTCTTATCGAATAAGGATCATCTTCCGGTGTTGTACATAATGATCCGTTCTGATTTCCACAAAATAGACCCCGGATGAAACAAACACTCCCTGTTCGTCTTGACCATCCCATAATACTCTATAACAACCGGCATTGACTTCTTCATCGACCAGTATTCGTACAACACTTCCCCGAATATCAAAAATACGCAAAACCACGCGATCCCTTCTGGGCAGTTGGTACTCAATCATGGTTTCCGGATTAAACGGATTGGGATAGTTTTGAGAAAGATGATACCGTGTAGGCATTTGCTCACTTTCTGATTCGACACCAGTTTGAATGCTTATCTGAAACACTTCATCACACCAGGTCTGATACCCCTGACTGTCTTTTGCACGCACACCCCAGTAGTACGATCCATCCAGTTGAGGGACGAGCATAGCTGTTGTGTCGCTGAGAAAGGCTGTTTTTAAAGTACCTACTCCTGACAAATCAGGCGACGGACTAAAATAGAAACTGTACATGATGGCATCCCCCAAATCCACATTTGCAGACTGCTTCCATGTAAATTCCAAAGGAAAATTCATATACTGCAAAACAGTATCCTGAGGCGGTGAGACAAGTCGAAATGCTCCCGGCGGATCCGGACTTTCAAGAACATGAACAACAAACGTATCAGCATCTGTCATCCCGATGGGATCAACCACATAACAGATAATCTGTTGCATCCCACTCCAGTTCAGGGCTGGAATGAGACTTGCCCTCTGACGGGGTTCATCAATGTTGAAAGTGAAATATACACCACCGTCAAACGACCACTCCAATTCCTCAAATTCATCGCTTTCATCGGTGATATATTGCGAAAGCCACTGAAAAGACATGATAAGGGACTGATCTTCCATAATAGAAGTGTCGGGAAAAGCCACAATTTGCGGTGGCATATTGGGGGTGATAAAATGAGCCACAATATCAATGGGTTCATCGATAATGACAGATATCGGATTGGCTGTACCGGTAATATCGCCACTCCATTCGATAAAAGTATTGGATGGATCAGTGATGACAGCCTCCAGGAAAACCGTATCACCTGTATCATACCACGGTCCCGGTGGTGTTAATTCAACACTTGCACCGATCAAGATAGGTGGATAAGTCGTTACGAGCAATTTAAATTGAGGAGTCCACAACGCACGTTCGGTTATGGGACCCTGCGGATGGACAGTAATCATCGTCTTCGTACTGGTAACAGATCCATTCCCTGTTCCCTGCCAACCGGCAAATCTGCGTCTGACACGGCCGTTTTCTTCAATCAGACTATCGAGGACAGAAATGACAGCTTCATCTCCCTTTTGATACCATCCCTCACCCTCCGTATTTCCATAATCCGATTCCACTTGGATATAATAATATTCGTCAAAAACAGCCGTATAAACCACCAGGCTGTCTGCCACTTCGATCTCGTGTTGCTGAGCGCCCCCATCACTCCATTCCCGGAATTCATATTTCATCGAAATGTTATCCCCCTGAGGCGTGACAACCCCCAGCGAATGATGCTCTCCTTCCAGCCAGCTGAACACAACCGGCGTAACAACCTCTTCCCCGTCGATAACGAGCAACAAACCTGACGGTTCACTATTGACAATGACCCTACCCTTTTTGAAATGGGCTGTTAAATGAACAGGACCCTCTAAAATGGTTTGTAAAGGATTTTCCTCGCCTTCAATGTCACCGGACCAATGAGAAAACCCGTAACCGCTATCCACCTCTCCGACAGCGGTTAATTTCAAAGTATCGATCGCGTTGACCCATCCCCCAGGTGCCGTTATGGGAAATATCTCACCCCCCTCTGGGGGATCGATCTCCAAATAAACGAAATACTGAAGGTTCCAATGGGCCGTTTGTTCTACAGGTCCTTCAAGCAATATGCTGGGTTCCAGCTCCGTTCCCGAATAGTGGACAGATCCCGTTCCTGTCCAATGACTAAAAAGATATTGAATTTCATCGGTTACAGAATCCACGGCATCGACCGAGATTGATACAAGGGCATTTTCATCATACCATCCCTCGCCTGTTGGATTTCCCCAATCAGAAATTACAGTGAGATAATATTGCCTTTCCCATTGAGCCGTTTCTGTAATAGGACCGTTCATTTCTACCTGAAATGTCCAATTCTCACCTGTATAAGCACCTGAACCGCTTCCTTCCCAGCGATCGAATTTTAAACGTTCACCTTCCTCTACCTCAACCAAGGTGTCGAGCTCCACGGTAGCAATCGCACCCTCACTGTACCAGCCTTCTCCTGTAGAACCGCCGTACGTAGAATCCAGATCCAGATAGTATTGTGTCTGCCAGATTGCCGTCTCGACGATCGGACCATTCATATAGACGACCACAGGATTATCCGTACCTGTGTACGATCCTTCGCCTTCTCCTTCCCAGGACAGAAACTGATGCCTGGCCTGATTGCCGATCTCTACTGAGCCGTCAACCGAAATCTCAACAAAAGCGCCTGGCAGATACCATCCCTCACCGATACCGGTATTATAATCGTCTTGTATATCGAGCAGGTATTCAGACGACCAGTTTACAGTCTGCGTGAGCGGCTCATTCACGGTCACAATCACCTGCCTCTGACTGCCGGAATAGGATCCGTTTCCGGATCCTGTCCAGCTCTGAAATGTGGAGCGGATATTCCCTTCCGGACTATAAGCAATTGAATCAATCCAAATCACCACCTGTGCGCCTGGAGTGTAATAACCCTCACCTATTGGATTACCTCCCCTTCCCCCATTATCTATTTCCAGCCAGTGCTTCACCTGATAATAAGCGGTGTAGCTTCTCGGTGTACTGGGAACGACAATGCCGTGTTCCCGGGCTCCGCCGTCATTCCAAAAATCAAAATCCAAAACGCTGCCCTCACCTCCATACCACTGTGTAGCCGGAGCACTCAGATAGTGGGAGTTGCCAGGAATCCAGTAAAATGTCTTTGGAGCGGTGTATTGCTGACCATCAACGGTGATGTATTTCCCACTCGGAAACGTATCAATAATAATTTGAACACCGACATTAATTTCTATCGTGGCCTGATCGGTATCGATTCCTCCATCATCATCGGAAACCCTCAAACCGACTGTGTACGTACCCGGTGAGGAGAAGGTCACAGTGGGATTCTGTCCGGATGTTTCATATGTGCCGCTGTTATCCAGATCCCATGCATAGGTCAAAACATCATTAAACCCGGGATCTGTACCACTTCCATTCAACTGAACGGGATGGTCGGTGACTCCATAATAAGGACCGCCTGCATTGGCCGTCGGTGGAACATTATTTGAAGTAACGGTAAATTGATCGTTACCAATACCTCCATCTCCATCATTCACAGTAACGGTCACTGTGAAAACACCGTTATCCCCATAGGCATGACTGCCTGAAACAGTTCCATTTCCTGCTGATGGCGGCGTGACGCTTCCATTCGTAATATTGCCATCACCCCAATTAATCGTTGCCGAATAGTTATCATGACCCAGAGCAGGATCAGTAAATGTGGCAGGAGCCAAAGAGACGGTCGTGCCTTCGTTGGTTGTTTGGTTGTTCCCGGCTTCGACCGTCGGTGCGACGTTGTAGATATTGGCCGTTGAGTAATCCGTATCCGATCCGATCGCATTGGTCACCGTTAATGAAACAGAATAGGTTCCATTATCCATGTATTTATGGGATGGCGTAACGCCGCTCCCATTGGGCGTTCCGTCTCCAAAGTTCCAGCTGTAGGTATCCGCATACTGCGATCCCGATCCATTCAAAACAATCGTACTGCCCTCATTTCCCGAATAGGGCCCACCCGCATCCGCCACAGGATAATTAGGCGCACTGGGTACATTTAGATTACATTCTTTAGACTGTTTCTGATTCCAAATATTGCTTCCACCAACTACATTGGCTGTTTCGTTATCAATTTTAAAGGTAATAGGTGTGTTTTCCAGAACATTGGGATCACCATAGACATGAATTGCATAATTCCCACCCCCAATATAATAGAGATCTGAACTCAATAACTGATCATATTGATTATAAGCCGTAATCGTATTACTGCTGGTAACACCCACACCATGTATCTGTGCTGTACCGTAAAAATCACAATTTTCTATTTGTGTATATCCTGTACTTGTGATAAGCATGACTACAATAACACAAAATACAAAAGTCCAAAATTTAGACAAATGTTTATTGTTCATTTTTTACTCTCAAATGATTGTTCAAAATAAAAAAAATCTATCACCCTCTTTTTTTAATTATCATTCAATTACTTCATCAACATGCACTTCTTGGTCGACATGTGATCTCCGGCAATAATTTTGTAGATGTAGATGCCGCTGGAAACCATCAATCCGTTGTCATCTCTGCTGTCCCATTCGATTGCATAATGGCCGCTCTTTTGCTCTTTATTGACCAATGTGCGCACCTCATGCCCCAATATATCATAGATCCTTAAAAGAACAGGAACATCTTTCGGGATATCATAGGATATAACCGTCGAAGGATTGAAAGGATTCGGATAGTTCGAGTATAACTGAAATGTCAATGGTTTTTGAGTATATGGTTCACTCACATCGGTGATGAAACCATCGTTCTCGGTTGTGACCAACAAACGCTCTCCGGAAGCATTAACAGCGAGAAGATCCTCAATCCGGAAAATGACAGGTTGGTTCAGAGGCACATCCTGTTTGACCCTCATCCAGACCCTGGCAAGAAGTCCATTCGCACTCTGGCCCTGTTGAACAGTTTTTAGTGAAATGCCAATGCCAACCTCTCCGGTATCGGCATTATCCGAATAGAGAAAAAGAACCTCACCCCCCCACAATGAACCGATTTCAACCGAATCGATCTCGATCTTCTCTTGATAATAACAGAAGTTTAAAGCCATGCCATACAGATTCGCCTCTCCATTGATCAGAATATCCGTACTGAAAGGCGCGTATGGCTCATGATCAGCCACCTGTAAATATATTTTCCCAACCGAGGCTTGCTGACCGAGGGGGAACACCGAATGACCATTATCATGCTGCTGACTCCAATTTTGCTCGATAGCCGTTAAATCATACGCATCAACCTGCCCATCTCCATTCCCGTCAGAGTAAGTAACACAATCGGGCATCCAGGGAACACATTTCTGTCCGATCCAATCAAGGGACAATCCACTTCGCATGGGCCCTTCGACCTCCCAGTATAATCCGAGGGGCAGAACATCCTTCTGATTGACAATGCCATTATTATCCGTATCTCCCGGCCATACGATCAGTCCGTCGTTGAGAATAGAAATCGTCAGACTGTCGATATATATCGGAATATCTGTCCATGCCGTATCTTTTAAGGAAAGACTATCCAGTTTAACTACCATTTCCATACTGTCCGGTGTATTGAATTTGGACCTAAACAGGATGCGGGCAACCTCTCCAAATCCATGAAATCCTCCCTCGCCAACGGACCTTTGAAGACTGAAAGAAAACTGTCCCAACAGGGTATCGATTTCGATGTCAATCCACGGATTATTTCCCCACATAGGACCCAGGACGAAACTGTCGGGAACGATATTGACATAGACCGGCATAGAGAACTGTCCCCCACCTGATAAATTCATCATCGAATAGACTTGCTGTTCTTCATTACCCAGATTGAGTGTAATCCAGAAAGAATCGCCCGCTTTCTGTTCGAGCATACCGATATCCCAATGAAACGAAATAATCGGGATCTCCAACCGAAACAGTCCACTCGTATCGGCAGGGCTTCCGTCTTCCGCATCAGCTATCCGAATACAGCAACTGTCCGAAGCAATATTATGGGGGATAGACCAATCGAACAGGCCACTGTTCCCTGCAATCGTAATAGGTTGAAATAATTTTCCACCATCAGTGGAGTATTCAAGAAGCACCTGTTCAATATTCCCTGCTGTTTCCCATGAAATAGATTCAATTGTTCCCGATTGAAAGGTGGCGCCTTCTATGGGTTGCATAACCGTCAATGCGTCCGGATTTTCCTCAGGATCAGGTTCAGGAATCTCTCGAATACAATAAAGACTGTCCACAAACAAATCGCTGAAAGTTTGTACAATACCTGACGGCCAGAAGATCATCATATTATCAATAAAGTCAAACGAACCCAGCCCGAATTCAACTTCCAGACTGTTGCAATCACCATAACCCTTACCAGCCTGCACTTCACGAACCTGACGATTGGTATCACCATGAAAAAGATTATAACCATGAAAAATCAATACGCGTGCACCGATGGCGTCCTTATTGCTCATCACACCTTCCAATCTCACTTTCAAATAATGATTTTCACTGATATCCGTATATTTGTTCTCAAAAAGTTTACTCGGACCATTCCAATTAACAACGAACAGATCCAGATCACCATCATTGTCATAATCCCCCAAAGCCATCCCCCTCGGTTCATCCAATGAAACCAAACCGGAGAGGCTACTCTGTTCATCAAAAGCCCCTTCGCTGTTTTGCAGGTAGAAAAGCAACTGGCCACTATTTCCAACACAAATATCCTGACGCCCATCACCGTCTAAATCACCTATTGATAATACGACACCCTCTCCGGTGTCCCCCACCTGGGCTTGGTCTGTAATATCCGTAAACAGACCATTATAATTATACTGAAAGAGTCTATTGGAACTGTATTTACGAACAACATAAAGATCAAGCAATCCATCGTTATTGAAGTCTCCCCATTCAGCAGTCTTGCTGTTGGACCACTCTAAACCAATCGGCCAATGGGTCACATCGCTAAATGTACCGTCACCATTGTTATTATAAAGTTTATTGCCTTCATTCCCTGAATTAACCACATATAAATCCGGGTATCTATCTCTATTATAATCTCCAACCGCCACTGCTGAAGTACCTGCCTCGGGTATGCCTTCAACACCCGCTATTGCAGATACATCTGTGAAAGTTATATTACCCTCATTCCGATATAGCAAATTGTGCATCCCATTTTTACAGACATAAATATCAAGATCACCATCCAGATCATAATCCAAAAAAGAGACACCATTTGTTTCCTGAGAAAATGCGCCAATCCCTGCTTGACTGGTGATATTCTCAAATGTTCCATCTCCATTATTCAGAAAAAGTTTATCGTAAAAACCATTTCCACCTCCAAGATACAGATCCGGATAACCGTCATTGTTAATATCACCAAATACGGCTGCGCGGTTGTAGCCCTCTGTATCTTCAACATCCGCTTGAAGAAATCCTTTGGAAAACGTTCCATCTCTGTTATTTAAATAGGATAAATTGGGATATCCCTCGGTGCCCGATATAAAAAGATCAAGATATGCATCCTGATTGAGATCAACCCAGGAGACACAACGATAACTGCCCTCCAAATCCAATCCAGCAGTTAAAGAAACATCCTCTAAGTAAGTTGCTTGAGTATTCTTCGTGATACGAAACGGGCCTGTCGTATCGGTATGCCCCCAGCCATGTAAATCACTATAAAGTCTAATATAACAATTATCCGACTCGAGATCGGGGGGAATGCGCCAGTAATAATAGCCATCATTATATGCCTGTTCACAAATCATACTCCAGGTTTGCTGTCCATCAGTGGACAATTCAATATCATATTCATAAGCAGTAGGGTGATTGGTATGCCAGCTAATTTCTGCTGCAGATCCTGCAACAAAGGAATCACCAGCTTGCGGATGTGTGACGACAAGCGATTCAGGAATGGTATGCCGAATTGCAAATACTTTACTGTCCGTATAATCACTTAAATCATAACGATTAATAAGCCGTATAATGGCTTGTTTTGTCCATACATGGGGTGTTTCATACGTAAGGTATCCGTCATTCCAGGCTTCATTTTCGGGAATGGGTGTAGTACCTCCCGGTTCATGATGTTTGAGATCCTGCCAGGTTTTACCCAGATCGATTGAAATTTTGACATAAACGGTAGGCGATGAAGGTACAACCACCCATCTGAGTTGCTGACAATGCCAGTCCACGACCTCGCCCTGATAGGGTTGATATATTTGCATCTGATTAACCTGTGCCATTGAAACCCGAAAGAATAAACCCATTAATAAACACACTGCCCATATGATCAAATAATTTGATCTTTTCATGATTGACCTCCCCTAAGGCTTAAACAGTTTTTAATATAAAAGTATCATTTTCTTATTTAACCGGATATCTCCCGTCTGGAGCTGATAGATATAAACACCGGAGGATACCGGTTCTCCCTGCTCATCATATCCATCCCATCGGACATCATACTGACCGGGCTCATGGAAACGATTTTGAACCAATGTCCTGACGATCCTGCCTGTTGCATCAAATATATGAATGGATACATTCCCTTTTGCAGGAATTTGATAAGATATGACCGTCTGAGAATTGAAGGGATTGGGATAATTTTTCATATCTACCATATTAATTGGCACATCCAGATTTGAATGGTCATTTGTATAACTTTGATTAATTTCTAATTGAACATGTTTTGATTCCTTATCTTCCCAAATCGCTTTTTCACCCATAACCAAAGGGGATTTTGAATCGGGCGAAGCCCCAACAACAGTAGCAGAATCTCCATTGACTGTGAATCTGACCTCCTCACCTGATAAAGGGCCTTCATCAATGTCTAAAGTTGATAAATCATCCCCAAAAACATGAACCAAGAAACCACCCTCTTGAAAAACTGCCGTCTTTCCACAAAGGATACCGTCTACATCATATACGCAAATCGAATCCCCTTCGAATAGAATATCCGGTTGATCAGCCCAGAAATCACAAGATCTGGGCGTTTGATCGGTAATAAAATGATGTTCTACATTCTGATAGAACGATGATTTTAAAAGAAACTTAGGTAGAGGACTCTCTGGATATATTAATGTACTGGAAGTATCCATTTCAACCCAATAACCTATTAATGGTGTCAATTCAGACAAGTCATTCGCATACGGAGGTCGATCTCGACCCCACGTACGCACGGGATGCTCTAAATCATATTCACGATATTCAATTACATATAAATACAACAAGTCAATGAACTCTAAAGCATGCGTGATCTCATCGGAAACGGAAGGTAAATAGCTTATTAAATTCCAACCTTTATATAAAATGATAGGTGTATTTAAAGACACCAACTCACCAGATGTCTGAAGCGTTACGGCAACAGTGGAATCCAATCGCATTTCATACCCATGGATGCCATCCATCCAGTAGAGATCATTTGCATAACTGGGGCGTCCACGAACCCAAGTCTTATAATTCTCTCCATAATAAAAAGCACGCACATACCCCACTGGCAATCCATTAAACACCTCGGGAAAAGTATTATTGGTTGGAACAATAGGTAGAGAAATCCGGTTCCAATCTGGATAAAGAATAAGGTCGATATTCGTTGTGTTCGGATTGGTTACGACAGTCAACGTCCCATTGATTTTATTGGTGATGTTCATCTCACCATTAATATTAAATAACTTTGCATTGATAAATCGAACAAGGGTGCTGCTTCCCGGATTGCCAATTACCAGAAACTGGAGTTTCACCAGTTGTCCAGCATCTTGAACAAGCCTTTTGGTCGGCTGATTGGTTGTAAATCCTCCGACACGAACCGTGTCCGTTTTAGGACCGACGTAAGGGTCTCCCCACTGCTGGGTCATTGTTCCCACACTGGTTGCACCCACACACTGAACCACATCAGAATCATACCAAAATGTCATTTGATAACACAGAACAGAATCGCTGACGCTGATGCCCTGAATATTCACAGGAATTTCAACAGTCGCACCTCGCGTTACAGGACTATTCTGAATGGACATTGTAATGATTTGAGAGTGTACAGATTCATAAATTCCGAAAATAATCCCGATAACGAATATAAAAATAATCCGAATAACCAATCGCTTCACAAACCCTGTCTCCTTCATTGGATTTTCATTCCCGAAATTCATCGCACTTTCATCATTTTATCGACAAACACCTCATCTCCGACAGAGAGACGATAAAAATAGATCCCGCTGGGGACGACCCGCTCTATACGGTCTTGTCCGTCCCATATCACTTCATAAGATCCAATCGACAACTTTTGATCGATCAGTTTTATCACTTCCTGGCCATTGCTGTTGTATATGGTCAGTGCGACCTGTGCATCCTCCCGAATTTGATATCGAATCACTGTTTCTTCGTTAAACGGATTCGGAAAGTGCTGCACTGATCCAGACTCATCGGTAGTTGCAATCCGATGGCCGGCACCCACCTCATATAGAATATCATCCAATGGACAATCATTCACGTAGAGATGCTTAAACAAAACAGGAACATTCTGATTGGACGGATCTAATTGAAAACGAAATTCAAGTATGGCCGTTTCACCCGATAATGGCTTTGTTCCAAACAGCCCCGCATGTATCCTTCCATCTGTATGATCCTTGTAATAAAGCGTAAATGAATTTGTTTCTTCAGTTTTATGAACAGTCGACAACTGCAGATAAAGCGGATCGTATTCACAGATCAAATCGGCGGAAAGCATGTGTTCCCCTTCTACAAGCAAGGTGATGACAATATGTCGATCCGTCTCTACCGAAGAAATCGCTAATTCGAATGATTTATGCTCAACATCTGTCTTGGGAAAAGAGGGATGACTCCAGCCACTATGCAGATCACCGGCTAATATACCTGAAAAATGCTGACTGCTCATGTTGCTGCTAAGCGGTTCATAATGAAGGTTATCTGGAGAAAATAACCACTCGCCGATATGAATACCCGATTGAAGATCAAGACCAACCGCATAACGGGCAATCTGGGATGCATCATTCATGCTCACTTTTCCATCCCGATCCACATCCGCAGCCAGGCGTCTTTGTTGGGACAGCCTTTCCAACCCCACCACGTATCGGGCGGATAAAGCGGCATCATACGAAAGAATTTCAGAACCGGACGAACTGCTCCATCGCTCTTTTCGGGGTTGCAGTGTCACGATATCACCATAAGGCAAATTATCAATGTAGAATCGGCCTTCCTGGTCTGTTGTATCGACCATGGTGGTTCCCTCTACCCATTCAATTTTCACATCGGGAATGGGTGATCCATTGCCATCATAATTGACGGTACCCTCAACCTGGACCAGACCTGCGGCTTGAATGGTAAAACTGACTGTCGAATCAATCAAACCGGAAGAACGGGCAACTACTGTTGAACTGCCGAAATCCCCCAATTGAATGGTGCATTCCGCAAATCCCACGGCATCGGTCAAAACGGCTTGGGGACCCACAATGACGGCATCCCCTTCAGATACCTCAAAAGCAACTTCTACATTGGAAATGCCATTGCCGTAATCATCGGTCACTTTCACTTTGAGAGGATCGGTCAGTATCGTGCCGATGAGCCCGCTATCTTCTGCGTTCGAAATGCGGACAAGATGCATGGGTAAAAATCGAAGTGTGTTGTAGTAGATATTTGCCATGTGCTGGTAGCCAATGTCATTGGGATGAATGCTGTCGGGATCGAACATGGTACCCGTGTCAAAACTGGAGTAATGATCGGCTATTCGGAGTATGCCCGGTGGGATGCGGGGAATCTGTCCGCCATTCGCATCCTCAACGAGTCTGGCTATTTCTCCATTCAATGCATTCACCCTGTCCATTTGATACGGACTTGGGATAATCTGGGAAACGACGATCGTTCGAAGATGATTCCCCCGTATACCGTTTTGCCACTCCAACAGATAATCAATGAAATGGGCCATGCGTCCGGATACGGTATTGGCAAAATTCAAACCACCATCATACGAATAAGGCGTCATCGGAATACCCAGATAGGTATCATTGGTACCCAGGTGGATCATGACAATATGGGGCTGGTTTTGATCCATATCTGCACCCACATCAAATGACCCATCCCCACCGATTCGATCGACATAAAACTCACCGATGCATGCGCCCTGCCTGAAGTGACCCTGATAGGGAGGAGAAGAACAAGATCCCACAAAACTGAAAGGATATCCCAATGAGGTTAGTTGATCATACAGCTCATCACGAAAACCCAATCCATTGTCACTTTTCATTCCAACGGTAATGGAATTACCGACTAACATAATACGATTCTCAGAACCCATCAACGGAATCCAGAACAAAAAGAAAAGGTATACAAACGTTCTCCTCATATTGATAATTTATAATAAATAAACAACCGTGTCAAGATCAAATAATAGATCAATGGGGCATATAACCAAACGGATCAATGCCCCATTTTTACAGGTATCCCCTTCTTTTAATTATTTAATCTTAATCATCCGACGCGTGACGGTTTGCTCGGTACTCTGTAACTGATAGATATAAATACCCGTCGAAGTTTCACGATTCGATTCATCCCGGCCATCCCATTCCACGGTGTAGTATCCGGGACCCTGGTCTTGGTCAACCAAAGTCAACACTTTTTGTCCCATCATGTTATAGATCGTGAGGACAACATGATCCCTTTCAGGAATCTGATATCGAATCATTGTGACTGGATTAAACGGATTGGGATAATTTTGAAATAATTCAAATTTTTCCGGAAACGGAACCGTAATCATGACCGGCCCATATTCTTTCTCATTGCCCTGGCTGTCGGTGATCACGAGCTTGTAATAATAACAATATCCCGCCTCAACAGTTTGATCGATGAATCGATAGGTATTGTTTTCCTGATCCATTACTGGAGTATTGTTGATCTTGACATAATGTCCATTCTCTGAATGACTTCTGTAAACATCGAAACCACTGCTGTTGATCTGACCCCTACCCGTCCAATGAATCAGAATGGACATGGTTTCAGGATAATAGACTGCGGCAAACTCCGCAATTTCAATAGCGGTGGTTATATTCAGTTTCCATCGATGACTGACGGGGAAGATGCCATCGTCAACGAAAACATCGACGGTCTGATTTCCCGTAATATATTTATTGATCGTATATTCAAAAATCGGAGAATCACTCCCCATGACCTGACCACCCACTTTCCAGGTATAGTGAAGTGGATCTCCATCCCCATCCTGAGCTTCAACCCAAAAGACGACCGTTTGGCCCGCCACCACCGTCGTATCACTTGATCGGGGAATGGTCGAAAGTATTTCAGGCGGCCGGTTGGTGTTGAGCACATGGATCATCACCGTACTTTCATCCGATCCGCCCTTATTGTCAATGACTCTCAAAATGATATCGTACGTGCCGCTTTGATCATAATTGGGCGTCCACTTTAAAACGGCTGATGTGGCCGATTGCTTTTCAATCATCAAACCGGCAGGTGGAAAGAGATTGGCAACCTGGAATGTGAGTGCATCACCGTCATCATCGGATGCCACCAGCGGAATCGCATCCATTTCTTCTCCCTCAAAGACATTTCGTGAGGAGGGAATGATATCCTTATTTAAAATCGGCTCATTGCCATTGAGAACCGTCTCCAGCGTAAAGGTCACCACATTGCTAACAACGGCACTTACAGAGGAAAATCCAGGGACGGAACCCGCCATAAAATGGACCTGGGCGACGCCGTTACTGTCGCTGACCACAGGCTGACTCTCAACAATCGATCCCCCGCCTGTGTCCTTGCTAAAAAAGACCTGAATCCCCGGTACGGAATTGCCGTAATTATCGACAACCCGAATCCGCAATGGATCGACAAAAAGCGTGTTCACAGTCCCTTTCTGATTGTCCCCCGATTTGGGATAACCGGTGGAGAATTCCCCTTCCAATTTTTGAATTCCTGAGGCAATCAGAGTCTGTGTATGAAGAATAAACGAAACGGGCGACCCTTCCAGAATCGAGCTTCTCGCTTCGACCTTCACCGTTCCCGTTGTGTAACCCAATGTTACAACGACAGAGGAACGACCGGAAGAATTGGTGACAATGGTTTTACTGATATCACCCTCGATAGTCGCATTTCCGCTGACAATGCGGAATTCGACGGAAATCCCACTGACGGGATTGCCAAAACGATCCGTGACCTCAACCACCAGGGGATCCTGGATATTTTCACCGATATACCCGTATTGAGGACTGCCCGAAATATATTGGATTTTCCTCGGATTTCCGGCCACACTGGTGGCCCTGAATCGAATCGGCGATCCCGACAAACTCGGATGCGTCGCTTTGACCCAGCTGGTCACATTGCTCTGTGTGTCCATCCGGTAATAGGCCGAAGCATGGCCATACATATCCGTGGATACGGGTGAAGGTGTCACCAATTCACCATCAACACCAGATTCAATTTCAAAAAGAATATTAATACCGGCCACAGCTTTACCGTTGATATCCTTCACACCCACAACATACGGTTTTGGTAATATTTCTCCTGCCGCTCCGGTCTGGGGATGCCCCGAAACCGAAAACATCGTGACGGCCTGTCCCATCACGCCTGTTGCCGAAAAGTAAAGCGGGCTGCCCTGCAGATCATCGGTGGTGACCCTGACGATATTCTCACCCGAATTCGGACCCAGAACAAGATGCGCGTAAGCCAGTCCATTGGCATCACTGGCCACGGGTTGCGATTCAAGGATCTGTCCGCCGCCGCTGATTACATCGAATTGTATGGGACTGTACTGCACCGCATTGTCATATATATCGGTTACTTTGATAACAAGAGAGTCGTCCAATATTGTACCTACATTCCCCGTCTGACCCTCTCCCCATTGGACCTGCAGATTGGCTGCACCGGTTGCAGTAAATAAAACGGTTGCCGTTGTTTCAATCGTAATAGCATCATCGAAATCGTATGCATGGATTTTCTTTTCTCCTGCGGAAAGAGAAACAATGGAACCATACGCCTTTCCGGAATTGTCTGTTGGGGGTGTCGTCTGTGTTTTCGGAAAGACCGAATTATCCGGATCAACCGTAATTCGAACGCGTTTCCCGGAGACAGGATTGCCGTAGGCATCCTTCAAGGTAACGGTAATATGACACAAACTGTCCTCGTGTGCTTTGACCGGACTCGTGGCTTGAATGGAGGTAACCGTGGGACTGACCACATCAGCCAATCCGGAAGCATAAAAATAGACCGGTGATCCTTTGAGTTCAATAAGACCATTCTCCGATTTGGCCTCCAACACATTGTTTAATGTGCCCGCCTGTGTGCCCAGTGTCCATGTCACAGAGGCAATGCCGGCGGCATTGTCAATATCGACCGTGACGGACGTATCGGCTGCTGCATTGAGCACACCACCCCCCTCGATCACGGTAAAAGTCACCTGTCCATCTGCGGCGCCATTCCCCAACCGATCCATTACCTGAACCTTGACCAGTTGTGAGAGGGATTTACCGACAGTGCCCGAAAGCTGTGTGGCTGTTTGATAAGGTGCAATCGTATCTGCGCTCGATGATTTGGCCGATATGTAGAACGTAATGGGAGCGGTACCCTGTGAACCCAGTCCGGTATACAAAGGATGTGTGCCGTCCGTCGCACTGGCCTGAATAATATTGTTATACGCCCCTGCAGTCGAACCCAGTGTATATGAGACCTGTGCATACCCGTTTCCGTCTGTCATCACAGTCGTATTAAAAGTCCCGGGCAAAGTACCTTCGAAATAGCCTCCACTTCCAATAATGGTCCAGTTGACCGGCTGATTCGGCACGCCTTCATCATGAATGTTGACCATCTGGACTTTCAGTTTGGTTGGAAGCCGTTCGCGAACCACCCATTCCAAACTGTCTCCCTGAATTTTTTTCAGACGGGATGCATCCGATTTTGCATAGAGTGTATACTTGACCGGTGAATTCGGAATGGGATTAAAACCATCATTCGACCATGCCTCAACAATATCTGTATATATTCCGTGTATCGGTCCCAATTGTATATTGGTCTCGGCAATACCATTCAGATTGGTCAGTACCACAACACTGTCGCTGCCATCCGGAAAAGTGAACCCATGCGTTCGAGCCTCTTTGGTTTTGAATTTTACGGGATGACCGGCCACAGCGCGATTCCGACTGTCAAAAACCCTGGCTTTCAGCCTGAATGCCAGTGTATCCAAAATGGAAGCCGTCCCCCCATCTCCTGAATAATAAGACAATTTTGCTCCGACATAGAAAGCGGAATCCACGACGACCGTATCGTGTATGGCACCGACGCTGGCAATCACCTTGACCACACTGGCTGTGGAACCCATTTTCAATGTGTCCAGTGCAATACCCTGACTGCTTGTGTATTTGGGTTGTCGATTCCCCACAGATGCGATGCCTTCCACAACCTGAAATGTCACGCCAATGTTATTCATTTTCTGGCCCTGATCATCAAGCACCTCGACTTTGAGAAAATTGGGAAGAACATCTTTTACATAATGTTTCACACCGGATCCCACACCCGGCAATCCGTTGACTTCATCGACCAGACCGGAAACCGTTGTTGCGGTAAAGATAACGGGAATCCCTAAATAGCCTGAGAAATTCGCTTGCACCTGATTGGTGGCACTCGAACTTCCAAGGACCAGATAGGTTGAGGCTTTGCCGTTCGCATCGGTCGTGTCGGAAGTGGCCGTGAGTTTGCCGTCTCCTTGCTTCACAGAAAACGTTACCACTTTATCGGGTGTATAATTGCCGTATGGATCCTTAAGCGTCACTTCGAATGGCAGAGACAATGTGTCCCGAGCCACACCGGATTGCCCGTCGTTATTTTTGGTCATCGTCGTCGGTGCGGCAGGAAGACCCGTTGCCTCAAATAATTCGGTATCCTCAGTACCGTAAGCCGTGACTTTAACCTGATTGTTGCCCACTTTTGTTCCAAGCGTCAGTGTCGTACTCGCCTGACCGTTCCCATCTGTAAACAACTCCTCAACATACTCTTTGCCGGTTGGAACATAACTGGATGATGTAGAAAGAAGCAGTTTATCAATTTTGACATTATTATGCAGCTTTTTGATTGTGATCGTATGCAGGGCTTTGCTCAGAAACATGGAGATCGGATTCCCGCCCTGATTATTCACTCGATCCCATTGCCATTCACTGGAGTACCTGCCCTCCAGAGGGTGCCAAGTCCAGGCGGGGACATTATCGACTTTGAAGGAAACCACCGAGTTCCAAAAATCGGTGGCAATCAATCTGCCCCAAAGCCAGTATGTCGTATCCTTTTCAACATAAAATTGATATGTTGCCGTTCCCGATTCGGGATCTCCGGCCGGTGCGACAATGTATTTTCCACCCGAAGCTCCCGGATCGTCACTTTTTTCATTATAGGTTCCTTCCAGAATACCCCATTCTGCTTCAATTCGAATGTGATTATCGGGAGGTGTGGGAGCCGATACAAAGGCATCTTCAGGTTCAATCACAGTAAACCGCACAGGTACACCGGGCAGAGGGGTTTGATTCTGATCTCTCACTTCAACTTTTAGGGGAGTGGCCAATGTTGTGCCGACAATACCGGATTGATCATTGCCCTGAACAACGTTGATCGCACCGGTACCTGTATATTCAGAAATGGTAACAAAAGCCGTTACATTGTTGCTGTAATATTGTCTGCCCAACATAAGACCCGCATATTTTACCAAACTGTCATGACGTTTGAGGGGATCATAAAGAGCGCGTGAAGCCACTGCTGATCCATTCACAAACACATCAAACTTATGTGCATCCGGATCCTCCCAGTCCATAATAACCGTCATGGTATCATTTGCCTGAGGATAACGAATATTTCCCTCAACATCACGCAGTTCGTAGGATACCTCATCGATGAAAGTGGTGGGCAGTCCGTTGACAATGTTGTATAGGAGGACTTTTTGCAAAGGTATCCGTACCCATAACAAATATCCGTCTGCTGTTGTGTTTGGCCGATTCAGCATAAGGGCAAAT
Organism: bacterium; assembly: GCA_016931965.1. Lineage (GTDB taxonomy): Bacteria > Zhuqueibacterota > QNDG01 > QNDG01 > DSAB01 > JAFGDT01. The sequence continues at coordinate 9,626 of JAFGDT010000081.1, read as the reverse complement.
CCACCTTGAGCGATGCCATTTTCTGTGGCGCCTGTTCCCCAAACCATTTTGACAACGGAAGGATTGTATTGACCAAGATAAACAGCCGCTTTCCCCCACCCCTCATCCGACTGGTAGTTCGCAAATTCTCCTTCCCCTGTTTGACTGTCATACTCAATTATATATTGGCTTGCATCTATCGCCCAATTGTCACCAATGGATCCATCCGGTTCTGTCGGGCGATTAAAATCTTCCACTCTCTGGCCGGCCGATGCAGTGATCGCAAAGACCAGATCCGACATATTGTTCACATTCTGAATGGTATTTCCCCAATTGTCTATCGCCCGAATCATAAAATAGTATCCCGTACCAGGTTGAAGTCCCGTAATCGTGGCAATCTCAGGACTTCCAGATTCCTGAGGCGTATTGAGACCCGAAATGATATTGGCATTGGCAAAATCGCTATTCGTCTGTATCGGATTTGTTGAATATCGAAGATCATAAGCAGCTGCGGTTCCAACATAATCATCATTACCGACAGCCGTCCATGTTAAAGTGATGGATGAGTTGGAGGTTGAAAAAACATCAAAATCATAGATACGGCCCGGAGCAATGACATCTTCCAATTGGGATTCCACCTGGAAATAATCAATTGGATAGTTATACACCGTTCCTACATTTCCTCTGAACATAATCCCCGACCAGAGATCCACACCATTCCCGGCCAATTTGTTGAGATCACGGATGGGTTGTGTAGGCCCGTTATTGACCGAATACGTAAAATAATTTGCATCCGCAGCCTGTCGATAACTGACTTTAAGCACATCTCCCGGTTGAAGTGGATCGATCGGCCAAGACACCACTTCAGATCCCGCACTGGCACTCCCATTGACGATCGTATGTGCACGAATCATACCGCCGCGAACATAGACCAAATAACCGCTTGCTGTCGCACTGAAACTGTTCAAACCAACAGCCAGACCCACATATTGAATATCATCCGCCGTGGCACTCTCTGAAAAACGCATCGATATTGTGGTCAAATTTCGAGTCGAATCCCAGACCGCCATATTATCCCACAAATAATCACCTGTTGTTAAAAACTGAGCTGCGCCATTACCCACACTGACAATCTCAATCCCCGAAGTAGCCACCCATCCATTATCATTATTCAAAACTCTGGGAGACCGGTTAAATTCATCTGTTACAGAGGGTATGAGTATTCTCCGAATATGCGAGAACAAGATATTGGCCATAGCACCGTAACCGGTTGCATTGGGATGAACTTTATCGATATCCAGGTTATAATAGATCGATTGGTTTGCATTGAAAGAAACCCACATATTGATCAGATGAACCTTTGCGGCCTGAAGCGTATTCAGTTCTTCGAGCATGATTTCCATGGCATTGTTGAAATTGATGGTTTCAGCTTCATCTCCAGGGGTAAGCAGTTTGGGAATAACCTGACAAAGAAGAAGGTCATCAACATAGGGATTATCAACAATTTTGGTAACCAGCGTGTACAGCTGATACATGATGGTACCCGGTGTTGCATAGTCACCAAGCGGATCTCCCGAACCAATATCGTTCGTTCCAATATGCAGAACGACCATATCCGGTTGATACGTATTTAAAACAGCGCTCATATCCCCCTTCACACTGTCCGGATGAATAAACCATCCGATTCGGGCATTATCGGCAAAATATCCCCTGTTATCGACAGAACCGGAATCACCTACGAAGACCGTGCTGATGCCATTGGCAGTGAGCTTTTCATGAAGGGGTTTTCGATAACCTTCGGTACCGGCAGGAGGGGCCTGGTTGTTTACCTTCCCCCAGGTAATGGAATTCCCGACGGGCATAATCCGGGTCTGTGCCAACAAATCCGATTCAAAGAAAAATAATATGGCTCCACTAATGAATAAAAGAGAGAATCTCTCAATCTTGAGCCCCTTTCGCTTTCTCATCCCTTGTTACCTCCTAAGACTAAAAATGATATGGCTTTTCGTTATTTCAATTCATGATGAATTGAACGATTCAATTTTTTATTAATCAATAAAATAACAGTTAATTAAATCACCTGTTTTGAGCTGATGATAAAGCACGGCGAAAGGAAATTGCAAAAAAAATGCCATCTCTTTGTCTAAATGTCCTTTTTTTAACCAATTGTTTTATAATATATTATGGCATATTAAAAAATTTGGAGAATACCGGCAACCCAAAAGATACGGTCGAAAAACAACACCCTTGTTCGATTTCCAACCAAATGGGAAAATGTGAGGACAGCCATATTTTCGCTTGACAACCTCAGCATGAATAATTACCTTTTGTGGAAATAGGTTTATTATAAGGATAAATCAATTGATTGTTACACTCATCACTGACTTCGGGTATACGGATCCCTATGTGGGTTCCATGAAAGGCGTGATGCTGGGAATCAATCCGGATGTACAAATCGTGGATATTACGCACGACGTGACACCTCAGAATATCGATGAAGCGGCCTTTATATTAAAACGCTCCTATTCATTTTTCCCAGAAGGGACAATGCATGTCATTGTGGTTGATCCGGGGGTGGGAAGTACCCGTTCGATTATTGGAGTAAAAACCGACTCTGCTCTTTTTCTAGCCCCTGATAATGGTGTTCTCAAATATATATTTTATCATCATTCGGTTAAAGTTTATCAAATAACAAACCAAGATTATTTTAGAGATCATGTAAGCCATACATTTCACGGAAGAGATATCTTTGCCCCGATTGCTGCACACATGTCCAGAGGGATAACACTGGACATATTAGGTCAGCCTTCTGAAAACTACATCAAGGGAGAATTATCAAATCCCGTTGTAGAAGCAGAACATATTTCAGGTGAGATCACATACATTGATCGATTTGGAAATGGGATAACCAACATCGGCGGAAACCTTGTGACCGGTCTGAAAAAGATGCAGATTCACATCAAAACAACGACAGTCAAGAAGCTCAGCAATCGGTACATCGATGTCCCGCTTGGGGAACCATTGGCGCTCATTGGAAGTGGAAACACATTGGAGATATCGGTGCACCAGGGGAATGCTGCACAACAGATTGGATTCAGAGTGGGAGATCCGATAACCGTATCTTTTGAATAGGACAACGCATCAAATGAAACGCATTCAATTTCCTGTTTTTACAAAAAGCGAAAGAGTCGAGTCTGAAGCTGAAGTGGCCTATTCAACGGTAAAAAAGAAAAAAGTCTGGCTTCATCTTCTTCTTTTCGGTTTGACCATTTTATCAACCTATATTGTGGGTCTGGGCGATGGTCCCGTTGGAGCCCTCTGGTATTCGCTGGGTATCATGACGATTCTTTTAACTCACGAAATGGGTCACTATTTCATGGCCAAAAAGCATGGCATTTCGGCAACACTTCCCTATTTTATACCCTTCCCTTTATCGATCTTCGGGACAATGGGCGCTATCATTAAAATGGAAAGACATGTTCCAAACCGACGGGTTCTTTTCGACGTGGGTGTTGCCGGTCCACTGGCTGGAACGGTAATCATCATCCCGGCTATTTTTATCGGAATCAAGCTTTCGCGGGTGGTCGAGTTAGCCTCACTGGGAGAGGGAAGCATCACACTGGGTGATTCCCTTCTATTTTCATTTCTTGCCCGCCTTTCCATCGGTCCGCTCCCCTCCGGTCAGGATATTGTTCTGCATCCTCTGGCCTTCGCAGGCTGGGTTGGACTCCTGGTGACGGCCATCAACCTTCTCCCCATTGGACAGCTCGACGGAGGACACATTGTCTACGCCCTTTTCCTTAAACGCAGCAGAATCATCTCCACCCTGTTTCATTGGATTTTTCTCTTTATCTGCCTTTTTTACTTTTTTGGATGGTTCCTGTTGGTTCTTCTCCTTGCCATCATCAGAAAACATCCTCCCACATTAAATGATGCATTGCCTCTGGACCGAAAAAGAAAAATCATCGGCATACTGACACTCATTCTCTTCTTCCTGGCATTCACGCCGGTTCCATTCGATCTGGGAGGGGGACTGCTTTCATTATTTTCCGAGTTGCCCGGCTCATGAAATATCCAAAAACGATAACCGGTTTGGGGGAGGTTCTCTGGGACTGTTATCCGGATGGAAAATATCTGGGAGGCGCCCCGGCCAATGTGGTCATCCATACGCAGAGACTGGGTGAGAGGGGCATCGTTGTCAGTGCAGTCGGTCAGGACAAATTGGGTGACGAACTCATCGAAACACTCAAGAAACAGCAGATCGAGACAGCTTACATTCAGAGATGCTCGAACCATCCGACAGGAACCGTTAAAATTCGTCTGGACAAAGAGGGCAATCCCCATTTTGACTGCTCCAGAGATGTGGCGTTTGATTTTATGGAATGGCAGGATCCTTTTGAAGAACTTGCCCGGACAACCGACGTCGTCCTGGTGGGAACGCTGGCTCAGAGGAATCAAACGTCCTTTCAAACCATCCAGAGATTCTTAAAAGCCGCATCGGGAGCTGTAAAATTGTTTGATATCAATATCCGGGGATGGAGCGAGTTGACCCAATGGATTGTCGAGGAGACATTGCCCCTTGTCGATGTGCTTAAGATCAATGTGATTGAACTTGACCACATGTTGAGGGCTTTTTGGAGAGAAGAGAAAGAATCCACTCATTTTCTAAAATGGCTGGTGGAGCGATATGAACTGAAACTGGCCGTTCTTTCTTTGGGAGAAAAGGGATGTGTGATCACAAACGGAAAAACACCGATCGTCTCCCCGGGCATGAAAGTAAAAGCCGTGGATACAACCGGCTGTGGGGACGGATTTTTGGCGGGGTTGATTGTAAAGTATCTTGCGCACGCTCCGCTGGAAGAGATGGCTGAATATGCCAATTATCTCGGTGGTTTTCTGGCAACCCGGAAAGGAGCCACTCCCGAATACACGATGGACGAACTGGAACAATTCATTTCATCCCATCGTGAAAGAACGAAGAGTGAAAAACCATTATGGAAGTCGTAAGGATCGAGAATGCGGTTCAAATGAAAGGTATTCTGAAGAATCATTTGCTTCATCCCCGGAAAATAAACCTATTGAGAAAAAGATGACAGAAGCATGGAACGGACCACTCGAAAAAGTGGATGATTTTCGCTGGCGTATACCCACATCTTACGCAAAAGGAATGCGTGTGCCGGGATTGATCTACGCGGATGCAGAAATGCTCAAACAAGTCCGCAAGGATCAGGCTCCCCAGCAGGTGAGCAACGTTGCCCATCTGCCCGGTGTCCTGGGTTATGCCATGGCGATGCCGGACATTCACTGGGGATACGGATTCCCGATTGGCGGTGTCGCCGGTGTCGATGTTGAGGAGGGCGTGATTTCTCCGGGAGGTGTGGGATACGACATCAACTGTGGTGTTCGATTAATACGCACGAACCTGACATATCCAGACATAAAAGACCGACTGTCTTTGCTGGTGGAACGCCTCTTCCACAACATACCCTGCGGTGTCGGTTCTACGAGCAAACTGAAGCTCTCCTCAAAAGAGGAACGCGCTGTGTTGCGTGAAGGCCCGCTCTGGGCTGTGAAGCAGGGATTCGGCTGGCGTGAAGACGTCGAACACACCGAACAAAAAGGCTGTATCGAAAACGCCGATCCAGATGCATTATCGGACCGCGCAATCCAGAGGGGACACAACCAGCTGGGCACACTGGGTGCGGGCAATCATTTTATCGAAATTCAGCGGGTGGAAGAGATTTTCGATGAAGAAGCCGCAAAAGCATTCGGGCTTGAGAAGGGACGGATTACGGTGATGATCCATACCGGTTCCCGCGGCCTGGGCTATCAGGTCTGTGACGACAACCTCGATCGCATGGTGCGAGCCATGAGTCGGTACAAGATCATGATTCCGGACAAGCAGCTGGCCTGCGCACCGGTCCATTCTCCCGAAGGCAAACAATATTTTGCGGGCATGGCCGCTTCGGCCAACTATGCATGGACCAACCGTCAGATGATTCTCCACTGGGTGCGGGAAAGTTTCGAGCAGGTCCTCGGACAGTCGGCGGAAAAACTGGGCATGCACATGATTTACGACGTGGCCCACAACATCGCCAAATTCGAAGAGCATGTGGTTGACGGCCAAAAAAGGAAAGTGGTCGTTCACAGAAAAGGGGCGACGCGTGCATTTGCCGCCGGCCATCCCGATCTGCCGGAAAAATACCAATCGGTAGGCCAGCCGGTTCTCATTCCAGGAGATATGGGAACCGCTTCCTATGTATTGGTCGGAACGCAAAGGGCCATGGAACAAAGTTTTGGATCGACCTGTCACGGAGCCGGTCGGGTCATGAGCCGCAATGCCGCCATCAGGGCAACCCGGGGAAGGTCGATTCAGCGGGAACTTGAGAATCAGGGCATCATCGTCAGAAGCCGGGGGCGCAAGACACTGGACGAGGAAATGCCCGAAGCTTACAAAGACATCAACAAAGTGGTTGAAATTGTCCATCGGGCCGGTCTATCCAAAAAAGTGGCAAAGATGAAGCCGCTGGGTGTGATCAAGGGCTAACCACGGATAACATCAAACCGACAACCAGAACAGGAAATCAATGCAGTTCAGAGACAACTCCAGAAAACGGGCCATCATCAACATCACTTCTCTGATTGATGTGCTTTTTCTGCTTTTGATTTTTTTCATCGTCTCTTCCACATTTTTGGAACAGCCCGGAATGAAACTGGATCTGCCTCAAACCTCGGGTCAGGAAGCGGTCAGGATCGAAGGGTATACGCTGTTTATTTTATCCGACGGTTCGATCTATCTCAATGAGGAGGAACTGGATTTCAGCAGACTGCCGGAGCGGCTGCAGGAGATCGCGCCCGAGGTGGAGGAAAGGGGACTGATATTCAAGGCGGATGAGACGACGCGATACGGTCTCGTCGTCGAAATCATGGATATCGTCAAACAGAGCGGCATCACGAAATTGATCATTGCATCGCAGCCCAAAAAAGAAGAATAATCAAACCGGTCACCATTCAGATCCATGAAAATCATCACCACCGTCAAAGAGATGCAGGCCGAAGCCGATCGGCTCATACGGGCCGGTAAGGTCATCGGTTTTGTGCCCACGATGGGATATCTCCACGAAGGCCACCTCAGTCTGATTCGGATCGCCCGGAAACAGGCGAATGTCGTCGTCCTCTCCATTTATGTCAATCCCACCCAATTTGCTCCTCACGAAGATCTTGAGAAATATCCTCGCGATTTTGAAAGAGACGAACAATTAGCCGAACGGGAGGGTGTGGATCTGATTTTTTATCCTTCGGATGAAGAGATGTACCCTGAAGATTACAGTACCTATGTCCGCGTGGAAAAATTGACCGAGACACTCTGCGGCCGTTCCAGACCCGACCATTTTCAGGGTGTGACGACGATCTGCGCAAAACTCTTCCATGCGGTCAAACCCCATTTGGCCGTCTTCGGTCAGAAAGATGCCCAGCAGGCGGTTGTCATCCGCCGGATGGTGAAAGATCTCGATTGGGACATGGAAATCATCGTGGGCCCGATTGTGCGGGAAAAAGACGGATTGGCCATGAGCTCACGGAACAGCTACCTTTCATCAGAAGAGAGACGGGAAGCTCTCTCGCTTCATCAGTCTTTACAAATCGCGGAGGAGATGATTCGAAAGGGGGAGAGAAAAAGCGAAACCATTCTCACAGCCATGCGGAATCATTTGAATGAAAAGAAAAGGATCCGGACTGACTATATCGAAATCGTGCATTCCGAAACATTACAGCCTCTGGAGACAATCGGAAACAATACACTTATCGCCCTGGCTGCTTTCGTGGGAAAAACACGCCTCATCGACAATACCATCATCAAATTCTGAAAAACATTTTTCAAGGTTTTACTGGACAGAGGGATCGGTCACTTTCCCCATAAACAACAGGGTTTGAGAATGATCTTCCCGGATCACAAAAAAGAAAGGCCGGTCCACGCGCATGACAAAACCTTCGGATCCCCCGATAGAGGTCAGGCTGATTTCGACGGCCGTGACGGCTGAGGCTTCGGTCCCTTCTTCATCCACTTCGACATAGGTTTTATGCAATACCTTGCTGATATAGAGATCCCCATTCCGGTTGATTTTGGTAAAATCGGCATGTTCAGGATCAAAAGCAACCCCCATTCCCATATCGGATAGGCAATCGTTCAACAATGCCTTGTACTCGATGGTGAACTTTGGCAGATACAAGGATCCCCGTGTTCTTCGAAACTGATTCATCCACGTGATCCACTTGGCCCAGCTGAGTTCGGCGATCAGATCATCAACCGACTGGCCGGATTTGGGAAGAAAAATGGTCATGCTGAACTGACCGTTTCCGTAGGGAAGATCAACAGCCTGGAAATCAGCGTTTTCAAAATAATCAAAATCATTTTCCTGTTCCATCATCCGGCAGGCTACCTGTGAATGGTCCGGCCGGTTGAAAACATCATCCTGTGTCTCTTCTTCATCGAATTCAAACTGCCACGTGCCGTTAAAGTAGATCGCATTGATCAGATACATCACAACCAGAGGATCGATCTGATTGATGATCTCCTCGATTTTCCCGTGTGTCTTTTGACCCACCCAGTTATTGATGACATCCGGAGCGGAAGGTGAAGAAAAATCGAGATCGCTGACTTCGGCGTCAAAATAGGCTTTGTTTATATCGATGAAGGATTCTTCGACCGGAAAAGTATCCCGGTACCATATCGAATTGGCAATTTCAAAAATCACTTCCGGATCGAGCTCTGTGAGCAATGCGATCAAACTCGAATAGGATTCATTGATCTCCTGATCGGTCAGATTCCCGAATCCCAACGTGTTCCGCATGGCTTCCTCGGTGGTCCCCGCAGAGCCGTTGTACGTCATCCCCAGTGCCATGGCCACGCTGAGGGGGGAGATGAAAATATTGGTGTCCGGTTCCGCCTGAACAATTTCTTGAAATAAAGTAAGTCCAAAATCGTTACCCGATTCGGCAAGCTGTTTTTCGAATGGTGTCAGTTCGCGGAGGGGTTCGTCTGGCAGTTCGATTGAAAAATCACGTTGGCACTGGATGCTCTGAAATCCGAGCATAACAAACAAAACGATAATTGCCCGTTTCATCCCCATGATTGCCTCCTTCAAATGAACTTATATAATTTTTAAATTGATATCAATTTCGAACAAATCCTAAAATCACTCAATGAATTTGAGAACAGTCATTCCCGCATTGTTTTGAGCGGGAATCCATGGGTGGGGCCTCCTTGATTATCCCCTCCAGTGGATGCCTGATTAAAAATCTCAGGCATGACACATTTCCTATAAAAGATGATCAAGGTTTATTAACATATTAAAGACGATCCAAATCTTATTTTGTTCCATATGCATCGATTGAATATATTGATTCATTTGGATTTCATAAAAATCCAATTGGACATTATCCTTCAAGCGATCCGAATATAATACGGAGTGAGAATGACATGTCTTGGTATTTGTTCTTTTCATGTCATTCCCGCATTGTTTTGAGCGGGAATCTATATTAATACAAATTATTTTTGATTGATTAACTGAACTTTGGCAAAAATAATGATTTTGAATCATATTCAGGATTTCTTATTTTACGACAGAAGTAACAAAGCCTTAGGAGAG
>JAFGDT010000007.1 GCA_016931965.1 bacterium | reverse complement strand
TAAAAAAGCAAGACGATCATAAGTTACTATTGTGAAGAAATAAGTTCCTCCGGGAATGTAAACACGTTGATAATTCGACATGATCTTCATTCCTTAAATAATCACACATCAACAATCGGTGGGCCGTTGGCCCACCCTACAGACTGTTCCTTTTGTTTGAAAATATAAAGTCAGTAGTGTGGGTCGAAGACCCACCATTAATACAGAAAAAGCCTGTTCTAAAAGCCTTGGCTTCTTTTAAATCGTGATTTCTTCCACAATCTTCACGGTTTGTCAACTCCGGTTGATTGAAGAATCTTTGGATTTGAAAAAATGGGGGTGGTTGTGTAAAATACTGATTGTTTCAATATCCCGATGTTTGTCTCTTTTCCCCTAGAAATCATGAAATTATAAAATTATAAGAAATATTTCTTGAAATATCAAGGGAAAATGTCCATCTCAATCGATACGTGATGATTGACTTCCGCCAGGGAATGAGCCTCTGCGTGGTGTGAATTGGTATGTGATGATTAACCTTTGCAAGTGTATGAGCCCATGGGAGCTGTGAAGGTTTGGAATTGATCGGATACAATGATCGGGTTATTTCCAGTTGACCTTTGTCAATATCTCTCCATCCGACCTGAAAATGACAGCCCCTTCCTGATCGGTGCGGTGAACAGTCGTCCCAAGCATTTCAAAGCGAAGCAATACGGTCTCTGACGGATGACCATGCAGATTGTATTTTCCTACAGAGATAACCGCATGTGCGGGATTGGCGCGATTGAGAAAAGAGAGTGTGCTCGAGGTGCCGCTTCCATGATGTCCCACTTTGATGACATCGCAAGACAACGATGTCGGCAAGTCGATCATGTTCGCTTCCGCCTCTCTTTCAGCGTCTCCCATGAAAAGGAACCTCGTTTTTCCAAAAAGCACCTTCATGACGAGAGACTGATTGTTGATATCGCGAGAATCATTATGAATGGCCGTGATCTCAGTAGGCGAGAGAAAATAGATCTTAACACCGGGGAAGGCAATCAAACTGTCCGGGGCAAGAACTGTTCGCATGGGGATTCTTTTTCGTTCAATTGTATTTTGAAATTCCTGAACCAATTGAGATTCGAATGGCGTCCCGGCCGTAATGACCTGCTTGACGTTAAAATGATTCAGAATATAAATCAGTCCGCCGATGTGGTCATTGTGCGGGTGGGTCAGAATTACCGTATCCAATGAGCGAATACCTTTCCTTCTCAAATATGGAGCAATCACGCTTTCGCCGTGATCATACAAGGCTGTTTTATCCCCGCCATCGATCAGCATGTGCTTGCCCCGTGGAAGATGAAGCAGAGCCGCGTCCCCCTGGCCGACGTCAAACTGTATCCAGGTTATTTTGGAATCCTGGTTCCAGACAATGTTCTTCCAGGCGAGGAGATTCAGGCTGATCATGAAGATGAAGGCGAACTGTTTTCTTCGTACCTTGTTCTGGTTGTAAATGAGCAGAAGCACGCAAGAGAAATAGACGAGCAAGTGAAACAGGTTCGGTGTAGGTACATAAATGTGTGAAAAGGGAAGATTGCCAATCCAGGCGATGATAGCGGTATAAATCGACATGACGGCTTCGTTCAGGGTCCCATAAATTGTCGCTACCCACAAACTGATTAATCCAGTGATCACGGTCGTCAATCCCAGAGCGACAATCAGTCCGACAAGGGGAATGGCAAACAAATTGACGATGAGAGAAAGGAGGGGGATCCGGTTAAAATAATAGGCAGTCAATGGAATCGTTCCCATTTGCGCGGAAAGGGAAACCAGGAACAAGGTCAGGCCGTATGAGCCAATCAGCTTATTGCTCAAATGGTGGTTTATTTTTAATATCCATGGGAATGTACTCAATTTTTTATAGAAGTAGACGATGGATATCACAGCGGTAAAGGAAAGCTGAAAGCCGATGTCGAAAAGCTCCTGTGGATTGAAAAGCAGAACGACTAATCCTCCTATGCCGATTATATTAAAGGGATCTATCCGTCTTTCTATCCGTGTGCCAATCAGGTAGGTGATGGCCATAATCGTTGCACGCGTAACCGGTGTTCTCATTTCGGTGATCAGGGCGTATAATAGGAGGCCTAATATTGTCAGAAGAACACGGATAGGATAGGCCAGTCTCAGCAATCTTAAAATGGTCATTAAGATAAAAAGAACGAAACCAACGTGGAGTCCACTGACTGCCAGCACATGGATCACACCGGCTTTTTCGAAACTCTCCCTGACTTCGGGAGAAATCGTTCCCCGTTCTCCAACCAGCAAAGCCTTGAGTAGAGAACGGTTTGGTTCTTCGGTCGTCCGATCCACCATTTCGATTGTGAAACGGCGCATCGGGTAAATGATCTCACGGAGAAAGAAATTGCCTTTTTTTATCCCCATGTGTTGAACCTGATCCGCTCTATCGATCCGCATGATTCTGTAAATCTTTTTTCTTGTCAGATACTCTCTGTAATCAAATCCACCGGGATTTCGCTGGTCGTTTGGGAGCTGGCATTCTCCCGTTATCTGTACGACGTCACCATACTGCAATATAGGGGGAATTTCAGTATCCATGGTGACCAGTACAGGTCCTGTTATTGAAATGGTCGTATCTGACAACATCAGTTTTTCACTGTTGAGGATCCATTCAATCGAGTTTGATTTTTCTTCAGGATCTGTTTTGAGGAATCCTTGGATCGTCAATGGCTGATCAGATTGATAGAGAAAACGAATGTGGTTTTGAGGATCCGTTTGTATAACTTGAAGATATCTCATGCAACCCAAAGAGACAAGACTGAGGGTGAGTAAGCATTCAAGGAATAGGCCCTCTCGTCTAAAAATAAGGAGGATCGTTGTAATCAAAGTCAATGCTGTGCAGAGAATGAGTATGATCCAAACCGATATGGGAAAGCTGTGACCCAAATACATTCCGGCGATCAGAATCAGACTGGTTTTCAGGGCTGGTTGGTTTTTCATTTTTAGTCTATTATTACAAGAATGTGTAAGAAGTGTCCATATATCATATAGATGTGTCTGAAATGGCATCCTTCTTTATTATTATTAACGAAAATAAGTAAAATAATTCAGAAAGTAAAGGATAAAAATCATTTCTATCGATATGATGTCTTCACTGTAGAGTTTTTGCTTGACATGATTTTGATAAATAGCTATATTGACATCTGTTCGATGAGGAAGGATCGGACAGATTTATCCCCCTCTTAACAGCACCAAAGGAGGGGTTTCCTTCATACATACCAGAAAATGTGATCAAAACCCATGGTCCGTGTCCAAATGATGGATTGAATATGGTTCTGTCAAAGATAAGCTTGCATGGATTTAAATCATTCGCAAAAAAAGTAGATTTGCATTTTGACGGCAGGATAACCGCCATCGTCGGTCCAAATGGCTGTGGCAAAACGAATATTGTCGATTCGATTCGCTGGGGTCTTGGGGAACAGAAAACATCGGTTCTACGGGCCGACCGGATGGAGAATGTCATTTTTGGAGGGGCACAAAGTTCCCGGCCATTGGGTATGGCAGAGGTCTCTGTGCATTTTGATAATTCCAAACATCTTCTTCCCATTGATTATACAGAAGTGGTGGTTACGCGACGCCTCTATCGATCCGGGGAGAGCGAATATATTTTAAATAAAAACACCGTTCGTCTGAAAGATATTCAAGATCTATTTATGGATACGGGAATTGGCGCGGATGCCTATTCGGTTATCGAGCTTAAAATGGTTGAAGATATTCTCAGTGAGAAGGCCGAGGATAGAAGGAGGCTATTAGAAGAAGCTGCAGGTGTGACGAAGTATAAGCATCGGTTAAAGGCAGCAGCAAGGAAACTGGATGCCACCCATCACGATCTTCTTCGAGTCAATGATATTGTTCAGGAAGTGGGGCGAAATGTCTCTTCTTTAAAGAGGCAAGTACAGCGGGCAAAGCGGTATCTAGACCTTCAGGAAAAGATCAAATCGCTGGAATTGAAAAGGGGATGTCAACTCTATACCCGGCTTCAAGAAGAAATCAAGCCTTTGCGCGAGAAACTCAAAATGTATCAGAGCCAAAAAGAAGGTCGTACAACTGAAATAACCAAAGAAGAGGCCGATTTGGAATCGTTTCGTTTGAACTTGGTTGAAAGTGAAAAAGCACTGACACAGGTTCGAGAAGAGCTGAATGCAGTGATAGAACAGTTGCACCGTTGCGAAAGCGATATTCGAGTCGGAAAGGAGCGCGTCGCGTCATTGAAAGAATTGATTGTTCGTCATTACCAGGAAATTGAAACATTGACAAAACGTTTGGATGAACAGAAGATTCACCTTGATGTTGCAATTCAGAATCGAGAAGCTTTACAGGTCAAAATAACCAGTTCGGGAAGGCTTTTTAATAATAAGTCAAAAGAATTGGAAGTCTTTCAACAGGGTCTCAATCTGAAACGGTTGGAACTGAATAATCGAAAGAAAGAAATCATAAATTGTCTCGAGAAAAACAATCAATTGAGCAACGAAGAAATTGTGATTCGGGCAAAAATAGACAACAACCAGGGAAGACTGGAACGACTGGATGATGAGGACGCGATTTACAGGGAGGTTCAGAAAAAGACTCAGGAAATTCAAAAAAGGTTGGATCACACATTACAAAGACATCGGTCCGAGCGGCAGGCTATTATCAAGAAAAAAGAAGAAATTGAAACCCATATAGAGAAAGTTCAGAACTCGATTGCATCTGCAAAAGAGGCAGTATACAGAGACCAGAGTTTGTTAGAGCTTCAGCATGGCCGGTTGTTGTTTTTGAAGAAGGTTATTGAGAATCATGAAGATACGACAGATGGAGCCAAGAAGTTGCTTAAGCTCAAACCCGAAGGTTTGCTGGGTGTTTTGGTGGATCTGTTTGAGACTGCCCCGAAATATCGAAATGCACTTGAAATCGGTTTGGGAGATGCCGCAAATTATCTTTTATTTGAAAAGAGAGCGCAGGCTTTTCATGCGATTCAACTCTTGAGAGACAGGGGAGGGGGAAAGGTTACGCTGGTAAGTGTAGACCGAATGAAAAGGATAGCGAATACACAAAAACGATTTCCACTTCCCGAAAAATTTGATTTTATCGGATGGGGAGATGATTTGGTTCAATGCGATGATCGATTCCGTTCTATAATGACCTATCTTTTGGGAGACCTTCTCATTGTTCAAGATCTCAATACCGCACAAAAAGCCATCGACCATATCTCTGACGGTCAGGTTCGGTTAGCGACACTGCAGGGTGAGCTGGTCACAAAATGGGGCGTTTTTCAAGCTGGAAGCGATTCAGGAGATGACCATCAAAGGGTGGGCCGTTTGCAGAGGATGCATGAATTGGAAGAAAATGTGAAACAGTTACAAGAAAGCAAGGCTGTTTCAGAAAAACAACTTACTCATTACGAGAACCGTTTTCAAACATTATCCGAAGAAAAAGTGGGATTGCAGACGCGATTAACGGATATCGAGGAAACAATCAATAAAACGGAAAAAGAACAGGCTAAAATCAATTTTGAATGGGAAAAAGCGGGAGAAAGCATTCACAAAAATGTGGATGAAAGAAAAAAATTGTTGATTGAAATTGAGAAAGCAAAGGATATTCTTGAGAATATCCATCCTCAAATTGAAACCCTTTTAGAAAAACGGGAGCAAATTGAAGCGATTTCCGGTCAGATTCAGGCTGAAGTGGATCGGCTGGAAAATGAAGAGAAACTGAAGGAGGAAGAGGTTCATCGACTTAATCTGTCAGTCGTCAGGCTCAAAGGAGAGGCTGGCACTCTTGATTATAATATTGAGAGGTCTCAAGGATTGATTGAAGATCTGCAAACGACGATCACGGAAAGAAAAAATGAAATTGATTCCTCGAAAGAGCAAATTGAGCGGTATGAGAAGGAGACGGTACAAAACGAAAAAATATTAACAGAGCATTTTGCAATGAAAGGGAAAGTTGAATCCCAGTTGCGGGAACAGGAGGAAATTTATCGGAAGCTGAGTGAAGATATCCAAATGCATGAAAGAGAAGTGAGCCGGGTCCGAAGGGATCGGGACAGGGCGTCGGAAGATGTTCATCAGCTTGCAATGGAGATCTCCGATCTGGAACATCAGGAGGAATCCATCAAGGATCGTTTGTGGGAAAGTTATGGAATCAAATTAAAAAAGATTACATTAGAAGATAAAATTGATATGAATGAATCGGAACGGGAAATCGACAATCTTAAACAAAAAATAAAGGCATTGGGTCCTGTTAATATGTTGGCGCTTCAGGAATTCGAAGAATCGAAGGAAAGGCTGGATTTTCTGAACCGACAGCGTACCGATTTGTTGCAAGCGGAAGAGACATTAAACGAAACGATACTCAAAATCAATCGCACGGCCCGTCAGAGATTTGTTGATGTCTTTGCTCAGGTTCGTGAAAATTTCAAGGAAACGTTTGGCCGATTTTTTCAGGGAGGGGAAGCTGATCTCCGGTTGATCGAGGGAGAAGATCCTCTGGAAGCGCAAATTGAAATCATTGCGCGTCCTGCAGGAAAACATTTCAGGGATCTGGATCTGCTTTCTGGAGGAGAAAGGGCTTTGACAGCCATTTCCCTTCTTTTTGCACTCTATCTGGTTAAACCCAGTCCATTCTGTATTTTGGATGAAATCGATGCCCCTTTGGATGACGCCAATGTGAATCGATTTACACGCGTCCTTCAGGAATATGCTCAGAAAACACAATTTATTATTGTGACACACAACAAGGTGACGATGAAAGTAGCCCAGGCCTTATACGGGGTCACTATGGAGGAAGAAGGCGTGTCCAGAATTGTGTCGGTGAAATTTGAAGATGATGAAGAAAATGCTGCATAAGATTGTGGATTTGGGGATCGAATAGACATGGGGATAAAAAGGTCTTGACATTTTTTCAAAATTAGTTATATTAAAATTGATTCAGTTATTCATCGCGGGGTGGAGCAGTTGGTAGCTCGTTGGGCTCATAACCCAAAGGTCGTAGGTTCGAATCCTACCCCCGCTACAGTTAAAACAAGGGCTTAGAATTATTTTTAAGCCCTTGTTTATGTGAAAAACAGCGATTTGAGCCGTGTTTTCAATGAGAGATGGAGAATTTTGGAGGGGGAAATAACACGGGAATCGGTTGTTCAGAGAAAGACAATTCAATTTTTAAAGGATATTCTCCGTATCCATGTGTTTATTCCCGGCAAGATTTTTTATTCATATGATTTGTTGTCACACTGTTTTTTAATCGAGATCGCTATTTTTGAACAGCAGTTCGCTTATTTTGTTTGGGAGTTAAAAATGACAAAGCAATTTCTAGGCATCATTGGTCTTGGCGTTATGGGACAGAGTATCTGTTTAAATATGGAACGAAATGGATATACCGTTGCTGGTTTTGATCTGGATGAGAAAAAGAGAGAGTCCTTCCAAAAAAGGATTGAAAATAAAGAGATTTTTATTCGTCATGATCTCATCGGTTTTCTCAGTGATTTGGCATCTCCCAAAAGAATTCTCATCATGGTACCTGCCGGGGATCCGGTGGATAGAGTCATCAGCAGCCTGATGCCCCATCTTGTTTCTGGTGATCTGCTTATTGACGGCGGTAATACTTACTACAAGGACACCGAGAGACGGATAAAAAATCTGGAAGGCACCGGCATTCTCTATATCGGAACGGGTATCAGTGGTGGTGAGGAAGGAGCCCTGTGGGGACCCTCCATCATGCCGGGAGGAAATCCCGAAGCCTGGCCTTTGATAAAATCTATTTTTCAAACCATCGCTGCCAAGGTGGATGATGATACGCCCTGTTGTGATTGGATCGGGAATGGCGGCGCCGGTCATTTCGTAAAAATGGTGCACAATGGTATCGAATATGGCGATATGCAGATGATTTGTGAGGTGTATGATCTCTTGCAACAGGCTTTTGGATTATCCCCTTCAGAGATGCATTCGATTTTTTCCAACTGGAACAGGGGTGAGCTTAACAGCTATCTCATTGAGATCACGGCAGATATTATGTCCAAAATCGATGAAGAAACCGGGAAACCTCTGATCGATGTTATTTTGGATACCGCTGGCCAGAAAGGCACGGCAAATGGACCAGTCAGGTTGCCCTGGATTTGGGTGTTCCCGCAGCGACTATCGCTGAGGCGGTCTTTGCCCGAACAATGAGTGCAAGAAAAGAGGAACGGATCAAGGCAGCAAAACAGCTGAAAGGTTTAACATCATCATTTTGGGGTGATAAAGAAATCTTCATCGAAAAGATACGTCAAGCCCTTTATGTGTCGAAGATCTGTTCGTATGCCCAGGGATTCCAGATATTGGGAGAAGCTTCCAAAGAGTATGGATGGGATCTGCGATACGGGAAGATTGCTTCATTATGGCGGGGAGGATGTATCATTCGCGCTCGGTTTTTGAGTCAGATTGCCGATGTTTTCAACAGCGTTCCCGATCTGTCCAATTTACTGTTATATCCTTATTTTAAAAGCGTTATTGAAAAATATCAAGAGGCTTGGAGAGAGGTGGTCGCTCAGGCTATCAAGTCGGGTGTTCCAGTTCCGGCTTTTTCGAGTGCATTGGCCTATTATGACAGTTACCGCAGCGATCGGTTGCCGGCTAATCTCCTTCAAGCCCAGCGGGATTATTTCGGAGCCCATACTTACGAACGAATCGACAAACCAAGAGGTGTGTTCTTTCACACCAAATGGACGGAAAAATGAGGCAATACACAATCGATCCTGCAAGAAGCATGGAGAAGAGCGAGGCGTATCCAGGGATTGGATCAAGGCATGTGAACTGATTGTAGCACGAATGGGATTTCATTCCCCTTTGGTTTTGGATCTTGTCGGTTGAATATACCGTTTTCATCGTCCCTATTCATTCTATTCGAAAATATATTGATTAAAAAAAGATCTATTTTATCATAGGAGTATAAGGATGCATATCCAACTTCCAAAGAATCGGGCATACGCCATGCTTGTACCTACAAGTATGGGATTACGCATTATCCCTACCGATGGCCAACCTGTTTATTGCAGCCATACATTCAAGATGACTGTAACCAGCGCCGAGTCCAATGTGGCCAGTGTGGTTTCCTATCTCGGCTTTCCGGTTAAAGTGCTGACTGCTTTTGTTCAAGGTAGTCCCCTCTCCCGGATGATTAAGGACAATCTGGCAAGCAGGCATATGGACTTTGAAGGTCCGGAGATCAAATCCGACGGTCCCTGGGGCGTGCGCCATCAGATCAATGTGGCTGACAGTGGATACGGATCCCGCGGTCCCCAGGTATACAACGACCGGGCTGGTGAGGTTGGCCGGCATTTATATGTTCGTGATTTTGACTTGGACCGGATTTTCGGACAGGAAGGCGTTCAGATCATGCATATGTCGGGCTTGATCGGTGCCTTGTCCGCCGAAACCGGCCATTTTTGTCTCGAACTGGCTCGATCGGCAAAGAAGGTTGGGACCTTTATTTCCTTTGACCTGAATTACCGTGCCTCCTTCTGGAAAAACAGGGAAAAAGAACTCCGTGAGATTTTTACAGAAATCGCCAGTCTATCCGACATTCTTGTTGGAAATGAAGAGGATTTTCAGCTTTGTTTGGGAATCAAAGGTCCCGAAACAGGCGGTCGAGATCTGGCAGACAAAATCGAAGGATTCAAGGAAATGATCGGCCGAGTCAAAATGACATTCCCCAATGCTTCCGTTTTTGCCACAACCCTGCGTCAGGTCGTTCATACAAACCGCCATCTCTGGGGTGCGGTCCTTTCGGAAGGAGATCATTTCCATATCGTAGAACCGAGAGAGATTGTGGTGATCGACCGCATCGGTGGTGGAGACGGTTTTGTGGGTGGGTTGCTCTATGGCATTTTAAAAGGCTGGAAACCGGAAAAGTGGATTCAATTTGGCTGGGCTACCGGGGCTCTTGTGACCACCCTTCTGACCGATTATGCCCAACCGGATGGTGAAGAGCAAATCTGGAGAATCTGGGAGGGCAATGCGCGGGTCAAGCGGTGATCAGGTTTGGTTCGATTTTTCATTATGGCTGCATGTCTTCATGGTTTGATAAAATTGATCCAAGGTAAGAACAGGAAGGCATGCTTTTCTGACTCTGGTTTTTTGTGCGTCATTGTTGTAACCCCAACCTGCAAGACAAAGGGTTACGGCAGTGTGTTTCATTTTGATCAGCGTATCCGCATGATCATCCACAAAAATAAAATGGGCGGGTTCCAGTCCACTTTGCTTCAGCAAATCCAGAATGATCTGCGATTTGGGTCGGTTCTCCACGGCTTGAAGAATGCGTTGCATCGGGAAATTAATTCCATGACCTTCCAGTATTCGATGGATAAAAATTTGTTTTTTGGTGGAAATAATAGCAAAATGTTCTCTATGAGTAAACTGGCTGATGAATTCCCTCATGCCATCGTACAAGGGATTCAGTTGAATCCATATATCGGTGAATTGGTTGAGTAGCCGTTCCCTTTCTTGATAAATGAGATCGAAGAAAGTCTGCTTCAGATGCGCCTTTTTGCTGACGAACCTGTCAAAATCTTGTTGCGTTTGGATGTTCGCGCCCTCAAATAGTGCCAGCTGGATATAGACATAATCCTCTCCGGAGCGAATAAAATATCTCAAGCGACGGAACTCAGACATATCCTTGAGATCAAGCGAGGAAAGGTTCGTGATTTTATTTCCCTTTCCTGTGTATTCTATAAAGGCGTTGCATCCCACTACAAGACATTCCTGTATGCTATCGGCGATAACGCCGTCAAAATCGAGGGCAAGATAGTTGTATTTGGACATCTGTTTTTTCATAGGATAATGGATCATCAATAGAGTCAGGGGAATTTAACAAATTTTGTTCAATAATCAAATGGTTCATCGTATCTTCAGATTTTCATTATCGTGCGTGGGTTTGAATTCTTCAAGTGAAATTCCAGCGTTTCAATAAAAGCGTTTAATTTCGATGAAATTTAATATTTCAAGATCACCTTAATTAATCCTTTTTCGGAATGATCATTAGATTTAAGATATTTTTCTTGATTTGACATGCTTCTTTGCATATATTTCAACATCATTTGTTCCATGTTAGTACATTCAATCTGCATCGATAAAATAGAGAAATATTCATATTGAAACAGAAAAATGCTGGATAAAAAATATGCATAATAAGGTCAAAGTCTTGGTCGTCGAGGATGAACGCATTGTTGCCGAAGACATTAAAAGCAGTTTGAAGAATATCGGGTATTCTGTTACAGGAACTGTATCAACTGGAGCGATGGCTGTAAAGCATGTCCAAAAAGAGCCACCCAATTTGATTTTAATGGATATCGTCATTCAGGGGAAAATGAACGGTATTCAAACTGCAGAGAAAATACGGTCTGATTTTGACATACCCATTGTCTACCTCACGGCCTATGCCGATCAAGAGATTTTAGAGAAAGCCAAAATTACAGAACCCTTTGGCTATATTATTAAACCTTTTAATGATCGGGAACTGCTCAGCACCATAGAAATGGCTCTTTATAAGCATCATATGGAAAAAAAGCTGAAAGAAAGTGAAGTTTGGTTTTCGACCACACTCATGAGCATCGGAGATGGACTCATTGCCACCAATAGAAGTGGGCAGGTTATGTTTATGAATTCCGTAGCAGAGAAGCTAACCGGATGGAAACAAGAAGAAGCAGTTGGCCGTTCTCTAAAAGATGTTTTTTCCATTGTTCTTGAGAATAAAGGTAAGCCAGTTCCGAATCCTGTCGAGATGGTCATACGAACTGGTAAAATTTTTAAATTATCAGATCAGACGATTTTAATTACAAAAAATGGAAAGAAGATGCCCATTGATGACAATGCTGCACCCATTAAAGATCAGAGAGGCGATGTCATTGGTACTGTTCTGGTATTTAGAGATATTACCAAGCGTAAACAAGCTGAGGAAGCTCTTCAGGAATCGGAAGAGATGTACAGACGACTTGTTGAAACGACTCCTGAAGCTGTGACGGTAACGGATCTTAATGGTAAAATCACTTATGTTTCACAGAGAACACTTGACCTGCACGGTTTAAAAAATAGTAGTGATCTGCTGGGTAGAAGTGCTTTTGAACTTATTGATAAGGAAGAACATAAAAAAGCAAAAAGAAATCTTTTAAGAACATTAGATGGTGAAATCGTCAGAAATATTGAATACAATTTGATTCGAGAAGATAACACCTCTTTTATCGGCGAATTAAGTTCGGCTTTGATTAGAGATGCCCATGGGAAACCAAAGCAGTTTATTGCCACGACGAGGGACATTACAAACCGTAAACAGGCTGAAGAAGCTCTTCAGATGTCCGAAAAGCGTTACCGAGGTCTTTTTGAGACGATGAATCAGGGAGTCATCTATTTTGGAGTCAATAATAAAATCATTTCGTGTAATCCTGCCGCTGAACAGATTATGGGCATGCGAATGTATGAAATGATTGGACGGTTACCAACAGATCTGTGTTGGCATACGATCAAGGAAAATGGTTTGAGACTCTCTCCGGAAGAGCATCCCGTTCTCCAGGCCTTTCGTACAGGCAAATCTGTATCGGATGTTGTATTGGGAATTCTAACTCCCAATAAAGAAAGGAAATGGCTTCTTTTAAGTGCCACTCCTGTTTTTTATGGTCAGCTTCATCAACCAAGTTCGGTTTTTACAACATTTACAGATGTTACGCACCGAAAGAAAATGGAAATTGATTTGCAGAAACGAAATGAACAACTACGGTCTCTCAATATTTTAGCTCATTCAGTAAGCGGTACTTTGGAGTTGAAACAAATTGCTGAAACCGCATTGAAAGAGGTCATCAGGATGCAAGAATTTTCAGGTGGGATACTCTTTCTTTTTAACGAAAATCGTTCTGACGTTGAATTGAAATTGGATGAAGGTGTTTCTGAGAAAGTGATCAATTTACTTGAAAACCTGCATATTGAGAAGTCCTATTATCGAACGAGCTTAATGCGGGGAAAAACAAGACGATGGCTTTTAGATGATTTGTTCTATAAGAACAAGATAACGGATCATGTTGATAATCATACCACCGGGAAAATATATTGCCTTGTTGTCCCGATAAAGACGGGGAAACGTGTCGTGGGATCATTGAATTTATTTGGTCCGCACAAACTCATGCCCGCCGAAATTGATTTTGATTTTTTTTCCAGTGTCGGCGGACACATTGGTTTGGCTGTGACGAATGCGCGTTTATACGAGAAGACCAATCATGCTTTGACCGAACTGGAAATTACACAGGATAAATTGATACAATCTGAAAAATTGGCCGGATTGGGTGCTTTGGCAAGTAATGTGGTTCATGAAATCGGAAATCCATTAGCTGCCATTACAAATTCGGTACAGGTTTTACAAAATCGTGTGCATCTTGAAGGGCGTATGAAAGAATTAATGGATATTGTGGGTTGGGAAACGGAGCGTTTGAATAGAACGATTGATCAGCTTCGAGAATTTTCGAGACCGAAGGAATTGGTTATTGAAAAAAGTGATTTGAGAGAAATCGTCACGAAAGTCATCCTTTTTCTCAAACAGGATGTTGAACTTGTATCAGGACGACAAATTGTCACTCATTTTTCCAATAACCTTCCGTTGGCCTATATCGATCGAGATGCAATGGAACAGGTTGTTTTGAATCTGGTAAAGAATGCTTTGCAAGCAATAGAAAAAACCGGTGTTGTTGAAATCTGGCTTCAAAGCAGGAGCAGAGAATCGAAGAAACAGATTCGTTTTCAGGTGAAAGACGATGGTGTTGGCATTTCAAAAGATAATTTATCGAGAATCTTTGAACCCTATTTTTCAACAAAAGCCAAAGGTATGGGATTGGGAATGCATATTGTCAAGCAGATTGTTGAAACCCATGGAGGAAGAATCCGAGTAAAAAGTACCGAAAAACAAGGTACGAATGTGATTATCGATATTCCGGTGATGGGGGGAGATTATGCCTAATATTCTGGTTGTTGATGACGAAAAAAACATGCGTCGCAGTTTGAGTATTGCTCTTGAAGAATGGGGATACCGAACAAGTGAAGCCTCCAGTGGTAAGGAAGCACTCGATTTTGTTACTCGTGATGTTTATGACGTTATGTTAACTGATTTGGTTATGGAAGGGATGGGGGGGATTGAACTTTTACGGAAAGTAAAAGAGCTGAGTCCTGTTACAGAAGTCATTCTCATGAGTGCACATGGGACAATTTCCAAAGCGGTGAAAGCGATGCAATTAGGCGCATTTAATTTTATTGTCAAACCGTTTTCAATGGATCATTTACAGGTGATTCTGAAAAATGTTTTTAACCAAATGGATCTGAAGCAAACGATTAAGCATCTCAAAGCTGTTATTGCTGATCACTATCTTTATGATGATATTGTTACGGTGAGTGATTCCATGCGGGATGTAATGCATAAAGTCACACTCTACGCAGATCGGGTTGTTCCTGTTTTGGTACAAGGTGAAAGTGGGGTTGGAAAAGAGCTGGTTGCCATAGCTATTCATCATCTCGGCAACAGAAAAGATGGACCTTTTGTGCCTATTAACTGCGGTGCATTCCCTGATACACTTTTAGATAGTGAACTTTTTGGACATTGTAAAGGGGCATTTACTGGGGCCACAATTACAAAACGGGGTCTGATTGAAGAAGCTGATGGAGGAACATTGTTGTTGGACGAGATTGGAGAAGCACCGCCCGCTTTTCAGGTGCGGTTGCTTCGATTCCTCGACAATGGACTTTTTCGGCGTATAGGAGAGGTGGAAGAACGAAAATCGGATGTTCGTATTATTGCATCAACCAACAGGGACTTACGGAAAGATATTCGCAATGGGAAGTTTCGAGAAGATCTTTTCTATCGTTTGTCTGTTGCAGAAATTTATATTCCTCCATTACGAGAACGCAGAGAAGATATCTCCGATTTGACTCAGCGCTTTTTGGATAACTATTCCAAGCGAATGGGAAAACCGATTTATCATCTTCATCCTACCGTATATCGTCTTTTTCAAGACTATTCATGGCCTGGAAATGTGAGAGAATTGGAAAACACAATCGAACATGCCTTGATTGTTACAAAAACCAATGAAATCAATATGGATGATCTGCCTCTAAAATTTTTCAATATGCAAGAAAATGGAAATGAAATGATCGGTGAGGGCGATCTACCGCTGGCAGAAGTAGAAAAGAAATATATATTATCTGTTTACCATAAAACAGGTGGGAATAAGAAAAGGGCATCGGAAATACTGAAATTATCACGAACTACCTTAATATCAAGATTGAAAAGCTATGGTATTGCGTAATTATGAATGTATAAAATGAAATTTAATGTGTCAGATATTGAACACCTCAATCTTGGTTAATGCTTATTTTACCTTCCTAATTTTATATTCAATTATATTTAATTAATTATTTTTGGTCATATATTCATTCATGAGAATAATAATTATTTGATATTCTTGGCATGAAAATTGACATCAATTTTATTAATTATAATCAATATTTGAGATTAACAGTATGTTACACGTCCTTCTTGTTGATGATGACCATAATTTTCGCAGATCATTGCTGATTCAATTGGAGTTCGAAGGTTTTCATGTTACAGAGGTTCAGAGTGGCGATGAAGCGTTAATGTATCTGGATAAACATTTTCAGTTACAAAAGGGTATGCCGGATTTGGTGATCAGCGATATGAAAATGGATGGCCTAAATGGGACACAACTATTCAGCAAAATACAACAAAATTATCCATCACTGCCAGTTATTCTTATATCCGCGTTTGAACTTCAAGGAGAGGCGAATGGGTGTCCGTTTTTGAAAAAACCATTCAATATGCAACAGATGTTATCCGTCATGAATCAATCACTTCAAAATCATTGGGTTTAGAGATGTGTCCATCTCTTTCACATATAAAGATAAAATAGATTTGATATGGAGGGATTTAAATGAAAAGTGTGTTGCTGGTGGATGATGACACCCATTTTCGTCGTTCCCTATCAATTGGTCTTGAAACCATGGGATATCAAACCTATGAAGCCGGTAGCGGAGTGGAAGCCCTGGAATTTTTACAGGTGAACCAAAAACAAAATGACAAAGTCGAAAGCATTGTTGTCGATGCTCGGATGCCCGGATTGAATGGATTCTGGATAGCCGATTATGTGTCAACGATATATCCATCCTTAAGAATTATTATACTTTCAGCTTATTACTATTCTATCAAATCAGAACACTATATCATTTTTAAAAAACCCGTAAAGTTGCAGAAACTGGTAAAGGCATTGGAAAGAAAGGTTAACTTTTTGTCATAGTGTTTTGTTACATGAATATAAGGAAGTAGTGTGATTAAAGCAGATTAGGAATGGTTGTTAAGAAATGGCTATAAGTGAGGGTGTGGTATTCATTGTAAATAGCCGGTTGTATAAAAATCATTTTTCAGGGAGATTCGAATTATTTAGAAGGTCTATTACTGGTCGATAAATAAAATAGAATACCCCATGCTGTAAATACTCCTGACATTGGTAGGATACAATCTGAGAATATGAATATGAAAGACAATCTTTTTTTGTGTAATTTGTTCAATTTCCTTGGTAACTTAAGGAGAAATTGTCATGGTTCATGAAGCAGGAAGGATACTGCTTGTTGATGATGATGAGTATATTAGAAAATTGGTGAAAATATATCTTTCAAGAAAGCATTATTTAATTAAAACTTGTTCAAATAGCAGTGAAGCCCTTGAAGTTCTGGGAATTTATGGAGGGAATAAAACGACCCAATCGTTTAAACCGAATCTGATGCTTGTGGATATAAGTTTACCAGACATGAAGGGATATGATTTTTTTATCACATGCCAAAAAAGTAAATTGGAATTTTATGACATTCCTTGTATTTTTATGTCGGGTCAATTTATTGATGAACAGGATATTTTAAAGGGATTGAACATTGGTGCTTATGATTACATGTGCAAACCTTTAAATTTGGATATTCTTTTATCAAAAGTAAAAAATTGTATTCATTTTTATACCAGCAAACATCAAGATAATGAAGTGAGCGTGCGTCATTCTGATTATCAAATTTTTAGTATTAAAGAAACGGCTCGATTTTTTCATGTAACCGAAAAAACGGTTTATAATCTAGTGCATAAAGGTAAAATACCCGCTTTAAAAATTGGAGGCCAATGGCGGTTTTCTAAAAATGTATTGGAAAAAATGTTTTTTAATGTTGAATTATCAAATTAGATATTTTTATTGTGAATGTTTATAAAATACTTAACAATAAAAGGGTATTTTTTGACGGATGTGGATATGGGTAATATTTTCCGATTCCATAATGATATAATTTCCTTAAGATCAATTTATTTCATTTCTTTCATAACCTTCTTTTAAAGTAACTTTTCCAAACTTTTACAACATTTTCTAATTTATACATAATTAAATATTTTTAATTAATATTTACCAAATATTGGCATGGCTATTGTATCAAATGGTTAATAGGCGAGAATAAAATTAAATAGAGGCAATAATTTGCATATTATATTTTTCTTGTTTGGTTTTTTCTGTTTTTTAAAAATACTGAAATATGAAAAGGAGCACGTTCATCTCTAACCATAAGAATTGTGAGGTGAGTTGAGATTTGTAAAGTAAAGATAAATTTAAAAATGGATGATATGATAGAGGGGAAAATAGTCAGTAAGAAAATGATTCATTTGGTTTTGGTGGGTATCAGTTTCAGTGTATTATACTGGTTTGTTGAATCCATCAAGGATATCATATTATTGGAGAAAGAGTCTCTATTTGAAAGGTTCTTATTCCCTGATGCCTTGTCTTTCTGGATTCGTCTACTGGGTATTTGTATCTTCCTGTTTTTCGGTATTTATGTGAAATCAATAAATCAGTCTCGAAAAGAACCAGAGAATACCATAATAGATAAAGAAAATTCACGTGAAACACAGGTTAGAATCAATCGAGCACGAATGGTCTTCATTGAAAGCAACAGGGTTCTTGTCAAAGCCAAAGATGAGTCCTCTTTGACTCGCGATATATGCAATCTGCTTGTTCATATTGGACAGTATGCTTTTGTTTGGGTGGGTTTTATTGATAAAAACGGTTCGAAAAATATTCGCCCAATATCGAAAGCAGGATGTAATGGAGAATATCTTGAAACAGTTGTATCTGAACTTCGAGAGAACAATGCAAATGATAATCCAATCCATAAAGCCATTCTGACATGTCAACCTTGTCTACTTCAAAGAATTCGGTCAATATCAAGTCATCAATTATGGAAATCTGAAGCAATCGAAAGAGGATTCTTATCTGTTGTGAGTTTTCCTTTGAAATATGATGATGAAGTTATAGGTGTATTGAATATATACTCGGAAAAGGAATATTGTTTTATAGAGGGGGAAATTGATTTGTTAGAGAGATTGGCAGACAATCTTGCTTACGGAATTTGGGCAATGAGGGTTCATGAATCGCAAAAAGAATTGAAAGAGGAAAAAGAGAGTATAGAAAAACAACTTCTCTATATTCAAAAGTTTGAAATGATCGGTGTTCTAGTGAGTGGAATTGCGCATGATTTTAATAATTTGGTAACAGCCATTTTGGTATTTACAGATATGGCATTGGAGCAGATTAATAAGACAGATCACATTTATCAAGATCTCATTGATATTCAGGTTGCCGGGAAAAGGGCAGCCGAACTGATAAGACAATTGTTTCTTTTCAATTGTAAACAAACTCAAAAATATGCTGTTATTGATCTGAATGAAACCATTTTGAATTTAATGAAAATGCTTCAGCCTTTAATTGGTGAAGATATCAGAATCAGTAGCCAACTTGCATCCGATTTATGGAGTTTACATGCCGATCGAGGAAGAATAGAACAGGTCATTATGAATCTGGCCATCAACGCGAGAGATGCCATGCCAGAGGGGGGGGAATTGATCATAAAGACTGAAAATACGATTGTTCATAAGACTCAACCTGAAGAAACTCCCGAATCTCATCCAGGTCGGTATGTTCGCATTATCATTTCAGATAACGGTACAGGTATGGATAAAAATACGATCAAACGCATTTTTAATCCATTTTTCAGTACCAAAAAAGCCGGAAAAGGTACAGGACTGGGGCTTTCCATCGTTCGTCGCATCGTCAGACAACATAACGGCTGGATTCAAGTGCAAAGTGAGGTGGATTATGGTTCAACTTTTCAAATTTATTTGCCAGCTTTATTAAACAAATTGGAAGATGAGAATGAAAATCCAGTTTTGTTTGGGAATCAGGAATTTTCCGGAGATGGGGAAAAAGTGTTGCTCGTCGAAGATGAAAAGAAATTACGCAATTTTACAGCCAATTGTTTGAAACAAGGCGGTTATGTTGTACATACAGCTTCAAATGCAGAAGAGGCAATCAATATTTTTCAGAAAATGAATGCGGATTTTCAGATCATCATTTGTGATGTTGTTTTGCCGGGGAGGAATGGGATTGAATTAATCAACGAGTTGCTGATTAGGAAACCGGATCTCAGAGTTTTGTTGAATAGTGGTTATGCCGATTGTAAATCGAGATGGCCTGATATCAAACATAAGAAATTTTCCTATTTAGAAAAACCCTATGATTCAAATAAGTTGTTGCAAGTTGTCAAAGAAGTATCCAACTCGTTGCCAGTATGAATCATTTTATGAAGAGGTTATCGTTTTTATAATTGCACTTTTCATATTGTAGTATTTATAATTATCAGCTTTTTGAATCAAGAACTGGGAAAAATCAAAGGAAGGAGGAATACAATGAATATTCATAAATCATCTTTTGGAAAGACAGAAACAGATGTTCAAATTGATCTTTATAAACTGACCAATGATCTTGGCATGAAGGTCGGGATCATCACCTATGGCAGCATTGTGGCCTCAATTGAGGTTCCAGATCGGGAAGGAAATGTTGAAGATATCGTCCTTGGCTTTGACCAACTTGAAGGATATCTCAAAGGGAATAGTCCTCATTTCGGAGGGATTATCGGACGGTATGCGAACCGGATCAAAAAAGGCCAGTTCAAGATCAACGGGGTCGAATATCATTTAACGGTCAACGATGGTCCGAATCATCTCCATGGTGGATTCAGAGGATTCGACAGGGTCGTCTGGAATGCGGAATCTTTTGAAACAGAAGATGTAGTTGGTGTTAAACTTCATTATCTCAGTCATGATGGGGAAGAGGGTTATCCAGGGGATCTTTCATGTATGATCACTTATTCACTAACGAATGACAATGCATTACAAATGATTTACGAAGCCACAACCAACAAACCGACTCCGGTCAATCTGACGAATCACACCTATTTCAATCTGGCTTCTCAAAGTGCTGGATCCGTTCTTAATCATGAATTATTTGTGATGGCGGATACGTATACACCGGTTGATAAAAATATGATTCCTGTAGGTGACATCCGTTCTGTGAAAAATACACCGCTCGATTTTACAAAACCCAGAAAAATAGGAGAAAGGATTGATAAAATGGACAAGGGATATGATCACAATCTGGTACTTGCCAAAGGAGATGAAAAGCTCGATCTGGCTGCACGTGTCTGGGAACCAACGAGTGGTCGCGCAATGGAGATACATACAACAGAGCCAGGTGTTCAATTCTATACGGGCAATTATCTGGACGGTTCAGTTGTGGGAAAAGACAGTACAAGATATCAGCCCCATGGCGGATTTTGTCTCGAAATGCAGCATTTTCCAGATTCACCGAATCAATCGAAATTCCCATCAACTATTCTGAATGAGGGGGATAAGTACACACAATTTACACTTTTTAAGTTTTATACATCATAAAACAGGGTTTTTTGATAAACGGTTTTGAATCCTTTTAATGGTTTGATCGGTTAATAAAAGGTTGTCTTTGTTTGAAGCAAACGCGCTTTATTCCGAAAATGGGATGGTGAATAGTAGTGGAGAAGGAATAATGGAACCATTCCAAACGATTCTTACAGTTTATAAAAAGTTTGGAACAGGAAGACATGTATGCTTTTTCCCGTTGAAACAAAGGTGATCAATCATATTAAATGCAAGAAATAATGAGCAAGATGAATATATTTACCCATTCTCCAATTCTTTAATTTTCCCTACTTTTAGAACACACCAATGGGATAGTTCTTTTAACGCCCATTTACTCATGTTTCGTGAAAGTCTATTGCGTTTTTCCCATAGAGTGAAGAGGATGAATCATATAGAGTCTTTCCACCCACAATCAGTAGTGATTGTTCTCTTCACTCAATCCCTGAAGATGAAATTCCAGGAAAAGGAAAGTTGTACAGTCAATTCTCGTATTATTCCCCAAAAGTACTCTGCTTATAAAGGTCTATTTGGTGCAGGCTTTGTAAATGTTTTCAAATAGATCAGGAATATCGTTACCGGCGAGCGATGAATAAGCTATTCTCAAGAGCTTCCCGATGGCAATCACGCCTGTACTATACTGGTCTAATAATTTACGCCGGATGGTTTCGCCATCAAGATCCTTCTGAAGTTCAATACACATAAAATAGCCCGAGTTATAGGGCAATGGTTTGAAATATGCCTCGTACCGGTCTTGATTGTTTTTTAACAGCTGCTGTACTTTTTCAAAACGTGATTTCAACAGATCATATTTTTCCTCTTTTTCGGCTTTGTAGGTCGGCGACGTGATCGCTTTCAATACCAAACTCTGGGACAGGTGCGATGCATTGGAAATGTTGCCTCTGACAGCTCCTCCTGTTTTCTCTTCCAGAGCAAGGCATGTCTCCTCGCTGATTTTCTTTGAAGCGTAGGTGATAAATCCAACCCGTAAACCCCAAACAAAATCTTCTTTAGTGGCACCATCAAGCTTTACAGCGAGTATGTTTTTATGGAGATCAGCCAGTTTTGCGAAAATCGATTCTTCATATATCCCTGGCTTGTAAATGAGACCGAAATAGGCGTCGTCGATCATGACAACGATGCGGTTTCCCTGATTGGCACTCTCGAGAAGGATTTCAACGATCTTTTCAATTTCCGTCGTTGTGGGTGTGTATCCAGCTGGATTGTTGGGAAAATTGAGGAGAAGTATCTGTTTGCCGGGTTCTTCTGAAAGCTTTTTTCTCAAACTGTCGACATTGAAACCCTCTCCATCAAATGTATTAAACGGGCTGAGAATGCCTCCGTATCCGTTTTCGAAAATAAGACGGTAATTTCCCCAAAATTTATCCGTGACGATGATCTTCTCCCCGGGATTCACAAACATATAACCGGCTATGCTCAATCCATGGGTCAATGCATTCGTCACAACAGGCAGACTGATTTTGCCCTTTAACGTCGGGTTTTTTTCGTAAATACATTTCTGCCATGTTTTTCTCAGTTCAGGCAGCCCATAACTGGGTGCATAGGGGAAAACCTCTTTGGGATCGAGAGAGATATACTGAGCAATTGAGGGCAGCCGCATCGGTGTGCCGTCATCCTCAATGGCCATACCGATGGTTGCATTGTATCTCTTTCCTTTGGCTTCGGCTGTTTGTTTGATAATACCGGCTTTCGGGAAATAGATTGCTCTTCCTTTTTCGGAGAGCAAATTGTAAATGGACCCGTTAGTTTGTTCTATCTTCTGGTTCAGTTCTCCTGCTTGTACATTGATTGGACTCATAAAATGATCCTCCGTCTGTTTTTATCATCTGTTTTTTGTCTATTTTTCCCCTAACACCTTCTCGATAAATTGAGATCCTTTCATCAATCCCAGACTTCCTGATTTGACGCTCTCTTCGTTGAAACAATCTACCGGGTCTGGATCGATGCGGGGGTCCATAATCGCCACAGGTACCGGTTCGCGAGTGTGAGCTCCATGCACAATCGGAGTGGGGTGATCCGGCAAGACCGCCAATACAGTTTCTTTCATCTGATTTGTCAATCCATCCAATATCCGTCGGAGTAACCGTCGATCCAGATCTTCGATGCATTTGATTTTCAATTCAACATTTTTTGCGTGTCCCGCCTCATCGGGTGCCTCGACATGAACAAAAACGAGATCGTGGTCGTTGAGTGCATCCAGAGCGGCGTCGGCTTTGTTTTCGTAATTTGTATCGTACAATCCTGTGGCCCCTTCCACAGGAATAATGTCCATTCCCGCATAAATAGCCAAACCTTTGATGAGATCGACCGCTGAGATTGCTGCTCCCTTGATCCCGAATCGTTTCTGGAATGTCTCCATCTCGGGTTTTCTACCGGGGGACCAGGGCCAGAGCATGTTGGCGGGTAATTTGCCCGCTTTTTTCCGTTTGATATTCAGCGGATGGGATTGGAGAATACGATGGGATTCGTGGATCAATCGATTCAAACGATCGGCAGTTTCCCGGGCTTTGGGTGTGAGGGGTTCGATAAGCAATGCTTCCACAAGTTGATTCAAATGATCATGGGGAGGGGCGCATTTCAGAGAAGCATCACCGCCTGGCATGATGAGAACATGACGGTAACTCAATCCCGGGTAAAGCCGAATCTTCATTGTTTTAAAATGCATTTGAAGAAACTGGATTAATTGACTGGCTTCTTCATTCGTAATATGATCAGCCGAATGGCTAAGAATGCGGTTGTCTTCAACTGAAATTAAATTGACCCTCATCGCCATGTCTCTTGGGGATAGTTCTATGCCGAGGCTTGCCGCTTCGAGAACGCCGCGTCCCTGAAATGTCTGGTGAGGATCATACCCCAACACGGTTAAGTTGGCCACAGCGGAACCTGTCGGCATATCCGGAGGAATCGTTTGCAAAGAACCTGTCCGACCTCGTTGGGCGATGTAATCCATCGCAGGCTTATTGGCGACCATGAGCGGTGTTTTATGGTTCAGTTCAGGAATCGGATAATCCGACATTCCGTCACCGAGTACAATGATATGCTTCACCGTCTGTATTTCTCCAACAAAAGATGATGAAAACGTTGATAATCAATCGGTAATTGGAGGTATGATTCTTTCATCTCTTCAAGGCGGATCATACTTTTCGGCACAGGGGGAGTGATTGAAAGCAGCTGTTCGATCTCTTCGGGAAATTTGGCGGGGTGGGCAGTTTCCACAGATACCATAAGACCGTCTGTTTTGGTTTCCCGGATAAAATGTTGAAGGCCGGCCCAGCCGGTCGCTCCATGCGGTTCCAACATCAACCTATATTTTCCCCACGCCGATCGAATGGTTTCACGGGTCTCTTTGTCGTCAATGCTGATTGTCCACATGTCCCGACGCATATGTTCGATATCGGGTTGCTGATGAATTGTTCCTGTTTCATCCATCCATCCGCCGTAGAGATCAATCACCCTGGCAAAATTGCTCGGATGCCCCACATTCATGGCATTGGATATGCATACACGGGAGGGCACGATTTTTTGATAGGATCGGGTCTTAAAGTAGACCGGCACTTCGTTGTTTGCGTTGGTGACGATGATCAATCGCTCAATGGGAAGTCCCATACGCTTGGCCAGCAAAGCACCCATCATATTGCCGAAATTTCCAGATGGGATAGAAAAATAAACCGGTTCATTGTCTTTGCCAAGCTGTGAATAGGCATAAAAATAATAGACCGTCTGCGGGAGCAATCGACCCATATTAATTGAATTGGCGGAGGTCAACCAAATCTCTTTCAGTGTGTTGTCTGTAAATGCTTTTTTAACTAGTGCTTGACAATCATCAAATTTCCCGTCAATGCCAACAATGGTCACATTTTTACCCAACGTCGTCATCTGTTTTCTCTGCCGGTTGCTCACTTCGCTGGGTGGAAAGAGAACCATCACTTTTATATTAGGAATAGCATAGAATGCATTGGCGATGGCACTCCCTGTATCACCACTTGTGGCGGTCAAGATAACAAGCTGACGTTTCTCTTTTTTTAAGAATGTACCGAATAAACGGGCCATCATCCGGGCCGCAAAGTCTTTAAATGAAGCCGTCGGGCCCTGGTCCAGCCGCATCAAATAGGTTTTAGCCTGAACATGCTCCAGTGGTACCGGGTAGTCATAAGCCTCTTCACACAGTTTCAGCAATGTGTCCGGTGAAAGACTGTTCAGGGTGTATTTTCCCAAGACCACCGCAGCGACCTGCGCATATGTTTTATCAGCCAGAGCGGCTATCTCTTCTTGGCTCAACATCGGGATGGTTTTTGGCATGTAGAGCCCCCGGTCAGGTGCCTGGCCTGTAAAAAGGGCATTGATTAAATCCACTTCAGGCGCTTTTCGGTTGGTGCTGTAAAAGAGGATTTTTTGCATTGATGGTTCCATTGTTTCCATGCCGCGTGTCATGTTCAGGATTTTTCTTGGTTGATCAAGCGCTCGATGATGTCAATCGTACTGACACCGTCGGCTTCTGCATTGAAATTGGTCACAATTCGGTGTCGCAACACCGATCTGGCCACAGATCGGATGTCGTTGATGTCGGGAGTCGTTCTTCCGTCGAGAATCGATCTGCTCTTTGCACCTAAGATGAGATACTGAGAAGCACGCGGTCCGGCTCCCCAACTGATCCAATCTTTGACAAATGAAGGGGAGAGGGGATCGTTTGGGCGTGTTTTTCTTACAAGCTCCACGGCATAATGAACCACCAAATCGGCAACAGGCACACGACGGACCAAATCCTGTAAACCCATAATTTGCTTTGCATCCATGACTGGTTGCAGCTGAGGATAGTAACTGCCGGTTGTAGATTGAACGATCTGAATTTCCTCTTCTTTGGAAGGGTAGTCTATCCACACATTGAACATGAAGCGGTCCAGTTGAGCCTCCGGTAGGGGATAGGTCCCTTCTTGCTCTATCGGATTCTGCGTGGCTAAAACAAAAAAAGGTTCATCCAGTTTATAGGTATTGCCCGATGCACTGACTTCATGTTCCTGCATCGCCTGCAGCAGGGCTGCCTGTGTTTTTGGTGGTGTGCGGTTAATTTCGTCAGCCAGAATAATATGAGCGAATACCGGACCTTTGATAAAACGGAACTCTTTTTTTCCAGTTGTTCGGTCTTCTTCCAAAATTTCTGTTCCGGTGATATCTGATGGCATCAAATCGGGTGTGAACTGAATGCGGCTGAATTTGAGATCCAGAATCTCCGAAAGTGTAGAAATGAGAAGGGTTTTTGCCAAACCGGGTACACCGATAAGAAGACAATGACCTCTGGAAAAAAGAGAAATGAGCAATTCATCGATTATTCGATGTTGGCCGACGATGACTTTTTCAATTTGGCCGATAATAGACCGATAGCCAATTTTCAGTTCTTCAATGGCTTGAAGGTCCGGCTCCAGAACGGATTTTTTAGACATAAAATCGTGCTCCGGCACTTTATCTATTTGTTGTTTTTCAAAAACTCAAAATAATGACTTTTAAAGCGAATGTCAACAAGAAATAAGTGCTTGACTTTTTCTATATTTGATTTTAACTTTTTATCTATTCAGAATGTTAGGAGTATATTTTTTGGGTTCTGAAGATAAAAAAATACGGGATCGTCTCCAAAGACAAGGTCAAATCCCTCAACATATAGCCATTATAATGGATGGGAACGGACGGTGGGCGAAACAGAGAGGGCTTCCCAGAATTGCCGGACATCGGGAAGGTATCAAAGCTGTGAGAGACGTTGTTGAAGCCTGTGCTGAATTGGATGTTCGGGTTCTAACGCTTTATACTTTTTCAACAGAGAATTGGCGCAGACCGAAAGAAGAAGTGTCGGCTCTGATGAAATTACTGATACGTACGTTGCAAAAGGAAATGGATGATCTGATCCGTAATAATGTCAAACTCATGACCATCGGAGAGATTAATACCCTGCCCCAATACGCCCATTTTGGAATAGAGGAGGGCATTCAAGCCACTCAGCAGAATACGGGATTGATTTTAAATCTTGCCCTCAGCTATGGGGGTAGAGAGGAGATCCTCTCTGCTGTGCAGAAAATCGTTACTCAGGTCAAAGAGGGTACATTAAAGTGTGAAGCTATCGACGATAAACTCTTCCGTCAGAATCTCTACACTGCCGATCTTCCCGATCCCGATCTTCTCATCCGTACCAGTGGAGAATTGAGGATCTCCAATTTTCTCTTATGGCAATTGGCCTATACGGAGATCTATATTACGCATGTGCTGTGGCCGGATTTTCGTAAACAGGATCTTTACAAAGCCATTGAAAATTATCAGGCTCGGGAACGGCGATTTGGTAAAGTCAGTGAGCAGATTACGGATCATAAAAAATGATAAATAATTAAACTTATATAAAATAGAGCAGGAACAATTTCGCTTTCAAAGCGTCTATATAACGCGTCTTAGGTTTTTTGTGAGGGGTATTGTGATCCCCTCATTTTTCTTTACAGAGTCTGTTTATGAGAAAAAGAAAATGGATCATTGTCTTGGCCTTTATGGGAACGGTTCTTGTGTTGGGTGGTTATGTCGGATGGAGAGCTACTGAGGCCAATGATAAAATCAAACAAATCCTTTTGGATAAAGTCCGCCCTTTTCTGGCTCAGGAATCCAATGTGGAATATTTGGAAATCGACCTAAGCAGTATCCATCTGAAAGGCGTCAGGCTGACTCCGAAAGATCGATCGTTTACATTGATGATTGACGATGTTCGTGTGGGCTATCGCTTTTGGAATCTTTTCAGATACCGATTTTCACCAACCAAAGTGGCCCATGATGTTGTGTTTATTCACCCAACCCTTATCATTCGAAATATCATTCCCAAAATCAATGGTGAATTGAACGGTGAGGAATGGATCCATTTTAGTCAATGGGTTGAAGAGATGGAAACTGTCAAACGGATTACGGTAGCTGAAGCGGAAGTGATTGTCGAAGATTCCTTGGGTGAAAGAACCCGGTTGGCACATTCGCTGAATGGTTGGCTTAGATCCGTGCCTGCGGATTCCGCTGAAATTCGTCTTTCCGGGAAAGTCTTTGAATCACAACAGAATAATTTGACAATCGAAGGGGAACTCAATCTTTTTTCGGGAAGACCCATCAACATGCATATTCAACTTGAAGAGTCAGAGTCCCCAGAGGAACTGCCGTTTATTTTTCCAGGATATGTCTCTATCGAGGCTGGTAAAATGAGAGGAGAAGTCAACATCAACGCCAATAGACCCTCTTCGGGATTTTTTGAGATCAGTGAAAGCTCTTTTTCTTTTAAGTATGCAAATCTTGTTTTTCATGATGTTCATATGAGTGGAATGCTTGAAGAGAACGATATCATCCTAGAAGGGACTGTTCAGGATTTTAATGGATCTCCACTCGATATTTCGGGGACATTGTTCAATATGTTTGAACCCCAATTGGATTTGTCCGTTCGCTGTTCTCGATTTGATATTTACAATTTTTTCAGGATGACCGATCCAGGCATTCGATGGCCGATCGAAGGAGAAGCACTGTGTGATTTTCATCTATTTGGTCCGTTAAACAATTCTACCATCAAAGGAAATGTGACATCCACGGGATTATGTGCATATGGTTTTGATTTTAACCGTTTCACAACCTACATTACCATTCAAGATAGCATCCTGTATGTCGATGGCAGTGCAGGCCAAGACGAGGGAATATCTGTTAATCTGAATGGGCATATTGATTTTTCAGATATCCATCAATTGAGTTCGTTGAAACTGGACATCAGAGGAAATTTATTGCCCTCTTTGCCTTCCTGGGTTCAAAACAAAATCAGTTATTGTGAGGGTCAGCTCGAAATTCAACTGACCGGCGAGCTTAGGGAACTGTCGGGAGAGGCACAGGGCAGTGTGTCCGTTCATTCAGAAGGTATCGATACGCTTCGGTTTTTACCCCGGTTGCGATATGCGGATAGGGAACTTTCAATGCAAGTGGATTCGAATCAGGATTTTCAATTGAACGGATCGATTCAATCCCCATTTCATGACAGTACAAAAATAGAGATTGAGGCTGATGGTTTGGCAACACTTGCCCGGTTCTTATTGAATGAAAATAGACAACACATTGTGGATCATATCGAGATAACATCCTCTTTTTCCTGGGCAAACGGGAATTGGGATATTTCAAGTACAGGTGTGGATAGGCGGAGAGAAGATTTTCCAAGACTGTTTGATCTTCGCCTCACTCCTTCTGGAGAATTGTCGCAAGATGGAAAAGTGAACCTGGAGGCCAATTATTATGGATTTTCTGGTCGTGCTTTGTCATTATCGGCGGAAGGAGCATGGATCAATCATGTCGTTTCTATTGATCAATGCCATATTGGGGATTTGATCTTTATTAAAGGGAAATATCCACTTCATTCTGAAGAGCAGGTCGAGGCTTTTGTTGAGTTCGACCGTTTTGATTTTAGTCAACTTTATGACCTATTCCCTCGAATGCGTTCTTATGCAGGGCAACTTTTGGGGAATATGAATGTGAATGGAAGCTGGTCAGAGCCGACAATCGATTTGGATTTGGACCTTAGAGAAGGGCAATTTCATGACATGGGTGTTTTTGAAGGCCATTTGCAATTAAGAATGGAAGACCGTTATTTAAGATTGTGCGATCTATCCCTTAAAAAAGACGGTGTTTCATTGCTTTCGGGAAAGGTTGAGGATGCCGGTAACGACAGCTTGTTCGGTGGATTTGTCGGGGAAGATATCCGTATCGATGATTTGATTCAAGGTCTGACGGGTCGTTCTTTTATCTCAGGCCAAACCACCGCCCATATTCAGGTTGAAGGGCCTGTTGAGGCGCCTATTGTCAGTGGAATCGCAACCGTGAAGGATGGATTTTTGGGTTCTGTTTCGTTTCAGAATTTAAAGGTCCAGGTTGTGGATACGCTGTTAAGCACAAATGGAATTTTAGATCATACACTGACTGTTGAAGATGGATTGTTGGAAAGAGATGACGGCTTTCATCTCCTTTTCTGGGGAGATTTTCCTTATCAAAAGAATAATGATATGGATATTTCGATTCAAGCTTACGGCAACATATTGGGCATCTTGCCTGAATTGAGCGGGTTGTTTCGCAAAGCGGAAGGATCGGGAGAGGCTTTTATCCGATTGGCGGGAGGGCTTGATGATTGGGTTTTAGGCAGCGGCAATCTATCCCTGGATCAAGGACGTATTGAATTTTCTTCATTTGTGAAGAAAGTCGAGAAACTTCAGATTCAGGCAAACCTTCAACAGGAAGATCGTTTCGTGGCTATTGAAAAATTATCGGGAGAGGTGGAGGGTCAGCCATTTGTGATGAATAATCGGTTGGTTGAAACAGGTTCAAATTCTTTAGAACCGTTGATCTGGGATAAAATGGGTGTGCAATTTGGCGTGCTCCAATTGACCACTGAAGGAAAGGGTGTTCGTGTTCACCTTCCAGGTCTTATGGAAGAAGGTGAAGAAGGATGGATTGTATTCGGGCAACGGGAACCGGAACAGGCTTTCATTTTTGTCGGTCCCAATGAATCTCCCCTTTTTAGAGGATCCCTTATTCTAACGGATAATCGACTGACCTATCCTTTTTTAACAGTAGAAGGTGACAGCAGTGAAAATCAGATTGTCAATTTCTTGGAACGTGTCAATTGGGACATTTCTATTCTTCCCAGGGAAGATGTTCATTTTGAACGGGATATCGAAAGTGCTGTAGGAAATGTCTATGCCGACCTCAAATTACAGGACAATTATGGAGAACTCTATTTAGAGGGAATTATTCAGGATGATGATTTCCAGGTGTGGGGTAATCTTGTATCCACAGATGGATCTGTTGAAGTCCTGGATCATTTTTTTCAGCCGGAAAGGATTACTTTTGATTATCCGAGGGGAGCTGATAATCCGATTGTCTCGGGACGTTTATACACGACGGTTGTCGACTCTTTGGGTATGTCTTCCACAATCTGGCTCACTGTGACTTCAACGGATGAGGTAACAGGTCTGGAAAGGGAGATGGGACCGTGGGATCGTGTGCAATTTCGATTTTCAACAGACAATCCCAATTTGGGACGAAGCGAGGCGGATCTTCTAGCGGCATTGGGATATTCTGCTCAAGATTTTAAGGATCGCGCCTATGATGCTTTAGGCATGCGCGTTGAAAATCTGGTTTTTCGTCCCATTTTTAGACCTCTGGAAAGAGAAATTCGACGCCATTTGGGATTGGATGTTGTACGGCTTTTTTCGATGTTTAGCCGAAATATCGTTCAACTTCAAACCATGGATAATGTCAGTTTTGATCCACGACTCCTTCTCCGCAGTGCCAAATTAATACTCGGTAAGAATATAGCACCCGGCCTTTTTTTGACCTATTCCGGACAGGTTCAAAACGAAATGTATTTACAGTATCTCACTCATGGATTGGGTTTCCGGCACGCCCTTTCGTTGGAATATACGATCAGACCGGATCTCTATCTGCAGATGGAATATACGTATGACAGCCAGCTTCTTTCTGATAGACGAGAAGATAAGCGGATATGGCTGAGACACATATTCTCTTTGTAAAGCTGCCTATTTTCTCCTTTACAAAGATTAAAATTTTTTGTATTATATATTACATTTGGAGGAAGATTTGATATGGGATTTTCCAATAATATTAAAAAGATTTTTTTTATTGTCTCTTTTTTCGGGATCACCAATATCAGCTGGGGGCAGGAATCTTCTCTCGGTCTTTTGTTGCAACTCTCGGTTTCCGGCTCAAAGACAACCGATGAAAGTATGATCAAATCGGGTTCGGGTCTTACTGAAGGGGAGCTGGTCACGTATGAAGATATCCAGCGAGCGATTAAACAGCTCTGGTCCTGGGGTGTTTTTTCTGATATTCGAATTTTGGTGGATCAAAGAACGCGTGACGGGCTGTTTATGACCCTTCAGATCGAGGAATATCCCAAATTAGAAAGAATTGTCATAGAAGGAAATAAGAAATTTAAAAATGATGAAATTGAAAAAGAGATAAACCTCTTTCGCGGTCAGGTATTAAGTCCAAATCAGATTGCCAATGCCAAAAAGAAATTGATCAATAAATATGCGGAAGACGGATACACATTGACCACGATTGACATGGAGACCTATCAGTCAGAAACAGAGGGTCGTGCCGTTCTTCAGATATTGATCAACGAAGGCCAGAAAGTTCAGATCAAACGGATTCAATTCGTTCGTAATGAAGCGTTTGATGATAATACACTTCGAAAACAGATGAAGAAAACAAAAGAAGATCGTTGGTGGCGGGGTGCGGATTTTGATAAAGAAGAGTATGAAAATGACAAGGATAATGTGCTGACCTATTACTGGAATCATGGCTACCGGGATGCTGTTATTGTCAAAGATTCGCTCTACTATGATGACACAAAGAAGGATATGTTTATCGATATCTGGGTAAATGAAGGTACCTGCTATTATGTGGGCGATATTACCTGGGAAGGGAACACGCTTTTTGCAGTGAATGAATTGGAGTCCCTATTGGATTTTGAAAAAGGCGATGTTTTCAGTCAGGAAAAGCTGACCACGGCCATCAGTGAGAATATAGGCGGCGCCTATTATGATATCGGTCATATCTATGCACAAATTGCGCCCAGGGAGGTGTTCCGGGCCGGAGATACATTAGATGTGCAATTTCTCATTGATGAAGGCAATCCGGTTAAAATCAGGCGAATTAATATAACCGGCAACACCCGAACCAAAGATCGTGTCATCAGAAGGGAGCTGCAGATCCGTCCCGGGGATGTTTTTAGCCGGGAGCTGCTTGTCAGAAGTCATCGCGATCTCATGGTCTTGAATTATTTCAGCAATGTGATTCCGGACGTCACACCCATTGATGAAGAACATCTGGATCTTTCATTTGAAGTTGAAGAAAAATCCACAGATACTGCCACGCTCTCCGCAGGCTGGAGTGAAATCGATCGTTTTGTGGGAAATGTGGGCTTTAATATGATGAATCTTTTTGGCAACGGCCAGCAGCTCAGTTTGAGCTGGAATTTTGGACGGTATTATCGATCTTTCAGCCTGAGTTTTACGGAACCTTATTTTCTCAACACGCAAACCCTCATCGGCGGAAGCGTTTACGATACGAAACGGGATCCCTACTATATCGGATACCGACAGAGAAGCCAGGGATTTTCTCTCCATTTCGGGAGACGCTTCAAGTGGCCGGATGACTATTTCAGAGGCGATTGGATTTACCGTCTGGACCGGACCGAACTCAGCGATTTTTCTTCTTATTATCTGACCTATAATCCCAACAACATCGTCAATGAGGATTGGCCTCTTATTTCCAGTGGTATTACCCAGATCATTTCCAGAAACAGCCTTGATCATCCTGAATTCCCGACTAGGGGTTCTCAAGTGAGTCTGTCAACAGAATTAAATGCCAAATTCTTAGGTGGAAATGTCGGTTACCATAAACATGTTTTCAGTGCAGAATTTTTTCATCCGACGGTTATTTCAAAAATCATTCTGTTAACCCGTGTTCAATTCGGTTTTATGGAATCCATCGGCAGTGGAAAAGGCATTCCTTATCTGGATCATTTTTTTATGGGAGGGAGCGGACTTTCACGATCCATTCCCTTGCGCGGATATGATGATCCGTTGGCGGGTGGTGGTTATTCTGGATGGGGCGGAAAAACGATGCTCCAGACAACGGCTGAATTCCGGTTTCCCATTCTTGCCAATCCCACGATGTTCGGATTGGTCTTTGCAGAGGCCGGAAATACGTGGGATGATTTGGACAGCACAGAT
This sequence comes from bacterium, assembly GCA_016931965.1. Classification (GTDB taxonomy): domain Bacteria; phylum Zhuqueibacterota; class QNDG01; order QNDG01; family DSAB01; genus JAFGDT01. The sequence continues at coordinate 32,281 of JAFGDT010000007.1, read as the reverse complement.
CCGTTTGATTTGCGTCGATCTGTGGGCATTGGTGCGCGGCTCTATATGCCCATGGTCGGGCTGCTCGGTATTGATTATGCATACGGTTTTGATCAGATCGATGAATACGGACGTAAGTATGGTGCATGGAAACCACAATTCGTTTTTGGGAGAAGTTTTTAAGCCATTCATAAGAATTAAAGATTGAGATATGAATGAATCGGTTGTTGTTTATCGCTGTTTGTTAAACAAAAGGAGGTTGTAGTGTATAAGAAAAATAGTTGGGTACTGTCTATTATTGTAATTGGGTTGTGTATGATTGCAGCCGTTCAGGTTTCAGCTCAACTCAAATTTGGATATATTGATATCCAAAGAATTCTTGCCATGGATGAGGAGTCCATTGCCGCTCAAGAAAAATTGGAAGCAGAGAGGCAAGCGGCTATCGAGGAACTCCAGAGAATGGAGAATGAATTTAACGAGAGTTATGAGGCACTGAACCAGCAGAGTCTTCTGCTCAGCGAGGAGAAGAGACAGGAGCGCCAGCAGGAACTCAACAATATGTATGTTGAGATGCAGCAGTATCAACAGGACAAGGATCAGGAATTGGTTGATCGTCAAACGGAGTTGATGCAGCCCATATACGATAAGATCAATGCAGCCATTCGGAAAATTCGTGACAGCGGAGGCTATGATTTTATTTTTGATACCATGTATCTGTTGGATGCGAAAGAATCGTATGATTTAACAGATGAATTGTTAGAAGAACTGTAAAGTCGTCTGCTGATTATTTTTGGGATTCTGTTTCCATTTTTCATTCGGCCTTTGAATCGTCAACCACATTATCCCGCTTGAACCATGGTGAATGAATAATGGAGAAAGGTTCTTTTCCTGTTATCCCTTGAAACAGTTGTTTCATTCTCATCAATGACAAGTTGAGGAGTACGATGTTTCGAAAGAAATACATGATTTGTGGGATGGTTCCCGTCTTAATTTTTGGGTTTTGGGGATCGGGGAAGCTGCACGCTCAGGCTAAAATCGGATACGTGGATTCAGAAAGAATTCTGACCTCCTATACATCGGCTATTGATGCACGAAGACAGCTTGATGCAAGAAACGACGAATGGGACAAGGAACTTCAACAGATGAATAATGAGCTCAATGCACTTCAGGAAGAACTTGATCAGAAAAGTCTCCTGTTAAGTGAAGCCAAAAAAACAGAAATCACTCAGGAGATCGAATCAAAGGTTTTGGCCATTCAGCAATATCAAACGGATAAATGGGGAGAAAGGGGACAGTATTTCACATACCGTGATACACTCTTAAAACCGATTTATGACCGCATCAATGAGGCCATACGGACAGTTGCTGATGAAGAAGGATATGATTTTGTATTGGATTCCGCTGAGGGGAACATTCTCTTTGCCAAAACACAATATGACATTACGGATTGGGTATTGGAAGAATTGGAAAGAGGGGCATCCGAAGAGGAAATGTATTATGAATAGGGATTCACGGTATGGTTTTCAGGTTGGCTGAAATTGCATCGGAATTGGAGGGGGTGATTGTAGGCGATCCCGAGCTCATCATCACCGGTGTGGGTAAAATTGAAGAGGCCAAAGAAGGAGAGCTTACTTTTTTGGCCAATCCGAAATACAGCAAATTTCTCAATCAAACAAAAGCCTCAGCTGTCATTGTTTCTGAAGAAGTAACAGAGGGTTTTGATAAATCCATTATTCGCACCAAGAATCCGTACTATGCTTTTCTTCGAGCCATTCATTTATTTTTTCCCCCTGTACCCCTTATTGAAAAGGGAATCCATCCGACGGCTGTTATCGGTGAAAAAACGCAGTTGGGAAAGAATCTGGCCATCGGACCTTATGTCGTTATTGGGAAAAGGTGTACAATCGGTGATGAATCGATTTGTATGCCGGGGGTTGTCATTGGAGACGATGTGAAGATTGGAGAGGGATGTACACTTCATGCCAATGTTTGCCTGCGGGAAAGGGTTGTGCTGGGGAACCGTGTGGTCCTTCACAATGGGACTGTTATCGGCAGTGACGGTTTTGGTTTTGCTCCTGAAGGGGGCAGGTATTTCAAAATCCCACAGGTCGGCACTGTCGTCATCGAAGACGATGTGGAAATTGGTGCCAATGTAACCGTTGATCGTGCCACATTGGGTGAAACCAGAATCAAAAACGGAGCGAAACTGGACAATTTGATCCAGGTGGCACACAACTGCACCATTGGTGAAAATACTGTGATTGCCGCACAAACGGGACTTTCCGGAAGCACACATCTCGGCAGGTCCAACCGTATTGGCGGACAGGTGGGATTTGCCGGTCACCTGGAAGTGGGAGATGGTGTTTCGATCGGTGCTCAATCGGGTGTCCATAAATCCGTGCCGCCGGGAGAATTTATTTTTGGATATCCTGCCAAGCCGCATCGAGAAGAGTTTCGCATTCAGGCTGCTCTGAAGAAATTGCCTCAGCTCATAAAAGAAGTGAATAGAATGAGGAAGAAAATTGAGGAGTTGGAAGATAAATTGAGGGGAGTATGTTAATCAATCAAAGGACGATTAAGAAACCGGTTTCTCTTTCGGGTGTTGGGTTACATACCGGGAACAAAACCACCATTACCTTTAAACCGGCCGAACCGAATACAGGCATCCGTTTCGTTCGCACCGATGTGGATCAATGCCCTGAGATTCCTGCGGATATTGAGCATGTTGTGGACAACTTTCGAGATACAACACTTGGCATCGACAATATTCACATCCGACAGGTTGAACATGTTTTGGCCGCTGTGTACGGTCTGGAGATCGATAACATTGTTGTGGAGGTCGATTCCAATGAACCTCCCGTTATTGATGGCAGTGCGAAGCCTTTTGTCGATGTCCTGCAAAAAACGGGTTTTGTTGAACAGGATTCACCGAAAGACTACCTCGAAATCAAAGAAACAATTACCTACTCTGATGTGGAAAAGGGAATTGACATGGTCGTGTTCCCTTCTGATGAACTCCGCATCACATTCATGGTTGATTATAAAAATCCGGCCCTGGGTACGCAGTATACGTCGATGTATTCTTTATCCGATGAGTTTGTTAAAGAATTCTCTCCTGCCCGCACATTCTGCTTCCTTCATGAAGTTGAAGAACTGCACGAACAGGGTCTTATCCAGGGCGGCAGTCTGGATAATGGCATTGTGATTGTGGATCGGCAATTGAGTGAAGCAGAATTGAAAAATCTGGCCAAGCGATTTGGCTTCAGAGAGGATATCATACTGGGAACAAACGGTATTTTAGGAGGCAGAAAACTTCGATTCTACAATGAACCGGTCAGGCACAAGACGTTGGATCTCATCGGTGATCTGGCCCTTTTGGGTGTTCCTCTCAAGGCTCATGTGATGGCTGCACGGTCCGGCCATGCGGCACACGTCGAATTGGTCAAAAAAATACGTAAAGTTTATAAAAAGAAAAAGCTTACCAGTAAGTACCAGGCCAGACCAACACCCAAAGGTGTTTTTTTAGACATACAGGCCATTGAAAAAATACTGCCCCATCGCTATCCTTTCCTTATGGTCGATAAAATTATTGATTTGATACCCAAAGAAAAGGTGTTGGGTGTGAAGAATGTAACCTATAATGAGCCATTTTTCAGGGGTCATTTCCCTGGCCATCCGATTATGCCGGGTGTCTTAATCGTTGAGTCAATGGCGCAGACCGGAGCCGTTCTTCTTCTCGATTCTTTTGAAAATCCGGAAGCGAAATTGGCCTATTTTATGGCTATCAATGATGTGCGTTTCAGAAAACCTGTCTATCCCGGCGATCAACTGCAGATCGAAGTCGAACTTGTCCGTTTTCGGCCGACATCGTGTAAAATGATCGGCAGGGCATTTGTTTCTGAAGAGTTGGTTTGTGAAGCCACATTCATGGCGGCTATTGTCGACCGGTAGATGGAACGTCATTTCAAGGAGGAAATTTGCCCAATATTCACCCAATGGCGCTTGTTGATGAACATGCGGAATTGGCTGAAGATGTGGTTGTGGGTCCCTACTCCATTATTGAGGGGGATGTGCAAATCGGGGATTCAACACGAATTGATTCCCACGTATTGATCGCAGACGGAGCACGTATCGGAAAACACTGTCATATCCATCACGGTGCCGTGGTTTCAACCGTTCCGCAGGATCTCAAGTTTGCCGGCGAAGTATCCGTTCTGGAAATAGGGGATCATACGGTGATACGGGAATATTGTGATCTGAATCGAGGCACCAAAGACAGGGGAAAAACAAAAGTCGGTTCACATTGTCTGTTGATGGCCTATACGCATGTCGCCCACGATTGTCTCGTTGGTGATCATGTTATTTTATCAAATGGTGTTCAACTGGCCGGTCATGTGACTGTGGAGGATTGGGTGATTATCGGCGGTTTGGTTCCTATTCATCAGTTTTGCACCATTGGAAAGCATGTTTTTATCGGTGGCAATTTTCGGGCTGTTCAGGATGTTCCTCCTTTCATTTTAGCTGCGGGGGAACCGTTGCAATATAAAGGATTAAACAGCGTTGGACTGAAAAGAAGGGGATATTCAAATCAGACGATTACGATGTTGCGAAGATGCTACCGATATATTTTTAGGTCAAATCTGAATAGAAAACAGGCACTGGAAAAAATAGAATCGGAAGTGGAAATGATACCTGAAGTAGAAGCGGTCTGTGAATTTGTTCGGAAAAGTCAGAGAGGAATCATTTAATCAAGCCGCTGCGGGTGTGGTTGTTTGGACTTTTGATGTGAAGTGTGACGATACACATTTTTTCAAAAAGGGCTGACCAGGAGACGCAGGGTTCAGCCTTTTCATATTTTCAGGTTTAGTCATGCGTTCAAAAAATATATCGATATGGGGATCTACAGGATCGATCGGTCGACAAACACTCGACGTGATCAGTCGATATGCGGATCGCTTTGATATGGTGACTTTGACGGCGCATCAAAATGTATCGCTGGCCTTTGAACAGGCGAAGCAATTTCATCCGAGGCGTGTGGTGATAACAGGCAAGGTGGATTATAAAGAATGGGCACGCCGGTTTGAGGAACTCCACATTGAATTTCTTGTCGGTAAAGAGTCGTTAATCGATGTTGCCGGCTGCGATGAGGCGCATTTGGTTGTAAATGCGCTGGTGGGCAGTGTCGGATTGGAAGCCACGCTCAAAGCCATTCAGGCCGAGAAAACGGTTGCGTTGGCCAACAAAGAAGTGTTGGTCATGGCAGGTAAAATGGTTGTGCAGGAAGCGAATAAGAGAAACGTACGGATACTGCCCATCGACAGCGAACACAGTGCCCTTTTTCAGTGTCTCCGGGGTGAAGATCGGAAAAGCGTCAGAAGATTGATTCTCACGGCATCGGGGGGACCTTTTTACAATCGAGACCAATCTGAAATGGACCATGTGACCGTTGAAGAAGCTTTGAATCACCCCAATTGGTCAATGGGCAAGAAAGTGACGATTGATTCAGCGACGTTGATGAATAAGGGATTGGAAATCATTGAAGCCAGGTGGCTTTTTGAGATGGATGCGTCGAAAATCGAGGTGGTCATCCATCCGCAATCGATTATCCATTCCATGGTCGAATTTATGGACGGATCGATCAAAGCCCAGTTGGGTCTGCCGGATATGCGGACACCCATTTCCTATGCATTGACTTACCCAGAGCGCTGGGCTGGCGATTATGGGTGGATGGATTTCACACGGATGAATCAATTGACATTTTTACCGCCCGATCCTGAAAAATATCCGGCTTTGCGACTGGCTTATGATGCTCTGAAGGTCGGAGGGACGGCGCCGGCCGTTTTGAACGCAGCCGATGAAGTCGCTGTCGATCTCTTCCTGTCAGGACGCATTCAATTTAATCAAATCACGGAAATAATTGACAGGGTCTTGCAATACCATGAGGTGATTGTTCACCCTGAGTTTCAAGAAATTCTGAATGCAGACCGGTGGACACGCAAGGTCATTTTAAAGAAAATGATGCCTAATCTTTAACGGAGTCTCTATGATTACTGTTTTTTCGACCATTTTTGTGCTCGGTGTCCTGATTTTTGTTCATGAAGCGGGCCATTTTTTAGCTGCCAAATTATTTCACATTCGTGTGGATCGATTCTCTCTGGGCTTTCCGCCAAGGTTGATCGGGAAAAGGATTGGAGAAACCGATTACTGTATCGGTGTCGTACCCCTGGGAGGATATGTCAAGATTGCCGGTATGGTTGATGAGAGTCTCGATAAAAAACAATTGTCCGCAGAGCCGAAACCCTGGGAGTACCGCTCAAAACCCTGGTTACAGAGGGTGCTTGTCGTTTTTTCAGGTCCGGTGATGAATCTATTTTTAGGATTTGTTATTTTCATTGCCGGTGCACTGATTTACGGTATTGCAGAACAGGTAGAAGGATCCGTCGTTGGGGAAGTCGTTGAGGACACACCGGCCCAGGCAGCCGGTATTGAAGCGGGAGATCGCATTCTATCCATTGATGGTGTCGAGATAACGCTGTGGGAAGAAATGACGGAGATCATTCGACAATCTGCCGAACGTCCTTTACACTTTCAAATCAACCGTCACGATTCTATGTTTACAATCCAAATCACACCCATGAAAACTGAAATTGAAGAATCTGGAGAGACTCGCGAGATCGGACAAGTTGGATTATATCCTCAGTTTGAAATGAAACATGTGGGATTGATCCCTGCTGTTGCGATTGGAGCAGAATCTGTATATGATTTGTCCAAATTGGTCCTGGTGTCGATTTACAGATTGATTATCAGGGAAGAATCGGTGGAATCATTGGCGGGACCCATCCTGATATCAAAAATGGCCGGGGAGAGTGCCCGTCTCGGATTTGGCGTATTGGTCGGTTTTATGGCTATTCTCAGCATCAATCTGGGTATTTTGAATTTACTCCCCATCCCGGTTTTGGATGGGGGTCATCTTTTGTTTTTGACCGTTGAGGGTCTCATCCGAAGGCAGATACCCTTAAAAACCAAGCTGATTATTCAACAAGTCGGCATGGTTTTGATTCTGGCTTTGATGGCCTTTATTATCTATCAGGATATTCTCCGGGTGATCCAGTAATCGGTGAAGTTCCATAATCGAGTTGACAAACAGTTGTTTTTTGGTTAGATTATTAATATAATTGATGATACTTAGTTTTATTTGTGATAGGATATAAAAAGTCATCCCTCGACTCCGCTCGGGATGACGGAAAGGGCTCCGATTGGGATGACAGAAAGATCTGCTCGGGATGAGATAAAGGACATTGCTCGCGTTGAGAGCATCGGCTCTGTTCAGGATTGAAGAAGGGTTTAAATGGAATCGATATTGAATTATGGCTGCAAATCATAAAAATAACAATCCTCCCAGAGGACAAGAACTTCTGGGTCTTCTTATCATTGCCCTTTCCATTTTGGTACTGCTGGGGATTGTTTCACGGTTTGTCTATCCAACAGATTACCCCAATCACAGTCATACCAGTCCATTTGTCAGGAATTGGCTTGGATTGGCCGGTGCATGGATCAGCTATTACCTGAATGACTACACAATCGGACATTCGTGTATCGTTTTCCCATTGATTCTCTTTCTCCTTGGCTGGACGATCTTTCTTCAGCGTGAGTTCAAATTTTTCTTTCGGTTCTCACTCTATTTTTTAGCTTTGGGGATATTTCTGTCAACCTCGCTGGCTCTTCCCGGCGTCATATCGGCTGAAAGCAGCGAAAAAATCTATTTTATTCACGGCCATTTTGGACGTTTCATAGCCGAACAGTTGAATCACTACTTAGGAGCAGTCGGCAGTATCATTGTGCTGTTGACGTTTCTGGTTATCTTTCTCATTTCCGCCACGTCCTGGAGTATGCGCGAATCGATATTGGGTCTCAAAGAAGGAGCAGGATCTTTTTTTACGCATCTTATCAAAAGGAAAAAGCGAATGGGTTTCGATCGGCAGAATGAAATGGAAGATAAAAGACCTATTCATATTCAACCAACAATCAAGGAAAAAGTAACTGCCCGTCAGCCGATTTCGATCCCTGTAGAAAAAAATCCGGTTCAAGAAAAAGCGGAACCTGCAGACAAATCCGTGCATAGAGAGGATTCCTACCGATTTCCACCCATCGACATGCTTGTCTCATCACTTTCTGAAGGGAAACAGTATGATCGGGAAGCGCTGGAAAAAAAGGCCTATTTCCTTGAGGAGAAACTGCGTGAATTTGATGTGCAAGGGGAGGTCGTTGGCATCCAGCCAGGGCCAGTGATTACGCGATTCGAAGTCAAACCTGCTCCGGGAGTAAAAGTCAGTCGTTTTGTTGGCTGTCAGGATGATCTTGCACTGGTCATGCAGGCTCAAAGAGTCCGGGTTGTCGCTCCCATACCGGGAAAAGCAGCTGTGGGGATTGAAATCCCGAATGAAGAACCCGCCCTGGTTTCCCTCAGGAGCATTCTTGAATCGAGGGCTTTTCAGGAGTCACCTTCAAAATTGACTCTGGCTTTAGGGCAGACCATCGAGGGCAAACCCTATGTGACCGATTTGGCGCAGATGCCCCATTTGCTTGTTGCGGGGGCTACCGGTTCGGGTAAATCGGTCTGTCTCAATACGATCATCACGAGTATGCTGTATCGTGCGAAACCTTCAGAGGTCAAGTTGGTTCTGATTGACCCCAAAAAATTGGAATTAACGCTCTACCGAAAGTTGCACCATCATCATTTGACGACCCGCGAGGATTTAAATGAGAATGTGATCACGACACTGAACAACGCCATATCGATTCTTCGGAGTCTGGAGGTCGAAATGGAGCGGCGGTATAGGATTTTAGCCCGGGTCGGTGTACGCAATATTGAAGATTACAATCGTGCAGTGGATAAAGGGAAAATAGCTGTTGGAGAGGAGGGTCAGATACCGAAGAAACTGCCCTATGTGGTGATTGTTGTTGACGAATTGGCCGATTTGATGGTCACCGGTGCCCGCGAAGTTGAAGAACCAATTGCACGGCTGGCTCAGATGTCTCGAGCCGTGGGATTGCACCTTATTTTGGCCACTCAGAGACCTTCAGTGGATGTCATCACCGGGGTGATCAAGGCCAATTTCCCTTCCCGTATTGCATTTCAGGTGACAGCCAAAACGGATTCCAGGACGATTCTCGACCGAAATGGTGCAGAAAAATTGTTGGGACGCGGTGATATGCTTTTTCTTCATCCCAGGGAACCGGAACCGCTGAGGATTCATGGGGCATTCATTTCTGCAGAAGAGGTTCAAAGAATTGTTCATTTTATCAGCCAGCAGCCTAAGGAGGAAGCATGGAGACTGCCGGCAGGAGCCCCCAAACATGTGACGGATAAGGATGGCGTTGCGGGAGAAAGAGATGAGCTTTTCAGGGAAGCCGCAAAATTGGTTATTCGGCATCAGCAGGGTTCAGCCTCTCTGCTGCAGCGTCGGCTTCGTATCGGGTATGCGCGTGCCGGCCGCCTCATTGATGAGCTTGAGGATGTGGGTATTTTGGGTCCGTTTGATGGCAGTAAGGCGAGAGAGGTATTGGTTGATGAAAGGTTTCTGGATCATTTGGATGATCTTGAATCTCAGGATCGTTACAAAAATGGAGAAGCATGATGGTCAATCAAAAGTGGATATATTATTTCATCGTCATCTGTTTGTTTCCGGTTCTCATGGCTGCAAAAGAGACCAATCCCGCCAAAATTATTCAGAATGTGGAAAAGAAACTCGATTCAGCCAAATCCATTCGGGTTGTTTTTAAACAAACCTATATCTGGGAATTGACCGGAGAGGAACAATCCATTGAAGGAGAACTTGTCCTGCAGGGAGATGACCGTTTTCACGTCACGACCGAGGATCAGATCATCGTATCCGATGGACAAACATTGTGGACCTACAGCAAACCTTCGCAGAGGGTTCTGATTGACCGATTGAGCGATTCAGATAATACCCTTTTACCGCGACAGATTTTATTTCAATATACACGATCATATGCCACCCGAATGGTTGGCGAAGAGGTCATTTCAGGGAAAACTTGCGCTGTGGTCATGTTGACAGAAGAGAGCGGAGATGCGTTTTTTCCAGAAGTTACTGTCTGGATTGAACAAGACACCTGGATTCCTCGGAAGGTCGAACAGGTCGACATCAATGACAACCGGACGATTTATGAACTCAATTCAGTTCAGTTCGATTTGCCGATGGATGCGTCTATCTTTGAATTTGTCATACCGGAAGATACTGAAGTAATCGATATGAGATAAACAAAAAGGTATAGATAAATATTAAAAAGGTAAAGTATTATTTATAATGCATGTATAATTTAAAAAAACATTGACATTTAAGAAAATATTATTTAAATTTAAAATCATTTAAATTTTAATAACAATATTTACAAAAAAATAACAATATTCCTTGTTTGTGGGTTTGATTTTTCGAGGGGTTTTATTAATAAAGTCTTGTTAATTTCTATAATATAATAAGATTTATATTGATCCCTTTCAAAAGTGAATCTTTATTTTTTATAAGGAGGGGATTTTTTCTCTATAAAAAGCTCATTTAGAACATTGATAAAAATTATTTTAAAGTAGGAGATTGTTCTGTGGAAGAGGAAATGAAAGAACAGCAAGTCACTTTAAGTGACTATGTGCGTGTACTCTATCGAGGAAGATGGATCATTCTCTTTTCATTCCTGATTGTTGTTGCATCCACAGCTTATTTTACTTTTACCGCACAACCCGTTTATGAGGCTTCCGCCTTGATTCTATTGAAGGAAGAAGGGAGGGTTCAGCAGCAAATTTTTGAAGTAACGAGCCTCATGCAGCGGGAGACATCGATCAACAACCATGTTGAAATTTTAAAGAGCCGGACTTTGGCTGAGAATGTGATTCTGCAGCTTCAGGAATCATCTCAGGCAGATTCACTCTATATCTTGGGATACTCTCCGGGGGGAGAAAAATTTTCCATTCAAAGATGGTTGATTTCACTTATTAGCCGTGATGGTTCCGGAACGAGAAAACCTTCCGAAGCGGAGCTGTTTGAGGAATATGTCAGAGCATTTAGAAGTGTGATCGAGGTGGTTCCGAGACGGGATACGGATCTCATCGAGCTCAAGTTTCAGGCTCCGACTCCGTTTGAAGCCAGTTTTGTTGCCAATACCTGGATGGAAGCCTATCGGGATCTCGATATCCGGGAGAGCCGTGAAGAGGTCAGTGAGGTCCGGCAGTTTTTAGAAGACAAGTTGAAGGATGTTGAAGCCGAACTCACTGCATCTGAAGATGCTTTAAAAGAATACAAAGAAACGCAAAATGTGGCCGAATTGACAGCGGAGACCCAGCAGCTCATCGAGCAGGCTGCGGAATTTGAAACCCTTTATCAGGAAGCCAAAACGGATCTGGAGGCCAATGAAAAGCGATTGGACTATCTTAAAAACCAGTTGGGGGAGAACCAAAAAGCCTTGGTTGATGATGCAACAACCCTTTCAAGTCCTGTTATTGCGGAACTTGAGAAGCAGCTTGCTGAACAAATCAGCAGACAAGCTTCTTTGGAGCAACAAATCAGATATTACGATTTGAGCTCTGAATATGGGAATCTTCCAGAGTTGGAACAGAGAATCAAAGGTATTCAGGACAAGATCATAGAAGAGAAAAAAAATATTGTGGCCAGCGGTGGGGCGGCCATCAATCCGCTGTTGCTTAGTGAAACACTCCTCACGAATATTCTGGAAATCGAAACGGAGAATACATCATTGAAATCCAAATCGGATGCTCTGTGGGGTATTCTTCAGGAGTATAATCGCAATTTGGATCGACTTCCCGAAAAGAGTCTGGTATTGGCCCGGCTTCAGCGTGAAGCCACTGTTAACGAAAATATTTTCATGATGCTGAGTGAGAAATATGAAGAGAACCGGATCGCCGAAGCAGGTCAGATTGGCTCGGTCCGAATCGTGGATCGCGCATTGCCCCCTGATGATCCAGTTTCACCCAAGAAAAAGATGAATCTTTTACTCGGCATCCTCGTCGGATTGGGATTGGGTGTCGGGCTCACCTTTATCAGGGAGTACCTGGATACATCCCTTAAAACCATCGAGGATATTGAAAGGTTGGGATTCCCGGTTTTGGGTTCGATCCCGTTTATTGCCTCTCAGAGAATCGAGACACATACGAAAAAATTGAACGGAGAAATCCAGCGGATTGAATCCCGTTTGATTACCCATTTTGCCCCGAAATCTCCCATTTCTGAAGCCTATCGAACCTTGCGAACCAACATCCAGTACACGAAAATCGATCGGCCGATCAGAACCGTACTGGTAACCAGCTCAAATCCGGGTGAGGGAAAATCAACCTCGGTTGCCAATATCGCCATTACCTTTGCCCAGATGGGAGCCAAGACCCTTCTTGTTGATACCGATCTTCGTCGCCCCGTCCTGCATGCGATTTTTAACCATCCCCGTACGGAAGGATTGACCAATGTTCTTGTCGGTAATATTGATCTTAATAAAGGTATCAGGCCGACGCATATCGATAATTTGAGTCTTCTCTGTTCGGGAACGCTGCCTCCCAATCCTTCCGAACTGCTGGCATCCGATGCTATGGAAAAGCTGCTGGAGAAAGCGAGCGCGCAATTTGACATCCTCCTTTTTGACAGCCCGCCCGTTATTGCGGTTACCGATGCGGCTGTTCTCGCGACGAAACTGGATGGGGTGGTCTTGGTGATCAAATCAGGCGAGACGAATAAAGATGCCATTTTGCGGAGCCGTGTTCTTTTAGAAAATGTCAATGCGAAAATTTTTGGCATACTGGTCAATGGGGTGAATATCGACAATATGTATGGCTCCACCTATTATTATTATCAATATTATTACTATGGTGATGGAAAACATAAAAAGAAGAAGGGTCTCAAGTCATTCATTTCAAAATAATGGGAGTGATTCGTCCGTCATCCTGAATTTCAATGATAAAAAGAGAACGATACAATAATCGAATGGGTCCTCTTTTCATATCGCTCAGGCCGAAGCAGTGGACAAAAAATTTCCTGATCTTTGCAGGATTGATTTTTTCAAAAAGTGTTTTTCAGGGTCCTCTGCTTATTCAATCGATAGCCGCTTTTGTGCTTTTCTGTATTCTCAGCGGAGCGGAATATCTGGTCAATGACCTGGTGGATTTAAAGCAGGACAGAACACATCCTTTGAAAAAAAAGCGCCCTTTAGCCAGCGGCAAGCTCTCCGTGCAATTAGCGATTACCGTTTCTGTTTCACTCTTTGCACTCGGATTGGCTGTATCGTTTTTATTGAGCCGGTCTTTCGGCTTGATCGCTCTCATCTATGTTTTGATGATGTTGGGATACACCGTTGTTTTTAAACACATTGTCATCCTGGACGTGATCGTGATCGCTCTCGGTTTTGTCCTGAGGGCGATTGCGGGCGCTGTGGTGATTGATGTATCTATTTCCTTTTGGCTTTTGGTTTGTACCATTTCTTTGGCACTGTTTCTGGTATTGAGCAAAAGACGGCATGAATTGGTACTCTTGGGTGATAGTGCAACCGATCATCGCAAAATTTTAGGAGAATACAGTCCCTATTTGTTAGATCAAATGATCTCCGTTGTGACTGCATCCACGGTTGTGTTTTATGCTCTCTACACCACGGCATCGGATACGATTGAAAAGTTTGGAACAAAAAATTTGATGTTTACCATGCCATTCGTACTCTATGGTATTTTCCGGTATCTCTATCTGGTTCATCAAAAGAGTCTGGGGGGGAGCCCGGAACAGATACTGATTCAAGATAAACCCATGATTGTTAATATATTATTTTATTTATTGACTGTCGGATTAATTCTCTATCATGTATAGACGGTTCAATGAATGATCTGGGAAAAAGTGATATAGAATCTTGGAAAAGTGTGACGAATGAAAGAAATGTCCAGTTGAACATCTTACAGGGGAAAGGGTGATCATGCGTGATGCCGCAATTCTTATTATAGCGATCGTTTTTAATGCTTCTGCCAATGTTCTGATTAAAGTCGGTATGCTGAAAATCGGAAAAACAGAACGTGTGCTGGACTTGTTACAGAAAGCCATCTTCCAGCCTGCGCTGCTTGGAGGTATCCTGTTGTTTGTTCTTTCTCTTGGCGCATACAGTATCGTGTTGACGAGACTCAATTTAAGTATTGCCTATCCGATTATGGTCAGTATGGGATTGGTACTCGTGACCTGCGCTTCTTATTTTTTACTCAATGAAGCCATTCGTCCTCTGCAAATTATTGGATTTTTGTTGATTGTCTCAGGAATTTGGATCGTCGTACGGTAGGCGAATCGTCTTTGATGTTCTAAGATAAATATAACTCATTGTGCAAAACTCAGAAAAATGTCAGAAAAAGGATTATTTACAAGAGTAAAAGTGGATTCCCGCTCAAAACACTACGGGAATGACAGGGGTAGGGTGTCATTCCTGAAATATTTAATCAGGAATCCAGGGGCGGAGTTTACAAAACCAATCATTTTTAAACGTTAACCTTAATTATGCACAACGGATTAAATATAGTGATTTCATTTGTAATATGATTGCCAGGTTGTGTTTTGATTATTGAAGTGATAATCGGATCGGACCTCAATGTGATAGGGCAGGAGAGAAGTTGACCGTTTTGAAAAAATCGGATTCACTTGATGGGAATCGATTGATACACTGGTATGCGCTTTATACCCGTTCCCGTTATGAGAAAAAAGTAAACGATCAGTTAAAAGATAAAGGAATCGAATCCTATCTGCCTCTTCGAAACGTCCTTCGAAAATGGAGCGACCGTAAGAAGTGGATTGAAGAACCCCTGTTCCGATGTTATGTGTTTGTCCATGTGGATCCGGTAACCCGATTTCAGGCCCTGCAAACCTACGGCTGTGTTCGATACGTCACGTTTAACAGCAAACCGGCCATCGTACGTGACGAGGAGATTGAAAATATCCGGCGCATACTGCGGGAATCACCTGACGTTGAACCCTGTACCGGACTGTCCCGCGGAGATATTGTGGAAATCGTGTGCGGACCATTGTCGGGTCTCCGAGGGAGATTGGAAGCCATTCACAATCAACGGAGACTCATTGTCTCCATTGAGTCGATTCATCAGGCGTTGCGGTTGAATGTGGATGGTTTGGATGTGAAGGTAATCGAAAAAACCAAAGCGAGATCGGTGATTGGCTCATCCCGGAAATTGATGCTGAATCGATTGACCTGAACAGAGATATGAAAAAAGAAAAACGCATTGATAAAAAACCCAAAAAGATCATTCTTGTTGCCGGGGCACGACCCAATTTCATGAAGATCGCTCCCATTTGGTGTGAGATGATCAAATATCCGGATGGGTTCAAACCCCTGTTCGTGCATACTGGCCAGCATTATGATGATGAAATGTCCAGATTCTTTTTAGAAGATCTGGAACTGCCCGAACCCGATATTTGTCTCAACGTTGGCTCTGCAAGCCATGGGGCTCAGACAGCCAAAATCATGATTGCTTTTGAAAAGGTGGTTAATGAAACAGGGCCGGATCTTGTTGTCGTTGTGGGCGACGTCAATTCGACACTGGCCTGTGCGCTGGTGGCTGTGAAAATGCATGTTCCCGTGGCGCATATTGAAGCCGGATTGAGAAGCAGAGACCGGACAATGCCTGAAGAGATCAACCGAATCTTGACAGATCAAATCTCTGATTATTTATTTACCACAGAACCGGCTGCGGGAGAGAATCTCCAAGCCGAAGGTATTGATAGCGGTAAAATTCACTATGTCGGCAATACGATGATCCATTCCCTGATTCGGTATCGAGAGAAGTATGAAAGTTCCGATATTTTGAAGAAAATGAATCTCATTCAGGGTGGGTATGTTCTGGTGACGCTGCATCGTCCCAAAAATGTGGATCATCGGGAAACATTTCAGGAAATTCTGGATGTGCTGTTAAAAATCGGGAAGGATATTCCGGTTATTTTTCCGGCTCATCCCAGAACACAAAAACGCATTCGCGAATTCAATTTGTCCGAAATGATATCCAGCGATCATCGGTTACGGGTTCTTGATCCCCTTGGCTATTTTGATTTTATTGCCCTTGAGAAACACGCCCGTTTGGTGCTTACCGATTCGGGCGGCATACAGGAAGAGACCACCTTTTTTCAGGTGCCCTGTCTGACGATACGGGAGAATACCGAACGTCCCATTACCATTTCAAAGGGGACCAATGTTCTTGTGGGAACCGATCCCGATCAAATTCTCAAATACAGTCGGGACGTGTTGAACGGTCGTGTCAAGCGGGGGACTATCCCTAAATTCTGGGACGATCAGGTGGCTCGAAGAATCGTTGATGTGATTGGATGCTGATGTTCTGACCGGCTATCCATAAGAGCCGGTTCGAATTTTCGAGATAGATTATATCATTCATTTTTGCCTCGCTCGGTTCCAATTATGGGACTGAGGAGGCGGAGCTGTATTTAGAACCTGAAAGAGAAAAACGATATGGAAGTGGTTTTACTTGATCTGAAAGCGCAACTGGAGCCGATTCGGGATGAAGTGAAAAAAGCAATCGATGAAGTGATTGAATCCACACGGTATATCATGGGACCCAAAGTGGTCGAATTGGAGAAGACTCTGGCGAAATACTGCAGTGCTGCTTTCGGTATCGGTGTCTCTTCAGGAACGGATGCTCTGCTCGTTTCATTGATGGCATTGGACATCCAGCCGGATGATCTGGTCATCACCACACCTTATTCCTTTTTTGCCACAGCGGGTGTGATCGCCCGTCTCCGTGCTGTGCCGGTTTTCATCGATATCGAGCCGGATACGTACAACATGGATCCCCAGGCACTCAAGAATTGGTTTTATGACAATCCCAAAAAGGCGAAGAAAGTCAAATCAATGATCCCCGTGCATCTCTACGGGCAATGTGCGGATATGGATCCAATCCTTGAAATGGCAAGCCAATTCGACATTCCTGTTATCGAGGATGCCGCCCAGGCCATCGGCGCCCGATATCCCTCATCAACCGATGTCAGGAAAGCAGGCAGCATGGGGGCAATGGGATGTTTCTCCTTTTTCCCGAGCAAGAATCTGGGTGCGATGGGTGACGGGGGTATGGTTGTTACCAATGATGAAGGTCTGGCCTACAAGTTGATCAAGTTAAGGAATCACGGGGCCTCTCCCAAATATTATCATTCACTCATCGGCGGCAATTTTCGGCTGGATCCCATACAGGCGGCTATTCTGCTTGTCAAGTTCACCTATCTTGAAACATGGCATAAGGGGCGTCAGGAGAATGCTGCTTACTATGATGCTCATCTCAATGTTGAAGGCATTCAAAAACCGGTGATTGCCTACGAGAGGGAGTATCACATCTACAATCAGTATGTGATTTCCGTTCCGGACCGAAGGGATGACCTCGGCGCTTTTCTCAAAAAGAAACAGGTCGGTCATGAAATTTACTACCCCGTACCCTTTCATCAGCAGGCCTGTTTTCAATATTTGGGATATCAAACCGGCGATTTTCCGAACAGCGAGCATGCCGCTTCCCATACATTGGCGCTACCGATTTATCCCGAATTAACAAGAGAGATGCAAGATTATGTCATCGAGGCAATCATGGAATTTTATCAATAGAGTTGTTTTGTGAGTAATAATGTAAAAATCAAATATTAAAATGCAAAATGGCAGATCAAAATTTAAAAAGGAGTTTAAAGGTCGTCTTTATCGTTTTGTTCTTAAGTTGATAGAATTTTTGGATCATTTACCTAAAGACAATGTTTCCAAAAGGCTTGGAGATCAGCTATTACGTAGCAGCACAAGTATATTGGGAAATTATATAGAAGGTCAAGCTGCCAGTAGCAAAAAGGATTTCACGAACTATTTTAATATATCTTTAAAATCGACAAATGAGAGTAAACTGTGGATTTCTTTGCTTAGAGATAGTAAGCGTGTTCAACAAAAAGAAGTAGATTGGTTTTTAAAAGAATTAGAAGAGATTGGAAATATTTTCGCTTCCAGTATTTTAACACTTAAAGGAAAGAGGTAATTTTACATTTTACATTGTCATTTTGATATTTGCATTTTAATTTTTGATTTAAGTATGGCAAATCCAAAATAGAAAGCGAAAGGATTTCAGGTTGACTCATAAATCAAATGATAGAAATGTTTGCGTTGTCGGTGGTGGCAGGTGGGGGAAGAATCATATCAAGACGCTTGATCAGTTTCACTGTCTGGGAGGCGTTGTCGATAACCATCGGGAAACGCTTGAGGCCTATCAAAATCAATATGCGCATATCAAGGTTTTTGAAGATTTGCAGCAGGCAATTGAGGCGGATTTTGACGGATTCATTGTGGCCACGCCAGCCGAAACCCATTACGAGATCGCCGAAAGTGTCATAAAATCAAAAAAGCATGCTCTCGTCGAAAAACCAATTACACTCAATCTGAAAGATGCCATCAGGCTTCGTGATCTGGCCGAGAAACAAGGTGTCAATCTGATGGTGGGGCATGTGCTTCTTTTCCATCCCGCGATACGAAAAATCAAGGAATTGATCCAAACAGATAAAATCGGCAAACTTCAATATATTTACAGCAACCGGTTGAACCTTGGTACCGTCCGTAAAGAGGAGAACATTTTGTGGAGTTTTGCTCCGCACGATATCGCTATTTTTCAGTATTTAATCGAAGCGCTGCCTGTTGAAATCGTTTCCCGCGGCGGTGCCTTTATCCAGCCCCACATTCATGATTCCACCATGACGGTTTTAACCTATCCCAATAATATTGTGGTCCATAATTTTGTCAGCTGGCTGCATCCCTTTAAAGAGCACCGGCTGGTCATCATCGGATCGAAAGGCATGCTGTCGTTTGAGGATTCCTCAGAAGAAAAAGAGGTTCTCTATTACGAAAAAGGCATCGACTGGGTCCGCGGCGAACCGATTAAGCGGGAGGGGCCGACGGAAGTGATCCCGTATGATCCGGCCATGCCGCTCACAGAGGAACTGCGCTATTTTCTGAATCATCTGGACGGTTCACCGGTTGAAATTGCCAACGGTCAGAATGGTGTGGAGGTTCTGGAAATTCTGGAAAGGGCAACGGCATCTTTGATGGAGCAATGGTAAGTGAAACCTTTCAAAAAATCACTTGGGATATTAATATCCGTTTTTGAAAAAAATCAGATTGAATACATGATTTTTGGGGGTATAGCTCTGTCAGTTTATGGATGTCCAAGATTTACGGTGGATATTGATATCAAGATCCTGCTGCCAGGTGGTCAGAAAGGTTATGCAAAGCTGATAAAGATACTTGGTCCTGTTTCAGAATTCCTCTCTGAGAAGCCTGAACAGTTTATCAAAGAAACCAATGTATTGCCGATAAAAGTGGCTGGTTGCCGGATTGATCTTGTAGTTGCCGAACTGCCGTTTGAGAAAGAAGCGGTTAAACGAAGCCGAAAAACGTCTCTGTTTGGCATTGAGGCCAGTGTATGTACACCGGAAGATTTTATTATTCAAAAAGCCATTTCCAAAAGGGAAAAGGACTGGATCGATATTCGGACGGTTGTTGAAAATCATGCGGACAATTTGGATTGGGACCACGTGATGAAACACTGCAGGGAGCTCTCAGAGTTCCTGAACAATGCAATGATTATTGAAAAACTGGAACAGATGAAACATGAAAAATAGATACACACTTCTTTTGGAGAAATATCGCCGTTTCAATGATTGGGAAATCAGGTACAATAAACAGATTTCAGTGCAAGAACATTTAGAGCAATTTGCCGAATTATACGAATTCGGTCAATCCATGCATCCCGATATGATTCAAAAATGGCATCAGGAGCATCTGGAGGCACTGATTCAGACACAGGGGAGATTAAGGGCAGCTATGCATTCGCATCAATCCGGCAAAACATGATGTTCGTTTATTTCAGTAAAAGTGGATCATACAATGGCTGAAAAAAAGAAATACTTTGTGCACGAGAGCAGTTATGTGGATGAGAATGTGGAGATCGGGGAGGGCACGAAAATCTGGCATTTTTCGCATATTCAGAGCGGTTCGATGATCGGGAAAAACTGTTCTGTGGGGCAGAATGTGAATGTGGGGAACAACGTCAGGATCGGCAATCATGTCAAGATCCAGAACAATGTTTCGGTCTACGAAGGCGTCGAGCTTGAAGATTATGTCTTCTGCGGTCCTTCGATGGTCTTTACCAACATCCTCGATCCGCGGTGCAAATACCCACAGCGGGGAAAAGAATTTTACAAAAAAACACTCGTTCGTGAAGGAGCCTCCATTGGCGCCAATGCCACCATTGTCTGCGGTCATACCATCGGCAGACATGCCTTTATCGGCGCAGGAGCTGTGGTGACCAAGGACGTGCCCGACTATGGACTGATGGTCGGCGTCCCTGCTAAACAGCAGGGTTGGGTCTGTGAATGCGGAGAGAAACTGGAAGTGGTCGAGAAGACGGCCATCTGTATGCGGTGTCAGAAGGAGTATGGGGTTGAGGGGGAGATGCTGATTCAGACATCGTGATAAAGAGTATATTAAAAATCAAATATCAAAATGAAAAATGACATATCAAAAATCAAAAATAAATATATTTGCATTTTACATTGTCATTTTGATTTTTACATTTTGATTTTTGATTTAATTTAATAGTATCATGAAGAAAATTCATTTCAGAAAAGATGTATCATACAGTTCAGATTTATGAATGAAAAATCTGTTTTATCTTTTATCTTTTTTCTTTGTCTTACTTTGGGCACTTTTTTTTATTTGATAGTATTGGTATCTACCCTGTTAGATAGAAATTATTTGGATTTGTATTCGATGTCAGAAGTTAGTTATCTAACAGGGTAAATTTGGATTTTGGATTTTTCATTGTGGTTTTGATTTTTACATTTTGAATAACTTTAGGCACTGTTTAATAAGGATATTCAATTGAAAAAGGCTCTCATCACAGGGATCACAGGCCAGGACGGCTCTTATCTTACTGAGCTTCTCCTGGAGAAGGGCTACGAAGTGCACGGTATTATCCGGAGGAGCAGTTCGTTCAATACCGGCCGAATCGATCACCTTTTCAATGATCCCGACATTCATGATAAAAGGATGTTTTTATATCATGGTGATCTGACCGATTCCAGCAATCTCAACCGGCTGCTGGAAAAAGTGAAACCTGATGAAATATACAACCTGGGTGCTCAGAGCCATGTGAAGGTCTCTTTTGAAGTGCCTGAATATACGGCGGAGGTCGACGCCATCGGCACACTGCGGTTTTTGGATGCGATCAAGGAGACGGGGATCCGGACGAAGTTCTATCAGGCTTCGACCAGCGAGCTTTACGGCAAGGCGCGGGAAATTCCGCAGACGGAAAAGACACCCTTTTATCCGCGGTCACCCTACGGAATCGCCAAACTGTACGCCTACTGGATCATTGTGAATTACCGCGAGGCCTACAATCTGTTTGCCTGCAACGGGATTCTCTTTAACCATGAATCGCCACGGCGAGGAGAGACATTCATCAGCCGGAAGATCACCAGAGCTGTGGCCCGAATCCGACACAACATCCAGGAAAAACTCGTTGTCGGCAACTTGGATGCCAGGCGGGACTGGGGCTATGCGCCCGAGTATGTCGATGCGATGTGGAAAATGCTGCAGCTTGACGAACCGGAAGATTTTGTCATTGCCACGGGTGAGTCTTATTCGGTGAGGGAGTTTGTCGATCTGGCTTTCAAAGAAATCGGCATGGAATTGGAGTGGGAGGGAAAAGGAAACGGCGAAAGGGGCATTGAGAAGAAGAGCGGTCAGGTGCGTGTGGCTGTCGATACGAAATATTTCAGGCCCACGGAGGTCGATTTTTTAGTCGGGGATTGTTCAAAAGCGAAACAGAAGTTAGGATGGGATCCCCAGGTCAAGTTTGCCGAGCTGGTGAAGATCATGGTGGAGGCGGACTGTGAAAAGGTCAAGAAACGGGGATTTTAGAATGGTCAAGTTATCGATCCCTATTGCTATTTCAGCATGAATTTTTGGAAAGACAAACGTGTGGCTGTGACAGGGGGCAACGGTTTTCTCGGTCAATATGTCATCAAGAAATTAAATGAAAGAATGACGGGATATATCGGCATTGCCGATTTGGATCATTATGACCTGAGAAAAACAGCCGATATTGTCCGGATGTTTGAGGAGCACAAGCCGAATATGGTCATCCATCTGGCCGCCGTGGTCGGCGGAATCGGCGCCAACCGGGAGAATCCGGGGAAGTTTTTCTACGACAATGCGATTATGGGGATACAGCTCATTGAAACTGCACGGCAGTATGGAGTCAAGAAGTTTGTCTGTATCGGGACGATATGTGCTTATCCCAAATATACACCTGTCCCTTTTAAAGAAGCGGATCTCTGGAACGGCTATCCCGAGGAGACGAATGCGCCCTACGGATTAGCCAAGAAGATGCTTCTCGTGCAGCTTCAGGCCTATCGTCAACAATATGGATTGAACGGCATCTACCTGTTGCCTGTGAATCTTTACGGCCCGGGAGATAACTTTGATCCAAAATCATCACACGTCATTCCGGCACTGATCAAGAAATGTGTGTATGCAGTCAGGGAAAAGAAAGATGAAATTGTGGTGTGGGGAACGGGTGAGGTGACCCGTGAGTTCATCTATGTAGAAGATGCCGCCGAGGGCATATTGACTGCAGCTGAAAAGTATGATCAGCCGGAGCCTGTGAATATCGGAGCGGGATTTGAGATCAAGATCAAAGATCTGGTGGATTTGATCGTAAATTTGACCGGATTTAAAGGAAAGATCAGATGGGATGCAACCAAACCGGATGGACAGCCGAGGCGGATGCTGGATGTGGAAAGGGCAAAGCGTGAATTTGGGTTTAAAGCCCAAACAGAGTTTGTAGAAGGATTAAAGAAAACAATTGAATGGTATAGAGGTATGTCGGGTTTTTAATCAGATGAAAACTTATTTAGAAAAAGTCAAAGAACGACGAAAAGTTGTATGCCATATGTTAAGAACAGATTTAAAAAACGAAGCTCAGTGGCTGGTTCAGCTTTTGAATGCCGAAGGGTTTGAATTCAAAAGGGTCTATCTTTTCGGTTCCGTTACCAATGGGAAGTCATTATCGGCATGGTCAGATATTGATTTGGCAATCGAAGGTTTAGAAGATGCCATGTTCTACAAAGCTTATGCTTGTTTGCTAAAAAATTCCAACTTTTCTGTTGATCTCAAGCCCTTTGAAGGGTTAGAGGGTTCATCTAAAGAAAAGATAATAAGGGAGGGGTGGATTATCTATGAGAAAGAATGAGATTTTCTGGGAATAAATGGTTGCTGAGGTCCATAAAGAGCTGGAGAACATAGCCAGATTAAGAGAAGAACTTGAAGAAGTGATAAAGAAGAGGGACAAAGTAAACAATCGCAGAGCGCAAGGTTCAATTCTTCATGACTTTTACAATTGCTGCGAGAGGATTTTTAGAAGAATAACCGCAGATATTAACGGTGGATTTGTGCAAAGCGAAACCTGGAACAAAGAACTCTTATATCGTATGACTATTGAGATAAAAGGCATCCGACCGCAGGTAGTTTCAGAGGAGCTGGCTGCTGAACTTGATGATTATCTTTCATTTCGACATGTATTCAGGAATATTTATGGGTTTGAATTGAAAGGAGAACGGCTTGATCGATTGGTGGGTAAATTTGGCCGAGTCAGCAAGGTCTTTGGCGAGCAAATCGGCGAATTTTTAAGGAGGATGCAACAAAGAGAAAGAAGGAAATGATATAAGGAGCGGAGCATACGCAGGGGGGGTAATAATGAAGTATCGGGGTTTATTTTACAGAGAAAGTGGAGTATTGGAATCAGCCACGAGAATGGCGGTACATTTTTCTATAACAATGCGATTATGGGCATTGAGCTCATCGAACAGGCGCGACAGTTCGGAATCCAGAAGTTTGTCTGCATCGGGACGATTTGTGCCTATCCCAAATATACGCCTGTTCCCAACACGTGATTCAGGTGCTGATCAAGAAATGTGTGTATGCGGTTAGTGAAAATAAAGATTAAATTGTTGTCTGGGGAACGGGTGAGGTGACACGAGAATACATCTATGTGGAAGATGCCGCCGAGGCGGATGCTCGATGTGCGCCGGGCGAGAGAAGCATTCGGCTTTGAGGCGAGGATTTAATTCAAGTAAAAAGGCAAAAATGTCAAATGTCAAAATCCAAATGAAAAATAAAGCCCAAAATCCAAGTGTCAAAAATGGTATGTTAAAATTATTTTTGGATTTGTTGGATAATATTTTCGCATTTTAATTTTTGATTTATCTATTAAAGTTCTATTTATGCTATCAGAACATATTCAGAAAAAAATAATTGAAAAGATTAAAAAGGAGAATCCCCAAAAAGTCATTCTATTTGGATCGTATACTTCCGATAAGTGTCATGCTGATAGCGACATTGACCTTTATATTGTGACGAATGATCGGTTTCTCCCCCGTAGCTTTAAAGAAAAAATGGATGTCAAAATGCGGTTTTCCAGATTGTTGGATTCGGTACGGAAAGATTTCCCGATGGATATTATTGTACATACTCTGCCGATGCATGAGAAATTCATTCAACTGAATAGTATGTTTTCGCGAGAAATAATGCAAAATGGGAAATTGATCTATGAAGCAGATAACAGCTGAGTGGTTGAAATCAGCACGAGATGATTTAATTACAATAGAAGAAATTATCGGGGGGATAATTTCAATGTGTTCAGCATCTCAGTCCGTGTACTTGATGTACAGGTTTTATCGTTATTGTACTGTGGGATAGAAAAGTGAAAAAATAAAAGGCAGAAGGAAAAAGTAAAAAGGCAAAAGGTAAAAGGTAAATCCCAAATCCAAAATAAATAATATTTTTAGAATTAAAAATCAAAATGCAAAATGACAGATCAGTCCTGAGCCGAAGTCCTGAACGGAGTGAAGGAGCAGGCGAAGGATCAAAATTCAAAAGGAAGTGTTTTTCCATTTTAATTTTTAATTCAACAACAAGGGCATCGATTTGAAGAAAATTTTTCATTCTCGGAAGAGTGTTTTATGGCGAACCGCTATTTAGATTGGTACAGGCAGGCGGAGGCCGATCTTAATCATGCCCGTCATGCGCTCAAGGACGGCGATTATGATTGGAGCTGTTTTGCGGCTCAACAAGCAGCGGAAAAAGCGATCAAAGCTGTTTTTCAGAAGAGAAGCATGGAGGCGTGGGGGCATACATTGACCGTTCTTGTGGGCAATCTGCAATCGGTAACAGAAGTTCCCGATTCCATCATTCGGGGGGCCAGGATCCTGGATAAACATTATATTCCCAGCCGCTATCCCAATGGATTTGATTCGGGTGCACCGACCGATTTTTATACTCGTGAAGAATCTCAGAATGCCATACGCATAGCGGAGGATATTCTTGAATTCTGTCATCATCAAATCGATTGATCGGAAGCGGGTGGAACAGGCCGTGAAAGACCATATCGGCTATCTTCGGAATCATTGTCATGAGATTGTAAGGATGATCTGGTTTGGTTCCTGGATAAAAGGGATTCCCCGGCCGGGGAGTGATGTCGATTTGTGTCTGATACTCCGCGACTCCGATAAACCCTTCCGGGAACGCATCCCCGATTATCTGCCGGCCGGTTTCCCAGTCGGTATTGATGTATTCCCTTACACGGTACAGGAATTTGAAAAACTTCAATCAACCTGCCCTCAGTGGTATTGTGAGATGATTTCGGGTAGAGAGATGTGAATACAGAGGCAAGTATCAAGATAAAGGTAAAAGTAAAAAGGCAAAAGGAAAAAGTAAAAAGGAAAAAGAATCAAGGATAAAGAAGCAAGAAGCAAGAGTGAAGAGAAAGGAAAAAGGCAAAAGGCAAAAGACAAAAAGAAAAAATGTCATGCCGAGCGGAGACGAGGGATGAGCGGAAATGCAGGATTTTATTTGACATTTGGATTTTGTATTTGTTGAGAAATGATTTTGCATTTTGATTTTGTATGACTTTAGGCACTTTTTTCAATTATGATTTTGGTTTTTAATTTTATTTAACTTTGTACATTTTGTTCGGTTTCCATGGAGGCCAATTTGGAACGTATCGTAAAAATCAATATTCAAAAGCTTCCTGAAGGATATTATCTGGCAACATCCAAGGATATCCAAGGTTTGGTAGCCCAGGGACGTACGATTGAAGAAACACTGGAAATTGCACGTGATGTTGTAAAAAAATTGATAGAGGCCAAAGAAGAGAATATATCAAACTTGATTGTCACCGAAGATTCATTTGAATATCCACTGGTAGTTGGTGTTTAATTGGGCAGATTGGCGGGGTTCAAATATCGGGAAATAGTGAAAAAACTTAAACGATTTGGTTTTGAGTTTCATCGGCATGCAGCGGGTAGCCATGAGATCTGGTATAATGCTTCTACCAATCGATATACAACAATTCCCAATCATCCTGGAGATTTACCTGAAGGGACTTTAAGGGCGATATTGAAAGAAGCAGGAGTTGAATTGGATGATTTCTTGAAGAAATAATAAAATAAGATATTAAAGAAGATACAAGAATCAAGATTAAAGGAAAAAGGCAAAAAGGAAAAGACAAAAAGAAAAAATGTCATCCCGAGCGGAGACGAGGGATGAGCGGAAATGCAGGATTTTATTTGGCATTTTGATTTTGTATCTTTTGAGAAATAATTTTGCATTTTGGATTGTCATTTTAATTTTTGCATTTTAATTTTTGATTTGATGAATAATATAATGGTATTTCATGTTGGGTTCTGAAAGCATTCTGGTAATGAACCAGAAAATATCGAAAGCTCGGTTAAAGTCACTTTGCGAAACATGGTTTGGTGACATGGTTAAAGTGGTTGTCGATATTGAAAAGGAATGTGCCGGTATTGGCGGGGATCTCCATGCAGATGCTGAACTGCTTCTGCTTCAAGAAGGATCAGGGCCGGAGGCGCTCTGGGGAATCAACTTTTACCCGTGGCACGAACCGGATAAACGCATCGAATATACGGCGTTGATCAATATTCGTCCTCATCAGGATAATCCGTCAATGGAAATACTGGATGAAAAGGCAAAGGAAAAAGTCAGACGGATCATTGAGTCACTTTTACTGGGGGCAGATGAAAAACTGGTATAAAAATTTGAAGGACCGTTATGCATCATTCTCTGCTGATGACCAGATCGGCCATATGGTCAGTGATTTGAACAAAGCAAAATGTTTGCAGGAGGGGAATCCTGGAAGTGCGAAAAATCATCTCTACCGGGCGTTGATTCTTCTGGATTACATCATTGCAGATCCAAAATGGCGGGCCAAGCGGGGTGAGCTGTTGAGACTGCGCGAATCGATCGGATCTTTGATCGTCAATAACCATCCTTATGGGAATATTGAACAGGTGATGATGGCCGCATACCTGATGGATGCGGCAGTGTACAGGCAGTTTGTTCAAAATCGTGTAAAAACCGAACATTAAAATAAAGAATAGCAAGTACAGAAACAAATCCCAAATCCCAATGGGGTAAAATGACAAATGTCAAAAGATTTAATTCAATTCCCCAATACCGACAATACGGGAGGAATGTCCCTATCCAAAATTACGCCCGAGACTGAGAGTGCCTAAAGTTAACCCTGTGTAATAGTGAATCCTCACGATGTGTATAAGACTTCTAATTATAAAAAGTTATGTTTATTATCTCATTCATCAAGAAAATATGTTATTACACAGGGTAAAAGTGCCTAGAGTGCCTAAAATGAGATGAATTGTAAAAAAGAAAAATTGACCAATAAAGAATTTGCTATAGAGTTAGAGAAAAGAACAAAAAGGTTTGCGATTAACATAATCAATTTATCCTTCAAACTAAAAACAAATGCCGCTGGAAAGGTGATTTGTTATCGGTTAATAAAAGCCGGTACATCGATAGGAGCCAACTACCGTGAGGCCAACAGATCTGTCAGCCAAGCTGATTTTAAGAATAAAATTTCAATTTGTACAAAAGAAGCAGCTGAGACTCAATACTGGATAGAGCTTATTATGGAATCAGAATTGATACCTGTTGAACAGATGAAAAAGCTATATGAAGAATCGGGCGAATTGCTGGCCTTGTTTTCTCAAATATTTAAAACGTGCAAAACAAATCATTGAATGTGATTCATTCAAATTTATTAAAATTCTAAAAATGTATAAAACAATGAGAGAATGTATAACTTTAGGCACTTAAGGCATTTTTTAATATTGTCATTTTGATTTATACATTTTCATTGCTGTCCAAAACAGGAAATGGATATATTGAGAACAAGCGGGTTACACTGGTTTTTCTTTATATTTAAATATCAGGTTATCAAAGCACCGCCCCTGGATTCCCGATTAAAAATTTCGGGAATGACATCCCTCCCTCTGTCATTCCGGTCGTGTTTTGAGCCGGAATCCCCTTGTAACCTGGAAGATGAATAAAAGCTAAAAAAAATAATCAATTCAATTATTTCCTATTTTGGACAAGAGTGGTACATTTTGATTTTTTATGACTTCAGGCAATTTAGGAACTTATTTTTATTGTCATGGATTCCGAAGCATTAAAAGTCTACATCCGTCAGCACAGCCATCTGTTCTGGGATATCCGTGAAGGGGCAAAAGAGAACCTGAGTCTCAGTGCGGTTGTGGAAACCATCCTGAAATACGGACACATTTCGGATATCCGTGAATTGTTCGAAATTGCATCCATGAAAAGAATTTCTGAAATTTTTAATCGACAGATAGGCGGAAGGCGTGTCAACTATCATCCAAGAACCGTCCATTTCTTTCGGCAGTACTTTGAAAGACATGCATCCTGAAATACTGACAGATAATCAAAAAGCGCTCCTGCCGCTTCTTCACCACTTTTCAGATCAATATTATTTAGCAGGCGGAACAGCCGTCGCCCTGCACATCGGACACCGGCGGTCCATTGATTTTGATTTGTTTACCCACAATGAGATCCACAGAATGCAGATTCAAAATACAATAAAAAGAAGCGGTTTTCAAATTGAGGATGTACTCTATGAGGCATTTGATCAAATGCATTGCCTGTTGCTTGGTGTGAAACTGACTTTTTTCGCCTATCCATTTCAAATCCCTGCACCAATTGATTTTGAAGGAGTGATTTCCATGCCTGTCCTGCTGGATCTCGGTGCCATGAAAGCCCAAGCGTTAGGAGGCCGGGGCAAATGGAAAGATTATGTGGATCTCTATTTTCTGCTGCGGGATCATTTTTCTTTAGGGGAAATTGAAATAAGGGCTCATCAATTGTTTGGGACTGTCTTTAATGATAAATTGTTCCGTGAACAATTGGCCTATTTCGATGATATCGATTATTCTGAAGAAGTGGATATGGCGGCAGAGTCCCCTGATGGGGAAGAAATCCGGTCGTTTCTGACAGATGTGGCGTTGAGCCGGTTTTGAACAGGAAGATGAACAATCCGGATAGTGATTCTCGAATGAAGGATCGAGTGGAAAGGTTCGGGGAAAAAGCGAAAGTAAAAAGGCAAAAGTAAAAAGGCAAAAAGCAAAAGGTAAAAGTAAAATCCCAAATCCCAATGGGATAAAATGACAAATGTCAAAATCTTCATTCCGTGGAATATTGGAAGAGATTGGAAATATTTTCGTATCGGGTATTTTAACGCTCAGGGGAAGAAAAACCAGATGGCGTTGTTGAAGTGGCAGAGGGAGTTCATTTAGATTTTACAGATTCAGGTAAAATTGTTGGGATAGAAATTTTAGATTCATCAAAAAAGTTGGATATAAAAACAATTTTATCTTATCAATTCCAACCATTCCATAATATTTTAGAAAGGTAAATGACAATGTCCAATCGTTCTGCTGACTGGTTTAGTCAAGCAAAAAGGGACGTGCAGCAAGCAGAAGAATCCAGGCAAGCGGGGTATCATGAGTGGGCATGTTTTGCAGCGCAGCAAGCCGCTGAAAAGGCTGTGAAAGCGCTTCACCTCTATTTGGGGCAGGAAGCATGGGGTCATGTTATCTCTAAACTTTTTAGCGAGCTCCCCGACAATGTAGACGTTCCAGAGGATATGATCGATAAAGCCCGTGTTCTGGACACCTATTACATACCCCCGCGTTATCCCAACAGCCATCCGGAAGGAGCTCCTTTCGAACACTATGGTTCTCTGCAGAGCGAGGAGACGATACGTTATGCCCGTGAGATCATTGAGTTCGTCCGTAATCAAATGGCCTGATGCGCAGACAGTGATAAAGGATCTCGAGAATTGGGCCAGGCGGATCAAGAAAAGCAATAAGAATGTACTGCGTATTGGTTACTTTGGATCATATGCCAAAGGGAACTGGGGTGTGGGAAGCGACATAGATGTCATTATCATCGTTAACCAATCTGATCGGCCCTTTATCAGACGAGCAAGTAAATGGGATACGACAATCCTGGCCGTACCGGCCGATTTGCTTGTCTATACATCTGCAGAATGGCAAAAACTTTGCGATGAGGGTAAGATCTGTCGGAATTTGATAAAGGATGTGAAGTGGATTTAAATTTCAAGCATATTCCGGGGCCGCCGGGTGTGAGGGGAAGGATTTCGGATAATCCATAAAATGAAGTTGGTCGGTTTTTAAAAGAATGAGAAGAGATTGGAAATATTTTTGCATCGAGCATTTTGACGACTTAGAGAGAAGAGATGATTTTGCATTTTGGATTGTGGTTTTGATATTTACATTTTATATTTTGATTTATTTTAGGCACTTTTTAATATCGTGGTGGAATGTAAACAATGGCAGGCATCAAGCAGAAAATATTAGATGAAATTATTCGACGTATTGTTGAAGTAGCCCAACCTGAGAAAATCATCCTCTTTGGTTCTGCAGGAATTAAAGAAATGGGACCCAACAGCGATTTGGATTTGCTTGTCGTCAAATCAGGAGCACATCGAAGGTGTTTGGCACAAGCCATTTATATGAATCTTTATGGCGTAGGGCAAGCTGTAGATGTTGTGGTTGTGACTCCTGAGGATATTGAACGGTATAAGGATTCTTTTGCTCTGGTCATTGAGCCGGCTCTCAGGGAAGGAAAGGTGGTTTATGGTCAGTGAACGCTTTCCGCCGGACGATCCGAGGGAATGGATAAAGAGGGCAAAAAGCAGTCTTGTTAAAGCAAAAATTCCGTTTAAAAAAATGCCGGAAGTCTATTTAGAGGATTTGTGTTTTGATTTGCGGCAAGCTGCGGAAAAAGCAATCAAGGCTGTTTTGATTCATCTCAACGTGCGGTTTCCGTATGTTCACGACCTGGCCAAGCTTTTGGCACTTGTTGTAAAGAAAACCGGGAATGTTTCAGATTCGATAAGACGGGCGGCAAAACTATCAGATTATGCGGTAGAGTACAGACAGTGGAATTATTCGTAATCAACTTATCAGATCCGGTACTTCAATTGGCGCAAATATTGAGGAAGCTGATGGCACAATGACGAAACGGGACTTTAGGCATAAGATTGTCATCGCCAGAAAAGAGGCAAAAGAAACCAAATATTGGTTAAGGTTGATTAATGGGAAATATATTAAGCCCGAATTGATTGCTAAAGATATTGAAGAAACACAAGAAATAATCAATATATTTAGTTCGATTATTAATAAAACAAGGATTTCAAAATCTTAAATTGGTAGTATTGGTAACTATTTGAGTTTGGGATTTTTTAAGTCATGATTTTGCATTTTGATTTTTTATTTAAAAATATAAGGATTTAAGATGGCAGAGCCGACGTTAAAGAAGACGCACGAGCTGCTGGAAAAGCTGGCAGAATACGTGATGCATGAGGTGCCGACGAAACAGGAGGTTGAAAAACGTTTTCAGCAGATAGAACGCGAACTGGAGCGAAAGGCTGACAAAGAAGATCTGATCGTCGTTCAGGAAGAACTGTCCGGGGTAAAAGAGGATCTTTTCACCTTAAAAGAGAATATTGGAATGATTTTAAATGGTATGGACGGTATGGCAAAACGATTGGATGTGATCCAGACAGAACAATCCGCGTTCATTTCTGGATTGAGAAGAGTAGAAAGGCAGGTTGAGGCGCTGGAGGAGAAAAGACGTGTCTAAAGTTAAAAGTGCCTATAGTGCCTAAAATGAAATGAATGGTGAAAAAGAAAAGTTAACCAATAAAGAATTTGCAGTTGAATTAGAAAAACGAACAAAAAAGTTTGCGATTAATATTATCAATTTATCTTCTAAATTAAAGACAAATCCTGCAGGGAAAGTGATTTGTTAC
>JAFGDT010000080.1 GCA_016931965.1 bacterium | reverse complement strand
TTCAGAGGAACGGATTGCTAAATACTGGGCAGAAAATGATTGTCCTGCGAATGATCAGATTGATGAAGAAACCGGATTAAGGCTGGGGCAACCCACATTTCTTGGCACAAAGAAGGACATGGAAGATATAGCTGAAGCCATTGTTAAGATTCGGAATCATGTTGAGGAATTAATATAAATTAAGCTCTATAACCTTACTCATAGAGGGGAATTTTTATTCATGGACATGTTTGCGATTCGAGCGGGTTACCAGTATAACTACGACGAGGAAGGTTTGACATTGGAAGCGAGTTTGAATAACACATCTTATGTATTCGATGTCAGGATCGATTGTGCTTATATGCCGCCGGTTAATTTTAATAGGGTAAATAGATTTTCGATTGGTATTGGATTGTAGAATATCATTTCAAATCGGATTCAGGATACCATTCTGTTCTATGATGTATGTAGTACACCGGTTGTTCTGCACAAGTTCAGCCGGTGTACTACAAACTCAAAAAAGATGTGATGTGCTAAGTCATTTATGAAAGGAGCCATAAACATGGATAAGACCGATAAAAAAAGCAAGAAGGGATCTATCCTTTCACGGCGAAATTTCTTGGGTACAGCGGGTACAGCAGCGGCTGCGTTTACGATCGTTCCGCGTCATGTCCTGAGCGGAGCCGGCTATCAGGCTCCCAGCGACATGGTTAATGTAGCGGCAATTGGGGTTGGAGCACAAGGTTCAAATGATGTACAAGGTATTGCTGATCCTGATGTACCTATTGTCAGGCCGATGCGAACCAATACAGGTCAGCCTCTTCCTCCGGAAGAGATTGCTGCCCGGCAGGCCCGTGAAGCTCAGCGGGCTGCTCAACGGCAGCAGCAGGGTTATCAACCGCAGCAAGCTCAAGAGGAACCGCTGAGGAAACTTGCCAACATCTATGCCTTATGTGATGTAGATTTGGACTTTGCAGCTCATGTTTTTAAAGGTTATCCGAAAGCAAAAGTTTATCAAGATTGGCGTAAAATGCTGGATGCTGAAAAGGAGATAGACGCTGTTATCATTGCAACACCCGATCATAATCATGCTACTATCGCCGCTCATGCCATGAGGATGGGTAAACATGTCTTTGATGAAAAACCCATGTGCAAAACGGTATACGAAACCAGAAAATTGCGTGAAATTGCACAGGAAATGAATGTCGTGACACAAATGGGGAATTCGGGACATGCAGAAGAGGGTAGCCGATTAGCGGTTGAATGGATCCAGTCCGGTGCTATCGGTTTGGTTCGGGAAGTGCACCTTTCAACAAACAGGCCGAGTTGGCCGCAAGGTGATATTCCCAGACCTGCAGGAGTCTCCCTACCAAAAACCCTGAACTGGGATGTGTGGTTGGGACCCGCTCCAGAAAAGCCCTATCATCCGGATATTTGCCATTTTGTATGGCGTGGATTAAGGGATTATGGAAACGGCGCTATGGGTGACATGGGTGCCCACATATATGATGTGCCAATCTGGTCGCTCAATCTTGGTCTTCCAAATAAAATTCAGGCCAGTTCCACACCATACAATGATGAATATTGGCCACAAGGAGAGATGGTTACCTACGAGTTTCCTGCCCGTGGGTATATGCCGCCGGTAAAAGTTACATGGGTTGATGGTGGACTCAAACAGGTTCGTCCGCCTGAATTGGAAGACGGACGTCAGTTGGAAGAGTCCATGTTCGTTGGAGATAAAGGAATTATCTTATTTAGTCATCATGGCAATCCACGGATTATACCTGAAACAGCCATGCAGGCATTCGAACCGCCTGAAAAATGGTTGCCGCGAACAGGTAATATCTACGAAGATTGGATTGATGCGATTAAAAATGGTAAAAAGTCTTGCAATGATTTTAAAATTGCAGGTCACTTGACCGAAATCGTACTCTTAACGAATATTGCAGTACTTACAGCTGGTTATAATACCACTCTGGAGTACGATGGAGAAAACATGCAATTTACAAATCTTCCCGAGGCCAATGAATTGCTCCATTATGAATATCGGAAAGGATGGACTCTATAAGTTGTTCTCAATATTAACACTGTAAGCTCTCATGAGCTAACAGCCAGTTTTTGTTCTTTGAAAATCAGTTCTATCTCAAGGATGCATTCTTTTGCGAAGTAGGCTTTTTCTGTCAACCAGTCTTCCGTATACTCTAGCACATAAGTTTTTACAAGACAGATATAGGCGTCATGAATGGGTGGAATCACGACAACCTTTGTCCTTCGCCGTATTTTTTGACTAAAGCGTTCAAGGATATTGGTAGAATTGATCTTTCGTTTATCGAAAGTGGAGTTGAAATACCGATGGAAAAGCTGTGTAACCTGCTTCGGTAAAGTCATCCGTATTATCCTTTTAGAGGATATCAAGAACAATTTGAGTTTACGATGACCTTTGCTCTTTTCAAAGAACTAAAATCTTATACCAAATTGTCATTGAACGATCTATTATTTCAATCTATTATTGATAATGTGAAAGGAGAAAGCAATGAAAACAGAGAGACAAAATAAACGACAAATTTCCAGACGTGAATTTTTGGGAAGCGCAGCAGCAGCCGCTGCCCTGACCATGGTTCCTCTGCATTTCAGGTGTGCCAGTCAAAACAGATCCGACTTCGGCGGCGTTCAGATCGGAGCCATTACGTACAGCTTCCGATCCATGCCCGGCAGTGCCGAAGAAATCCTCGATTATTGTGTTCGGGCGGGAATTGGCTCAATTGAGCTGATGAGTCCGGCTGCTGAAGAATACGCGGGAATACCGGCGAGTCCTACCAGACCCAGGCGCGAGCGTGGAGTGGAATTAAGCGCGGAAGAACAGGCTCAATACGATGCAGCTATGGCCGAATATCAAACAGCTCGCGAGGCAGCGGCTGAGGAACAACGCAAATGGCGATTATCTCCGCCCATGGAAAAGTTTGAAGCACTCCGCAAGATGTACAACAATGAAGGCGTGAATATCCACATTGTCAAGTTTTCACCCGCCAGATGGTCTGACGAAGAGATTGATTATGCATTCAATGCTGCTAAAGCGATGGGTGCCTACGGTGTTACGGACGAACTCGGTGATGAAGCCTGCAATCGACTCGGTTCCTTTGCCGTGAAACATGGCATGTATGCCATTTATCATAACCACAGACAGGCTGCAGAGCCTGGCTTCAGCTATGATCCCTACCTGGCATATTCGCCGGCAAATATGCTCAATTTTGATGCAGGACACTATTTCGGCTGCACTGGTTTGGATCCAATCCCGATTATTGAAAAATATCACGATCGTATATTTAGCATACACCTCAAGGATCTAACCGCTCCGGATGCAGACCCACCTGAAACCATCGTTCCTTGGGGCCAGGGAGGGACACCCCTTGCAGATGTTCTCCTGTTGGTTCAAAAGCAAAAATGGCCCATCTATTGTGATATCGAGCTGGAATATCCCATTCCGCAAGGTTCGGATGCCGTGGAAGAGGTAAAAAAATGTGTTGAGTACTGCAAGAATGTTCTGGTTTAATCGCACAGGTCAATCATTTGCATAACAAAAGAGCCCCAGAAGAGATGGGGCTTTTTTTATTCAATCAACTAAAATAGAATATCTTAAATGAGGCATGTGAGAAGAGAAGCGCTGGTCTCGCATACCAGAGGTCACCGGTTCAAATCCAGTACCGCCCACAATATAAAAGGGCTCAATTTGAGCCCTTTGTTGTTTTAAGATTTGATCGGGGCTGTCTAAAAAGTACAAAAAAATGTCTTTGCGAGGATCCTCCAGCAGGCGGATCCGAAGCAATCTCCTTTAGCTTATGGGGATTGCTTCGCTAACGCTCGAAATGACAATATCGATTTTTTTAACTATTTTAAACAGCTTGGAAGTGTTGACGAATGTCCCGAGCAGTTAGTATTCCCAATGACGAAATTTTGAACGGTACTTGACATTATCCCACCCTTTCTTTAACTTTACAAAGATTATTTCACCGTTGTTTCAATTTGATCTTATTATTTTAAAACAATCCAATAGGTTGAGAAATGAAAAATTCAATTCTGCTTTTCATTCTGGCGTTTCCCACTTTCCTGTTTGCTCAGGAAATAAAAAAGGCAGAACCGCTGGTTACACCTCAGATTGCTGAACGCAAGATCACTGTCGGGGGAGAGAATGCCGAAATATCCGGATTCAATAATCAGTCCATTCAATATGCGATTGATGCAATAGAAAAGACGGGGGGGACCGTTTTATTGAATCCTGGATTGTATGAAATCACTGCACCGGTGCGCCTGAAATCGAGTGTGAGTCTTGTCGGTTCAGGAAAAGAGACTGTCTTGAAAAGAAGTCAAGGTGTACAAACAAAATATATAATCGATGCCGATTATGGTGAATTGAAAATAACCGTAGAGAATCCCGAAGGTTTTGAAATCGGCATGAAAGTGCAGGTGACAGATGATGTGAATAACGGATGCTGGAATGTTTCTACAGCCTATATCACCGATATCGTGGATAACGTGATTTATATTGATAAAGGATTAATCCGCGATTATCGGTCAGATTTAAATGGTTTCATATCCAATGCTTCTTCAGTGATAGAAGTGATTGAAGCGGAAAATGCTTCCATTTCAAATCTGGTCATTGACGGCAACCGGGAGGATAACTTTTTTGCGGATGGCTGTAACAGTGCAGGTGTGCTGATACTCAGATCAAAGAACATCATCATTGACAATGTGCAGGTCAAGGATTTTAACGGGGAAGGAATGAGCTGGCAAATTACTGAGAATGTCGTTGTGAAGAATTGTGAAATTTGGGGCTGTGGAAATACCGGTCTGCACCCGGGAACAGGTTCACCCTTTACTGTCATTGAAAACAACGACGTTCATCATAACGATCGGGATGGATTATATATATGCTGGCGGGTTTATCAAAGCCGGGTAACAGGGAATCAATTCCACCATAATGGGCGATTTGGTTTGTGTACAGGGCATAAAGATACAGATGTACTTTTTGAGAACAATCACATTTTTAATAATGGAAGCGACGGTGTTCATTTGCGTGGAGAACGGGAAAGCAATGCTCCGCACAGAAATACATTTATCGGGAATATCATTGAGAATAATGGGACCGACGAAGGGGGTTATGGTTTTTCTATTA
Organism: bacterium; assembly: GCA_016931965.1. GTDB lineage: Bacteria > Zhuqueibacterota > QNDG01 > QNDG01 > DSAB01 > JAFGDT01. The sequence continues at coordinate 13,516 of JAFGDT010000080.1, read as the reverse complement.
ATTCACCTGCCGCAGATTTGTTGTTAAAAGAAAACATTTTTAAGAATTCATTAAAAACACAAAAAGCCGCTGTTTATATTTACAAATCGGGTTTGAAACCGAATCTGGAGAATAATCAATTTGATGAGCATGAATTGGGTGAAGTGGTGTTCGAGGAAAAGCAATGAGTTTGTTCAAATCTTGATCATCCTGGGGTTCTGCCAAAGGATAGATTATGTTTTGCACACAGGCTCCGTAGCCCAAGAGCGATTGGGAAATATGGATATTTCTGTTTTTTTTTCATACCAGAGGTGACCGGCTTAAATCCGTTACAGCCCACGAGGTAAAGCGGCTCAAATTGAGCCATTTTTTGTTTTGAGAATATGATCGACCAGAATATCCATACTGGTCGTTATTTTTTATGACGGATGCCCCTGTTCATCAAACACCCGTTTTGGAATCGTGTCTATCCGATTATTTCAGTAATTTCTTCTTGACAATTTACAAAATATTATATAATATCTTATGGAATTACAGACAAAGCGAAAAGTGTATGGATATTATCATATGGGGAGATTAAAACCATATGATCTTATTAAGTCCTCATTATTTTATTTCAAAACACACATTACATAATAACGTAATTGTCAAGCCTATTATATAAGAACTCTCCGATTTTTTGTTTAAATACGGATTGTTTTACAGAGAAGTATTCTATTGAATGGTGAATGGTAAAATGTATTCTTTTAGATAGAGGATACATGGTTCATATGAATTACGAATAAACTATTTTCAAAACCCTATTTGGCCGGAGTAAAATATGCGCTCTATATTTATACGGTTGTCTTTAGTCTGTCTTTTCTCGACTCCTATTATTCTTAAAGCCCAAGCACCTGAAATCGACATTCAGGGTGGAGACCCCTGGCAATCCATCGCAGACGGTGACGGCACACCTTCGGTGGAAGACGGAACGGATTTCGGAAATGTGGAACTCGATGGCGGTATAGAATCCCATAGTTTTAAAATAATAAATGAAGGTACTGCTGATCTGATTATTACAGGCCTTGGGCCTTTCTCAGGAGAATTTTACACATGGATAAAGCGAACGCCGTTTACAATCGCGCCTGGTGATTCCACCCACCTCACCTATTATTTTGATCCGGCGGGTAATGGTTTACGCACTGGAGCATTCTATTTAGACAGCAACGATTCGGATGAAGGAACCTATACATTTGCGCTGCAGGGCATAGGAGGAGATCCTGACATCGACGTTCAGGGTGGTGATCCGTATCAATCGATACTCTGTGGAGACACTACGCCTTCTATGGATGATGGAACAGATTATGGAAGTGTGGTTGTTTCCGGTGGTTATATGGATCATCCATTTCGTATTGTAAATGTTGGCTATGATACACTTCGCCTTTCGGTTCTTCCCACGGATACCGGACCGAATCAGGATGACTTTTATGATCCCAGTGTCATCTGGAGAATTTTCCCTCTTTTACACGGTGATGTATTGACCTTTTCTTATCGATTTGATCCATCTGCCAGCGGCGTACGCACGACAACACTCACAATCATGACCAACGACCCGGATGAGGGAACTTTTTCATTCACGCTGCGGGGTACCGGGGGGTTCCCCGAAATGGGTGTGCAGGGAAACGGGGTTTCCATTCCGGACGGAGGTGGACACTCCATGGACAACGGCACGGCATACGGCAATGTCTATATCGGTTCCTCGGACATACATACCTTCACGATTGCAAATACAGGGGATGCAGATTTGGAACTGACCGGATCTCCGAGAGTGAGCGTCGGCGGAACACACGCGTCCGATTTCACGGTCTCTCTTCAGCCTGCGGCTATTGTAGGGCCTGGCGGCGCTACTTCCGAATTTTCGATCGAATTTCAGCCTTCCGCTCCGGGTCAGCGTCTGGCCAACCTCACCATCGAAAATAACGATGCGGACGAAAATCTCTATGATATCGGTCTAGATGGATGGGGACGCATAGAGTTCAATTTTATCAACGGTGCGCGCGCTTCTCTCAATTTCACACAGAGCCAGCCCACTCCTCCTGTAAACAACTGGCCCATGGGCCAGTTCAGCCTTTCGGCCGGCACGGACGGGGTGCTGAACTCGGTGATCGTGGATCTGAGCGGAACCTATTCCGGCCTGGCCGGAGCCAAGCCCTTCCGGATTTACGCATCGGATACCAATGATTTCAGCACAGCCTCAGCCAAGGGTTCTGATGCCGCTGCTTCGGGCGGTTCTGTGACCGTGGAAGTCAACGATGCGGTGTCCACAAGCACGCGGTATTACTGGCTGACCGTGGACCTGGGAGAGGGAGCCGGGGGAACGATCACGGGCACGATCAGTGACGCCTCTGGAATCATTGTCTACGACGGTGAGCCGGGTTCGGCCTCGAAATACGGCCCGCTGAGTACGGGATCCGATGTGTCCCTGCCTGTGGAAATGGTTTCCTTTTCAGTCCATCCTGAAAATGGGTCTGTTGTTCTTGAATGGATGACAGAATGCGAAGTGGATCATTTAGGGTTTATTATTGAGCGTTCTGATGATAATCAAACTTCATGGCGTGTCATTGCATCCTGCGAGAACAATGATATGTTAAGAGGTCAAGGGAATTCGTCGAGCCAAACAAAATATAAATATGTAGATGTTCAAGTTGAGCCCGGTCATGGTTACTACTATCGCCTCATAGATATCAATGTTCTCGGTGATACAAAAACCTATCCGTCAATTTTTATTCAACTGGTTGGACTTCCAAAGGAAACACGGTTTGAAAAACCATATCCCAATCCTTTCAATCCTCAAACCTATATCTCGTACGATCTGGCGGAAGAAACACAAGTAGAAATAACAGTATTTGACATGCTTGGACATACCATCAAAGAGTTGTACAATGGACACCAGCTTGCTGGAAGCTATCATGTTTATTGGAATGGTACAGATGAGAACGGTATGAAAGTATCGAGCGGCATATATGTCATTTGTATGCAGACAGAAATCGTAAAAGAAATTCAAAAGGTCATGTTTGTAAAATAATGGTCTTCGTTTGCCGGCGATGGATCCAGAAAGGTGGATGCCTTTTTCATTAAAGCTTAACAATTCAAAAAGGATTGAAAAAAAATATTTTATCAACCCAAAATTTGTCTACTCTTTGAAAACAAATACTTAACTCTTAATAAAAGGTGCTCTCATATGCCGGAGGTCACTGGTTCAACTCCAGTACCGCCCACAAGGCAAAAGGTTCAGTTTGAGCCCTTTTGTATAAGGAGTTCAATGGATCAGGATAAGGTTATTTGATGTTTGAATCATTTGATATTGAATCACCCTTACTCTGATCATGCTAAGGGGCTATTCTTTCTGTATTTCCTCTATTTTATCCCTTGACAATCATCAAAAGATTTCGTAAATATTAACGATAAATGAGCCAATCCCATTTCAGTTAATTTATCATACCTATTGTGCTTTTAGAGGAGGTTAAGGCATGATTGGTAAGACTATTTCTCACTATAAAATTCTTGAAAAGTTGGGTGAGGGGGGAATGGGTGTGGTGTATAAAGCCCAGGATACCAAGCTCAAACGTTCCGTTGCCCTCAAGTTTCTCCCTCCTGAACTGACCCGGGACAAAGAAGCCAAGGAACGGTTCATCCATGAGGCGCAGGCTGCATCAGCACTTGAACATCCAAATATATGCAACATCCACGAAATCGATGAAACAAAAGACGGTCAGATGTATATCGTCATGGCCTGTTATAAAGGTGAAATCCTGAAAGACAAAATCGAACGCGGTCCATTAAAACTGGAAGAAGCAGTCGATATAGCCATTCAGATAGCCAGAGGACTGGATAAAGCACACAGGAAGGAGATTGTGCACAGGGACATCAAGCCTGCAAATATTTTTATCACACAAGATGGCGTTGTGAAGATCGTGGATTTTGGCCTGGCCAAGCTGAAGGGACAGACCCGGCTCACCAAAGCCTCCACCACGCTGGGAACCGTTGCATACATGTCTCCCGAACAGGCGCGCGGAGAGGAAGTGGATCACCGAACGGACATCTGGTCGCTGGGTGTTGTCCTTTATGAAATACTGACAGGGCAGTTGCCTTTCAGAGGCGAATACGAACAGGCAGTGACCTATTCCATTCTGAATGAAGAACATGAACCTGTCACGGCCCTGCGGACAGGTATTCCGATGGAACTGGAGAGGATCATCAACAAATGTCTGGCAAAAAAACCGGCGAAGCGGTATCAGATTATTGAAGATGTGATTGTGGATTTGGAGGAGATAAAAGAGAAAGGTGATGTCAAAAAGAAGACTGTTTCACAACGGATTCCGTTTAAGAAGAAAAACGTTTCCCTTATAACTGTCATTGCTGTTGTTATCGTTATGGTCGTTTTGGCCGGAGTCTATTTCTTCACCAGGAAGAATGATGTCATCGATTCAATTGCCGTGCTGCCGCTGGATAACCTCAGCGGCGATCCCGAGCAGGAATATTTTACGGAGGGGATGCACGAGGCTATTATTTCCAACCTGAACCGACTCGGTGATTTGAGAGTAGCCTCCCGAACCTCGGCAATGCGCTACAAGGATACAGATAAACTGATACCGGAGATAGCCCGTGAGCTCCATGTGGATGCTTTGGTGGAGGGTTCGGTCTACAAAGTAGGCAATCAGGTGCGCATTACGACCCAGCTCATCCAGGGTGTTTCTGATGAACATTTATGGGAAAATACATATGAAGGCGATCTGACCGATATTCTCTCCCTGCAGAAGATCATTGCACGCGCCATTTCCGAGGAAATAGGACTGGTCCTCAAACCTGATGAGGAGGCTTCACTGACTGCAGCCCCACAGGTGAATCCCGAAGCCTATGATCTCTACCTCAGGGGCTGGTATTTCCGTCTCAAAGAGAATTCCGAAGCCAATCAGAAAGCAGTGGATTATCTGGAACAGGCAGTGTCCATCGACTCCAATTTTGCTCAGGCATTTGCCTTATTGAGTTACTTATACTGGAGAGTGGATGAATCTCAATCCAAAGTGAGAACCACTCTTGAAAGGGCCATTGAGTTAGATGACCATCTTTCTGATACTTACGTCTATCTTGGACTTTACCGATACATGTCCGAATGGGACTGGAACGGGGCGGAGCAGGCATTCAAACGGGCAATCGAGCTGAATCTCCGTCAAATCAATGCCCATTATGAGTATGGCCTGTTCCTGGGCCGCGCGGGTCGAACGGATAAGGCTCTGTTTGAAATGCAGCAAGTCAAAGAACTCGATCCACTTTTTATCCTGGGTGATTTTGGCTTCGGATCAGTGTACCTTCATAACCGCCAGTATGATAAAGCCATCGAACAATTTACACAGGTCCTTGAAATGGATCCTGGAAACCACTCTGTACGATCTCATTTGGGATATGCATATGCACTTCATGGGATGTGGGCAGAAGCGCTTGAGCAATTTGAAAAGCTGAAATTCAATACAGGCATTATGATGGTCAACTATTTTTTGGGTGGGGAATCGGAAGCATCGGCCTATTTTGACAGTCTGAAGGTTGTATGGGAAGAAGAAGGATTTTCTTCGGAGTCTGATCTGCTTTGCTATTTTAGTATAATGGCCAGAAGGGATGACAAGGAGGAAGCCCTCAATCTGTTGAAGAAGCTTTATGAGGAAGATATAGAGTTGATGTATCTCCTTAGGACATCGTCGGTTTTTGACTTTCTGAGAGCTGAACCCCGGTTTCATGCTCTGCTTGAGAAACTGGGACAAACACCATTGTATGATCAATATGGGCGAAAGATCCGGTAGGTGAAACTTACAATGGTTGTCAATATGATATAGTGGATGTGTTAAAATGATTGGCAAAACCGTATCAAGCTATAAAATCTCCGGATCGGAATACAAATAAGAAAGGTTCAGAATATCTCCTGTTCTTTCCTTTGTAACAGTAGCTGTCTCACCATTGTTGTATTTGTAATAATATACTGTTTTTTCCTGGCCGATAGAAATATTACAGAAGGCGGTCATACCTATTATAATCAGAGTTATAAAAATAAAGTCTGACTTTTTCATTATTTCTCTCCTTAAAAGGTTTTACCTGTAAAAACCAACAAATGTTATAATGATTTCAGTTCTATCACGGGAATCGATTCTTGATCGTCCTGGGGTTTTACCCTAGAACGGATTATATTGGGGGCTAAGTCCCCGCTTTTTCTATACTTTAGGGGCGCAGCCTCAGTGCGATCAAGGATAATAACTGAGTATTTCATCAAGTCGGTAGATAAATATCCAAAACAATGGCAACATTCTCTATTACTTTATCAATTAAATTTTGTGGCAATCTACCAATTTTCTTGATCAATCTTCTATTATCAATAGCTCTTATCTGGTCGATCATGATATCACTGTCTTCTTTCATGTTGGCAATACCACTTTGAATATGGATTCTCAAGATATCCGCTTCCTTTTGAATGTTAGTCGTCATGGGGCAAATAATCGTTGAAGGGTGTGATATGGCGTTTAATAAATCGGTTTGTAATATGATAACAGGTCTGGTTTTTCCAGTTTCTGTATCGATTTGGGGATTAAGATCGGCAATCCAGATTTCAAATTGTTTCATTTTCTATACTTTCAAATTCTTTGAGTATAGCCATTGAATCGTCTTTGACCAACAATGATTCATTATGTAATTTTTGCTCGATCAATTTTCTCTTCTGTAACTTATTATAATAATTGATGGCTTCATTAATGTATCGATTTCTAGGTTTTTTTATCAATGCAACAATATTTTCTGTTTCACCAAAAATCGAATCATCAATTTTTAATGAAATGGTCTTCATGGGATATCCTCCAAGTATATCTTATTGGTATATCCCAAATATATATCATAGATGATAAAAAATCAAGGTATTTTTATATTTTTTATCTGTTGGTGAATATGTCTTCTGTATATTGTTTTTTCTTGATCGTCCTATGGTTTTACCCTAGAACGGATTACATTGCAGGCTAAGCCCCCTTTTTTCAATGCCCTGGGGCGTAGCCCCGGGCGCTCGAAAGTAGATTGTATGTTATGCAATGCACGTCACCAGCCGTTCTTTTCTCCCTCTGCTATAAGATCATTATATAGAGCTGGCTGAAAACCATAAATATGCAACATTTCGAGGATGATTCGATCCTCCATGATTCTTCGGAAATTTTCGTTTCGTTCCGCATCCACAAACGGAGGTATAACTTCGTCAGCTTCTCTCTTCGCACGAGTCTTGGCTTCCTGTAGACTTCGGTATAACGAACGCTTCGTCTCCTCAGAGTCGGGCAATTCCATGCTGTGTCCCGACACCAGCTCTGCTTTATTCAAAGTGTAAACGTATGGTGCTGAGAACACGTAACGGTGATCTGCAGTAAACATGGCTATTTCCCACCAGTCACTGTTTTTCCCGATTACCTTGAATATGTCGCCCTTTTCTGCTCTGCCAACGATAACGTGGTCTGTGCTCGGACCAGTCCGGATGTTCACCAATGGAGTACCCATGACAATATACTCCTGGCTTTGTGCTCCCCTGGTCGAAGCAAGCATACCGATCAAAAAAATTAAAACAATGAACCCATTTCTCGTTTTCAACATGTCTAAACCTCATTTATATTGATTGGCTAGGATAGCCATCCTGGTCATTTTTTTGAGGTACGGATGTCCCCATTCATCAAACGGCCGGGAGGATATCCTGTGCGATTCACTACAAAGTGGTCACTATATCAGGGAAAGTGATTTTCCGACATCGCTGAAAGCCTGAATGGCGAAATCCAGATCCTCTCTGGTATGGGCTGCGGAGACCTGAACGCGGATGCGGGCTGTGCCTTTCGGCACAACCGGATAGAAGAAACCGATCACATAGACACCTTTTTCAAGAAGTGCTTCTGCCATTTTCTGAGCCAGCACCGCATCGCCTAACATAATCGGCACGATGGGATGCTCGCCTGACTTGATTTGAAAACCGAGCTCTGTCATGGCACTGCGGAAATAGGTTGTGTTCTTTTTTAGCTTGTCCCGTAGTTCGGTTGAAGCCGACAGGATCTCGATGGCTTTAATCGACGCCGCCACAATGCCTGGGGCGACGGTGTTCGAGAAAAGGTAGGGTCTTGAACGCTGACGGAGAAGCTCGACAATCTCTTTCCGCCCGCTCGTGTATCCGCCGCTGGCGCCTCCCAGGGCTTTACCTAATGTTCCCGTAATGATGTCCACCCGGTCCATGACGCCGCAGTGTTCATGCGTGCCCCGGCCTGTCTTGCCCAGGCATCCCACGCCGTGCGAGTCATCGATCATGACCAGAGCATCATATTTGTCGGCGAGATCGCAGATTTCTTTCAGCTTTGCGATTGAACCGTCCATAGAGAAAACACCGTCAGTGGCGATCAGGCGGAAACGGCATTCCTGCACTTCATTGAGTTTTGCTTCCAAGTCCACCATATCGCCTGTCTTGAAACGAAACCGTTGGGCCTTGGAGAGCCGGATGCCGTCGATAATACTGGCATGATTCAACTCGTCGGAAATTATAGCATCTATCTCTGCCAGAATCGTCTCAAACAGGCCACCATTGGCATCGAAACAGGAGGTGTATAAAATAGTATCTTCAGTACCAAGAAACTGCGTGAGTCTTTTTTCAAGCTCTTTGTGAATCTCCTGTGTGCCGCAGATGAAACGGACGGAGGAAAGGCCATACCCCCACCTGTCCAGACTATCATGCGCTGCCTTGATCACATCGGGATGCGAAGCCAGTCCGAGATAGTTGTTCGCACACATGTTTAATACTTTTCTGTTTCCGCGAACCGTGATCCGGGCACGCTGTGGGCTGGTGATGACACGCTCTTCCTTGTAGAGACCGCTGTTCCATATCTCTGCGATCTCATGATGAATGTGGGTTTTCATCGATTGAAACATCTCTTATTGTCCTTCATATTGATTCAGTCCTCTTCCTGCCAGTTCAGGATCACCTTTCCACTTTTACCCGATTTCATAACCTGCAAAGCCTGCTCGAATTCAGTATAATGGAAACGGTGTGTGATCACCGGAGCGATATCCAGGCCACTCTGCAGCATTACCTGCATCTTGTACCACGTCTCGTACATTTCTCTGCCGTAGATCCCTTTGATCGTGACTCCCCCAAATATTACCGTATTCCAGTCGATGACACTTTCGCCTTCGGGAATCCCGAGCATGGCAATCTTTCCACCGTGGCACATATTCATAAGCATGTCTCTCAGTGCTTCGGCACTGCCGGACATCTCCAGCCCGACGTCGAATCCCTCTTTCATGCCAAGTGTTTTCTGTGTGTCAGCAATCGTCTGCCCTTTACCCACATTCACAGTGAGTGTCGCTCCCATTTTTTTTGCAAGCTCGAGGCGATAAGTGTTCAGATCCGTCACCACCACATATCTTGCGCCCGCATGTTTGACTATGGCCGTTGCCATCAGGCCAATGGGTCCGGCGCCCGTGATCAGCACATCCTCGCCGAGTACGTCGAAAGAGAGAGCCGTGTGTGTGGCATTTCCGAAAGGATCAAAAATAGCCAGGATGTCTGTCGGAATGTGTTGATCCGCATACCAGACATTGGTCACGGGAATAGAAAGATACTCGGCAAAGGCACCCTCGCGGTTGACGCCCACGCCGCTCGTATGGGCGCAAAGGTGACGCCGGCCGGCGAGGCAATTGCGACAACGCCCGCAAACCAGGTGGCCTTCTCCGCTGACAATGTCCCCTTCATGGAAATCGTGCACATTGCTTCCCATTGAGACGATCTTGCCGACGAACTCGTGACCTATTACCATCGGCACGGGAATGGTCTTCCGCGCCCAATCGTTCCAGTCGTAGATATGGATATCGGTGCCGCAGATGGCGGTTTTGAGGATCTTGATCAGGACATCGTTGATGCCGATTTCGGGTACCGGTACATCGTCAAGCCAAAGGCCAGGTTCGGATTTTTTCTTGATCAGTGCTTTCATGGTAAGGAGGGATCTTTTATTTCAATAAAAAACGTTTTAATAGATCTTGAAAAATGATCCAACACCAGGATTATCATGTTCAGTGTGTCTGGTATTATCGACTAACAAGGTCGAACAATGTTTTTGGATCTCTATGGATTGATCCCTTTGATCACTTGAAATCGGAATAATCGTTAAAAGGTAGAAAATCTTTTCATATTTGTCAATCTATTTTAAATCGAAAATAAATATGCTTATTTGTTTTGATTGACCAGGACTTGATAGACCAATATATCCATTCTGGTTGTGATGGTTTATTATTCCGAGATGGACGGTCTTATTCAATAAAACGTCCGGGAGGGATATCCCATGCGATCAAAACTTGGATTCCTCCTTTCGCAGACATGGCATCTCTTTTTTTGCCTTTTTGCAGCGATCGATTGGTATCATTATTCAAGTGGTGGGCGTTCGATTTCAGCATCTTTTTTGCTGAAATCGTGCGAATGGGAAATGGGGTAGGGAAATAATGAACCGGGTTGAAACACCTCAAACATCCTTTACGAAGCTTGCAAAAAGGCGGGTTCTTTGGCGACTTTCTTCTAAGAAAGTCGCTGTGTGATTCATAATAAATTTGTGGGTCGGTCAGGCTCATCCATTCCGGCAGTTATGTTTTTTATTCATTGACATTATTTGAAAGATTTTGTAAATATAATCGTCAAAAAAAAATCGGGCAAGGGCAGCATTATAACATCATCTGTAAGGATAGGGCAATGTTCTATCCCAGCAATCCGAACATATTATGATTCACATTATCCATTATATTCTTCATACGCACTGGATTTCATGGGTCATGCATGTCATTGGTTTTCTTTTACTTGTCCGCTACAGCGGGATCAAAATCGAATGGGCTGTGGGATTTGTATTCGGGATCGAGATCTGGGAGATGCTGGACTGGAGTCTACAGGATCCGATACGCTGATGGCGCATGACGGATACCTATATGGATATCGCCAGTGGTATCTTGGGCATTATTCTGGGCAGGTTGATTTTGAACCGAGCAGAAAGTTGATCGTTCCTCTGCTTGGTCTGACCATGCCCATACAGGTCAGGAGATGTCACTTTGAAAAAAAGGACAGTCATCTTTTTTCTTTTTATCATAACTTGCTTTTCTTTTGCACAGAAACGGTTCTATAAGGGCAACACGCACACACATTGCTTTCCCCGAAGTATCGATGTTTTTAATTTTTCGTATACGGCGGAAAGGGTTGTTTCAGACTACAAAGCGAGAGGCTATGATTTTCTTGTGTTTACCGATCATGAGCACTTCTGGGATGCCAGCGGACTGTCTTCGGAAAATTTTACCGTTATCAGCGGTTCAGAGATTGGAATCTATTTAATGGATTATGGAGCCCATTTTACAGCGCTTGGCATACAAAAGCAAATTCTCGGCATTGGCGTATCCCATCAGCAATTAATCAATACAATCGTTGGCCAAGGGGGTGTTGCTTTTCTCAATCACCCGAGATGGTCCATCATGCCCGTTACGGCCAAACAGATTATTGACGATATGAAAGAAAACTTATACCATGTTGAGATTTATAATGCAGGGATCGATTCGCCGACTGATTACGATACATCTTTATGGGACAGTGTGCTGACCACGGGCAGGTTGATGTACGGTGTTGCCTGCGATGACTCTCACAAAAAGAGCGATCAGGGCCGTGGATGGATTTGTGTTTATGCTTCCGGCCTCCATCCGGATACGCTGATCCATGCCATCCGGAATGGAGATTTTTATGCGAGTAATGGTGTTGTTCTGGAAAGCATTGTGTATGCGCCTGACCAAATCACGGTCAGAAGCCGTAACGGTACTTCGATTCGGTTCATCGGCAGTGAAGGCGCAATTCTATCCACAATTACCGAAGCGGAAGCCACTTATATGATACAGGGAGATGAAGGGTACGTCCGGGCGGAAATCAGCAATCCCTCGAATCAGACGGCGTGGATTCAGCCTTATATGATCGATGGATCAACGGACGTTGATCAGGGAAAATGGATCGGTTTACCAGAGACAAATGTTCTCTACCAGAATTATCCAAATCCCTTTAATCAGTCATCCATGATTTGGTTCTCACTCTCCCAACGGGAATATGTAACATTGAAGGTTTTTGATGTTTTGGGTCATGAAATGGCGGTTCTGGTTAATCGCTGGCTCGATGGAGGAGAACACGCTGTTCTCCTGAATGCTGCTGACCTGCCGACCGGTCTCTATTTCTATCGGCTGACAACGCCGACGTTTTCGTGTACGCGGTCAATGTTGTTAATAAAATAGGACCTTTATCGTATTCAAATTCAGAACTGTTAGAAAAAGATATATCAGATAGAAGAAGATTTGTCGCCCTGCAATTTATCTGCATTGCGTTTTCATTCAGGACTCCTTCCATAATGAAATCGATTTTGAAATATTTATCCTGCCCGAGGGATCTCTATTCCGTCCTCTATTTTATTCTTGACATTGATCGAAAGATTTTATAAATAATACATTGATCCATTTGGTCGTGTTTTAAAACAACCCCGTTATCTCATTTGCACCTTTTTTGCAGTTGGGGGTGATAAGGTATGCTCCGCATCATTATTTCTAATTGTAAAACTCTCAACAAGTCTGTTACACATGTTTGGTACTGGTATGCGAATTCATGCGTGCCAGTCGGTCTCATTTATTATATGAGGAGATATTTCTTCGAGATGATTCATTGATGAAGATGGAACAGGGTTTCGACAGGAACCAAAATGATTTTTTTAAACTGAAAAGGAGGTATCGTCATGGCGACATTTATCATGTTTGGAAAATATTCATCAGGATCCATCCAAAAAATCAGTGCGAAACGCACCAAAGATGCAGTCAGTCTCATTAAAAAACTGGGTGGCGAGGTCAAATCCATGTACGCCCTGCTCGGAGAGCATGATCTGCTTTTTGTTGTTGATTTGCCCGGCACAGAAAAAGCGCTTGAAGCCTCGATCACTTTGAGTAAATTGTCGGGTATATCGTTTACCACCTCTCCGGCAGTCTCTGTAGAGGAGCTCGATAAACTCGTCTAATTCGACCACCTTCTTTCTATTGAGGATTTGAACGCCCTGGCATTACCGATCCGGGGCGTTTTATTTTATGATTTCTGCTATGTAATGGCCTCTGAAATCCACAATACGCCTTTTTTATGAGCCATCATTGCATTACACATTTGTAATTTTGTTTTAAAAAAAATGTTTGATATATTCATATGGAATCATAGGTATAAATAAGGGGTTAAAAGGTTCATTCAATGTGCAGAGATTAAGCCTGTCCGAACATGATCTTTACCTCCTGGTGGAAATTTGTAAAGGAGGTTTTTTTATGGTATAAGACAATGATTGTCAATATGAGATCTATTTCAACTTGGATGAGTATCTCATTGTTAATAACTGAACTTTGGCAAAAATAATGATTTTGAATCATATTCAGGATTTCTTATTTTACGACAGAAGTAACAAAGCCTTAGGAG